>CAZBNG010000012.1:0-22698 GCA_964493095.1 uncultured Pseudobdellovibrionaceae bacterium
AACTGGAAAAAAGCGTCCCGGATTCGGCGGAAAAGATCCGTTCCCTCATGTTCACCTTCGAAGATCTTGGAAAACTCGATCCCACATCCGTACAAACGCTTGTACGTGCCGCCGATAAGGATAAGCTGCCTACCGCCTTGAAAGGCTCGACGGAAAGCATGCGCGACCTGTTCTTCTCCAACATGTCCGAACGCGCCGCCAAAATTATGAAGGAAGATATGGCAGCCATGGGGCCGGTACGCCTGAAAGATGTGGAAGAATGTCAGCAATATGTCGTCAACCTTGCCAAAGAGCTTGAAGCGCGAGGAGAAATCACAATCCCGAGTGGCGCTGAAGAAGACGAGATGATCTATTAAAACGACCTGGAAATATGGCGAGCAATACAATCGAAAAAGACAAACCGAAAAAATTCCTCTTTGGCACCCACATTTTTGATGAACCGGAAGAAGAGGAAATTGAAGAAGCCCCCCCTCCTCCGACATACAGCGAGGAAGAACTTGAGGCCGCAAAACAGGCCGCAGCAAAAGAAGCTTTTGCAAAGGGACGCGAGGAAGCCTCCAGAGAGGCTGCCGAAAGTCGCGAACAGCATATCGCCACTGTGCTGAAAAGTATCTCGCAAGATGTAGAAAAAATTCTTGATGCAGAGCAGAGCCGTGAAAAAGCTTATGAACGGGAATCTGTTAAACTTTCCCAGACAATTTTTAAAAAGCTTTTTCCTTTCTTTTTTGAAAAGCATGGCTTTGCCGAACTCACGGACATTCTTGAGAAAGTAATTATCAAACAGGAAAACCAAGAAAAGATAACCATAGAAGTCCCGCCGGATACACAGGAAGGCATTCAGGCGTTTCTAGATAAAACATTTGCTTCGGCAGGGGCTGGGAAGCTTAAGGTTATCGCGAATGAACATCTCGAAAAGGGCGGTTGCACCCTTTCGTGGAAAGACGGCGGCATGGTGCGTAATACAGTAGCCATAGCTGACGAAGTTGTTCGTCTTATGGAAGAGGCGCTTGCAGGAGAGCCTACAAACGTTCATGATAACGATGAGATAGAAAAGCAAGCAGAAGAAAAAGGAAACAACGCGGAGGCAACAGATGAGTGATGAAAACGAAAGCGTCGAAGAGGGCGGAGACGAAGGAACCACCACCGCATCTGAAAGCGACGGCGGCAAAGAAAAAGGGGGAGCCATGAATCTTGGAGAGATTCATGAAGACCCCGCTTTGCAGGGACCTGTCGAACATGAATACGGGGTCGGTGAGCCTATGGCAGGCGACGTCACAGCTATTTATGACATTCCGGTCCAGATTTCGGCAGTTTTGGGCCGCTCTACCATGCAGGTAAGCCAGCTCCTGAAACTGGGCCGTGGCGCGGTTGTGGAGCTTGACAGGAAAGTCGGGGAAGCCATTGATATATATGTGAACAACCGTCTCGTTGCTCGCGGGGAAGTCGTGGTCGTGGAAGACAAGCTTGGTGTAACTATGACTGAAATCGTTAAATCAGACCGCACATAATAAGACGTGGTAAAGGCTACGAGGGACAAAAAGGGGCAATGAGCAGCGACGCGCAACTCGCAAAAGATCAAACGGATGCATCTACAAGAAGCGAAACCGACAAGCTTCCCGACCTCAAAGTCCCGGGGCGTCATACGGTCATCGACTTTGCTACAATTTTGGGCCTGAGCTTTGCCATCGGCCTTATTGTCGTGGCGATTATTATGGGACACAGCGACGCCAATTTCTTTAACGTCCCCTCTCTTTTTATTGTTGTTCTGGGAACTATGGCGGCAACCAGCACATCATATTCAATACAGGAACTGGGCAGGGCCTTACAGGTAATGAGCCAATCTATCGTAAGGCAGGTTATAGACCCCGCAAAACTTGCCCACACGATGATGGACATCGCCGTTGTCGCCCGTAAAAAAGGAATTCTGGCACTGGCACAGTACGACAAGGAATTGCGGCGCGAAGCTTTCCTGCAGCGCGCTATGCGTATGGTGGTGGACGGTTACGCCCCCGAAGACGTTGAAAGCATGCTGATGCAGGAAATCGACACACAGACGGAACGCGAAAAACGCTCTGCCAGCATCGCCCGCCGGGCCTCGGAAGTCGCCCCCGCGATGGGCCTGATCGGAACGCTGGTCGGTCTTGTCCAGATGCTCGCCGAGCTTGAAAACCCCGAAGCCATCGGCCCCGCCATGGCCGTTGCCCTTTTGACAACCTTCTACGGCGCTATTTTGGGCACTGTGGTCATGGCTCCACTGGGTGTTAAACTGGAGAAAAACGCCCACGACGATAACCTTGTAAAGGTTATTATCGCCGAAACAGCCGCTTCTATCGCAAGGCAGGAAAACCCCCGCCGCCTTGAAATGCTCCTGAATTCAGAGCTTCCCGCCAAGGCACGCATTAAATATTTCGATTAAGTTCTTAGAAAAACTGACTTACTGCCCGGGACCAATACAAATTCCCAGCATTCCGTTATCCATAATAACGACCTCATTCGGTGTACAAACGTCAATATGACCTTTCTTGTCTTCAAGGCTGTCAGCCGGAGATGGTCTTTTAACTCTGTAATCCGGATCATCGTACCGGGTATCTGGAACGATTGTATGAACTCCTGACAAACCTGTACCAAAGGCAATATTACTAGCCTCAATCACACCAAAGATGCTTCCATGACCGCCACTTGCTTCAATTTTATCAGCAAGCAGCCCCCTTGTATTGAAATCCAGATCCGGATCGTTACGAATTTTATGTGCCAGCGTTCTTGTATTCACAAAAGGTGGAAACTCACCTTTAATCTGCGCTCTCATCCAGTCGATTTCTTCCTGTGTAAACTTTCCTGCAGTTTTATTATTAAAATAGTCAATTAACTGATCCTGCTGATATGAAGAGAAAGCAGGAAGTCCGGCGCCTGCAGCAGCCCCTTGCCCGAAATGGATTCTGTTATTGTCAGCCGCACGTGCCCTCAACCCATTCATCCCCGCCCGCGCTTTATTACCAGCCTCCCTTGCACTTGTCATTTTAACACTATCCCCTGACTATATTTTTCACCCTTCAATTCTAGAAAAATCTCCTTAACATAAGGTAAAAAATGCGGATAAATATGGCCACCGATTGCAAAGTCGGATCATTGCGTTAAGATAGCGGGCTAAAGGAGAATTACGCTATGCGTCTTATGATTATCGGCCAGTTGGAAGGATATATCTCACAAGCGGGAAAAATCGCCCTGCAAAAAGGCGCGAAAGTCATTCACTGCGAAGATATTACCGAGGCTATGGGCGCGCTCCTGAACGGTAAGGGCGCCGATCTTGTCATGATCGACGTTAAGCAGAATATCGGCAAATTCATCGAACAGCTTGAAGCGGAACGTATCCATCTCCCCGTTGTCGCCTGCGGCGTTGATGCCGATGCCCGCGCCGCGGTCAAAGCCATCCAGCAAGGGGCAAAAGAATACGTCCCCCTCCCCCCGGATGCGGAATTGATCGCCGCCGTTCTGGCCGCTGTGACGGAAGAAAGCAACACCATGATCGCAAACGATCCGGTAATGCAAAATGTCGTAAAACTGGCCGATAAAATAGCGCCTTCCGAGGCCACCGTCCTGATTACCGGGGAGTCGGGCACCGGCAAGGAGGTCATGAGCCAGTACATCCACCGCAAGTCAAAGCGCAGCAATGGCCCCTTTATAGCTCTCAACTGCGCGGCCATTCCCGAGAACCTTCTGGAATCCGAGCTTTTCGGCCATGAAAAAGGGGCTTTTACCGGCGCAACTGGCCGCCGTATCGGCAAGTTCGAAGAAGCGCATGGCGGCACCCTGCTGCTGGACGAGGTGACTGAAATGCACCCTTCTCTGCAGGCAAAATTGCTGCGCGCCCTACAGGAACGCATAATTACCCGCGTCGGCTCGAACGATTCGATAAAAGTTGATGTGCGCATCATTGCAACGTCCAACCGCGATATGGAGGAATCCGTCAAAAAAGGCGATTTCCGCGAGGACCTTTATTTCCGCCTGAATGTGGTGAACATCGCCCTGCCCGCCCTGCGCGAACGGCCACAGGACATTGCCGTTCTGGGCCAGTTTTTTGCCGACAAATACGCCGAAGCCAATGGCCTGCCAAAAAAAAGTCTCTCAAAGGAAGCGGAAGAAAAACTGCAATCTTACGGCTGGCGCGGAAACATCCGCGAGCTCGAAAACACCATGCACAGAGCTATCATCGTCTCAATCGAAGACGAACTGGAAGCCGATGCCATCCACCTCAAAACCACCAGTTTTTCAAAGGATGTACCCAGAGCCGCCACCACTGAAACACCAGCCCCGGCCCCTGAAACTGCCGCCGCATCCGCACAGCCCTCTGCCGTAAACAACCCCGGCGGCGTCGAGGCGCTTGTCGGACGCACGATTTCAGATATAGAGCGGGAAATGATCCTGAACACGCTGGATCATTGCCTGGGTAACCGCACGCAGGCCGCCAACATTCTCGGCATTTCCATCCGCACCCTTCGGAACAAGCTGAACCAATACAAGGATGAGGGCGTCAAACTACCGTCTTCCGCGACCGGGTCTTAAAAATTCCCCGTTAGCAGATTATATTTCGAGAACGGACGAAATTGCCTCTATTTTGGGAAACAAAGGTGTTCTTTCTCCACTCCAAAAACTGACGGCATTCACAAATGACAACTTTTGAGTCCAAAAAGCCCGCTCTTTCTCACTACCCTCTCCCGCTTTTACTTTGTGAGCAAGCTTCGCGACGACCCTAAGACCAAAATGTAAAGGGCTATCCGCTTCTTGCCAACTATCCTCGACACCTCCCCTGTACCAATCTTGATGCACTTCTCTAAAACATCCCATATTGCGCCATGTAGTGCGGTCATAGATGCTCTCTCCACGAACATCAATATCATCCTCGGAAGACCCTCTGGAAAGCATTTCTAAAAATCTGTCAAACGCTATCCTCTTGCTTCCTTCCCTATGCTCATCTTCATCATAAGAATGGTCTTTAAAAGGTGTTTCATTATAAGCTCTGTGCAGTAAACTTTCGTTTTCCCAATCCCACACCTCAACAACAGGACGAAGCCTTTCAACAGCTTCCGGTGAAAAATAAGCCTGCGGTGGCAAAAGGCTCGAACTCATCTGTATACGATGGGGCAATCCCAACTCATACATTCCGGAGCCCAGGCGAATACAAAACGCGCTATAAGCAACCGAATCACCCGCATAAATCTGACACAGAGCCCTCCGCTCTACGCGTGCACCTTCTAGTACTCTGCTAACTATATTAACCATATCATTACTCCCTTGCTTTCTTGTCACTTCCAGAAGTTAACTTTTATACTTAATTTTCTATAATTACGCTAGATAATACCACAAAAAAATATGTCAATAGCCTTCCCTGTTTGCAACTTCGCAAACGTAGCGTTAAAATAGTAAAAGGGCGCAGACATCCCCTGTTTCGCGTCCTGTTGTGCATTCTTTTTAAAGGTTCAGATGGCCGATTTACCCCCATCAAACGCTCCATCGCCCCGCGGAGGCTCCGGTATTCCCGGAAACTTCGGCGCGGCGATGAGAGGTTCCGCCGGCATGCTTCACCCCACGGCACTGGCAGGGTCCATCTTGCGCCCGGATGTTATCTTCGCGCTGGGTATTGTTACAATTATTCTTTTCATGCTGGTGCCTATCCCGACATGGATGCTGGATATGGGGCTGGCGTTTTCCATCACCTGTTCCGTCCTGATCCTGATGCTGGTGCTCTTTATCCAGGTGCCGCTTGATTTCTCGACATTCCCTACCGTGCTGCTGGTGACGACATCCCTGCGCCTTGGTCTGAACGTCGCTTCCACGCGCCTGATTCTGGAGGGCGGACATAACGGGCGTCACGCTGCCGGGGCGGTTATCGAAGCGTTTGGAACATTCATTATCAAAGACAGTTACGTGATTGGCGCGATTGTTTTTGCCATCCTGGTCATTGTTAACTTCGTGGTTATCACCAAGGGTTCGGGACGTATCGCCGAGGTCGCCGCCCGCTTCACACTGGATGCCATGCCCGGCAAACAAATGGCGATTGACTCCGACCTGTCCTCCGGCCTGATTACAGAGGAAGAAGCAAAAAAGCGCCGCTCCCGGCTGGAGCAGGAAAGCACGTTTTTCGGAGCCATGGACGGCGCGGCAAAATTCGTGCGCGGCGACGCCATCGCCGGTCTTTTGATCGTTTTCGTGAATATCATCGGCGGTATTGTTATCGGGGTTGTCTCCAAGCATATGAATCTTGCCGAAGCAGCCTCCAATTACACCATTCTGACCATCGGCGACGGCCTGGTCAGCCAGATCCCCGCCCTGGTCATTTCCGTTTCCGCCGGTCTTCTTGTTTCCAAGGCCGGTGTTGAAGGTACCGCCCTCGAGGCCCTGCTCGACCAGTTCACCCGCTACCCGCGCGCATTGGCCATGACTTCCGGCCTGCTCGTTTCTCTTGCCCTGCTGCCCGGAATCCCCGTCGCCCCCTTCCTGACGCTGGGGGGAATGATCGGCGGCCTTGCTTTTATCTCTTTCCGGCGCATCGCCGCAGAGGAAGCCGCCGCCGCCACAGCCCCGCCCCCCGGAAGTCCGGGCGCGCCCGGCGCGCCGGTTCCGCGCGCGGAGGAACCTATTTCGAAAGCTTTGGCCATGGACACTATCCGGCTTGAACTCGGATATGGTCTGCTGCCGCTGGTTCAGGGAGAGGGGGGCAACAAATTAACTGACCAGATCAAGGGGCTGCGCCGCCAGCTAGCCGAAGATATGGGCTACGTCCTGCCCGCCGTGCGCATACAGGACAATCTGCAACTTCCGGCAAATACCTACGTGGTGCGCATCAAGGAAATTGAATCGGGTCGTGGCGATGTGCGCCCCGGCATGATGATGTGTATGGACCCAAGCGGCGCAGCGATTAGCCTGCCCGGCGAAAGCACGACTGAGCCCACTTTCGGCCTGCCTGCCATGTGGATCGACGAACAATACAAGGAAGAAGCCCATTTCAAGGGCTATACTGTCGTGGATGCTCCCACCGTTATCACCACGCATCTGACGGAGATGATCAAGGACAACATGTCCGATCTGCTGAACTATTCCGAGACCCAGAAACTGCTGGATGAACTTCCGCCGGAATACCAGAAACTTGTGGCTGATGTTATCCCGGGACAGGTTTCCATCGGCGGACTGCAGCGGGTGCTTCAGACCCTGCTTTCCGAGCGCGTTTCCGTGCGCGACCTGCCCACAATCCTGGAAGGCATCGCCGAAGCCGCCGCCTTCACCAAGAACGTCGCCCACATTACCGAGCATGTGCGCAGCCGCCTTGCGCGCCAGATATGCGACTCCAATACCAACGCATCAGGCATACTTCCGTTGATAACCCTCTCCCCGGAATGGGAACAGAACTTTGCCGAAGCGCTTATTGGGGACGGCGGCGACAAGCAACTCGCTATGCCGCCAAGCCAGCTACAGGAATTTATCGGCGCCGTGCGTGAAAAATACGAAGAAATGTCCGCGGAGGGTGAAATACCCGTCCTCCTGACATCCCCGTCCATCCGCCCCTATGTGCGCAGCGTGATTGAGCGTTTCCGCCCGCAGACCGTAGTGATGAGCCAGAACGAAATCCACCCCAAAGCGCGGATCAGGACATTGGGGCAGGTTTAGTTTAGGCACCGGCAAATAATGGAGAAGGCGCACCTGCAGCATTCTGACCGCATGGCAATAGCCAACCAAACCTCATTAAATACAGCCATCCTAAAAGTAGAGGCAGTGACGGCAGAGGTTTTATACCTTTGGCAGCATTTTCTTCAAATTCACCAAGTAATTTCAGCGTGTTTCTATTACCGCCATATTCTGCAACCATTGTTTTCCAGGCCAGCGCTTGGCAGGCTTCCCGTTCTATATCTGAACGATTTAACTGTCGCTCTAATAGAGTTTCAACGGCAGAAATGTATCTGCTATCAAAACTTCCGTCTTCTCTGATTACATCCACCAAACTAGACGGTAATCCATGATATGGGTCATCCGGGCTGTAAGACCTCCAGCTTAAGCGCTCTAAAGCCACTAATGATTGAAACCGCCCCCTTTCACCTAAACCATTCATCTTTTTCAAATGAGCTAGAATTAGTTGTGCTCTCTCTCGATCGGCTTCTCTTTGAAACTCCTCTGTATTAAGACCAAATCGCAAGTTTGTTGCTTGGGAAAATTCAATGGCGAATTTTAATGAATTGATATTCATGGCAACCTCCATTCGGGTATGAGCTAAGACAATATTTATCACAAAACTGTCTTTTCACAAAAAATTTTATGTAAACAATTGTTTTTCAATAATAATTTTTTATCCCCAATCCCCCTTCACGGGCGCATGCAATATGCGTTATGCTCTGGAAGTGTTATGAAATAACGCTTATACTGTCCTGAGTGAGTATGTTCGTTTTGCTTTGTTTTTGCGCGAGGCACGAGGATCGGAGCGTACGCCAGGTACGTAAGCGACGAATAGCATCGGGTAAAAACGGGCAAAAGCAAACACATCATGCGGTTAAAATCTTTTTATGCCAAGACGATGACTGAAGCAATGCAAATGGTTCGTGAAACGCTGGGCGAGGATGCGATCATTGTCGCAACCTGCGAGGAAAAGGGCGGCAAGGGCGTACACGTCACAGCTGCGGTAGAGCCGCATTTCGAGCTGGGCCGCGGGGGAACGCGCGCCGCCAGCGCCGATGACTGGCTACAATACGATGAGGAGGAAAACGAATCCGCCATCACCGAGGAAATTACCGAAGCGATGCTGCGCCACTCCGTCCCCGAAGACGTCATGGACAGCATTCTTTCCTGCGCCACTATTGTGGGACTACAGAGCCCGAACGCGGCGCTGATTGCCTCTCTTGAACATCTCTACACATTCACCCCCCTGCCCACCGTCCCGCATGACAAAGCCCTGATGCTGGTCGGCCCCCCGGGATCAGGCAAAACTCTTGCCGCCGCCAAAATGGCGGCGCGCGGCGTTATGAACGGATTAAAAGTCGGGGTTATCACAACCGACACTGTCCGGGCAGGTGGTATTGAGCAACTAAGCGGCTTTACCAAACTCCTCGGGATAGATTTGCAGAAAGCCGAGAATGAGCGCGACCTTGAAGCGATTCTCGATACAATGGAGGGCATGGATCAGGTCATTATAGACACCAGCGGCTGCAACGCCTTTGCCCGCGACGACATCAGGTTCCTCGCCCAAATGATTGGCGTTGGCGATATCGACCCCGTGCTGGTCATGGCCGGCGGCGGCGATGCCGACGAAGCTGGTGAGCTGGGCCGCGCCTTCAGCGCCATCGGTGTGGAGCGCCTTCTGCCCTCTCGCCTGGATACAACACGCCGTCTGGGCGGCGTAATCTCCGCAGCCCATCATGGACGCATGAGCTTTAGCGATATCAGCAACACCCCCAAAGTGGCCGACGGCCTGAGCGCACTTTCCCCGCAAAAACTCGCCCGCCTCCTGATGCCCGAAGGAAAAACGCAGCCGGAAACCGCCACACAGCGCCCGAAAAAGAGGGCTACTCAATGAACGATATGACGCCCGATACCCAACGTGAAAACGCCTCCAACGCTTTCCGCAAAGCGCCAAATTTGCTGGCCGTTGCCAGTGGTAAAGGCGGTGTGGGTAAAACCTGGTTCTCTGTTACCTTGGCCCACGCTCTAAGCAAAATGGGCAAGCGCGTTTTATTGTTTGACGGCGACCTCGGCCTTGCCAACGTCGACGTACAACTGGGTCTGATGCCCAAGCGCGACCTGAACGATGTAATACGCGGCCGCCTGAGCCTTGATAAAGTTATCCAGACTTATGAAGAAGGCGGGTTTGACATTATCGCGGGCCGCTCGGGGCAGGCCTCCCTTTCCGCCCTGCCAAGCCAGCGCCTTGCCATGCTACGCGACCAGCTGGTCGATGTGGCAGGACGTTACGACGTAGTCATCGCCGACCTTGGTGCCGGTGTTGACCGCACCGTGCGTATGTTCTCGGCGAGTGCCGCGCGCACGCTCCTGATCACGACGGACGAACCCACATCCCTTACCGATGCTTACGCCTTTATCAAGCTTGGAAACGCGGCGGGCATGTCCAAGAATGTAGGAATTGTCGTCAACATGGCCACCAGCCCCACCGAAGGCGAAAAAACCTATAAAACACTCCTGAAAGCCTGCGAGAATTTCCTGCGCTTAACGCCTCCCATGGCGGGGATGATTCGTCAGGACCCCAAGGTAAAGGAATGCATCCGCCACCAGACACCGCTTCTGACACGTTCCCCTAATACCGAAGCGGCAGAAGATGTTGAAAAAGTCGCCAAATTCGTCCTTAAAACCGTTGAGGCAGCCCGCGATTCCGCACGAAAAGCCGCGGTCGCCGCTTCCTGAAATTATCTAAAAAGCCCATAAAAATTTAGGGCTCTTTTACGCTGCTCATGGTCTAATATAAGGTAGAAATATGAGCGACAACAGCTTTTCAAATATACCTCCGGGCCTGCGGAACATCACGGATACAGGAACTTCCCGCAGCGAATCTTCAGTTGCGAAAGGTGTCCTTACCGCTGCCCCCCGCGACCTGCAACAGGAAACATTTTTTGCACCGGAGCCCGTACGCCTGCGCGGAGATGTAGTGCGGACAAGGCAGGAAAGGGGCGACTCCCGCACCGTAAAGGTACGCACCGAGCGTGGCGATATTGATGTCCGCATCCCCGAATCTTCCTCACCATCCCGCGATCCTCTCAACCTTATTGCCCGCGAAGGCCAGCGCGTACAGGTGGAAATCCAGGCAGGACGAAATGGTGAACAGGTCGTTGTTATCCGTCCCGCTCCTCAGGCCCCAGCCATTAACGCCTCGTCCGCCCCCGATACCAGACCGGCACAGCCCGGTGGAACCAGTCAACAGCAGCCCGATATTACGATTAGCAAATCGTTAGCCACAAAAATCAGGTTGCGGGAAATCGAGCGGCAAGCCCCCGAACCGTTAAGCACGACAGGAACAGTGTCAAAAATTCTGCCCCCGGGCAGTACGGTCAGCATCAAACCGCTATCCCCGTCACAAATTTCGGCCATAACCCTGCCGCCACCCATATTGATTTCAACGGATATTACCGCCGACATCGTACAAAACCCGGCGCTGCAAAATTCACTGATCAGACTTGACGCCTTACCCGCACAAACTCAAATTCTCCAGCCTTTAGTCAATCTGGAGATACCACCCCTTGCAACAACACCTCTTCTTAATGTGCCGCTTGAGGCCATAACACAAAATATAACCGGCACGGAAAAAGTAGAGCTTCCTCCTTTAAAAACCGCTCTGCTATCCGCTGAAAAATTGCAAACCCCCGTCACGGCACCGCAAATTGCGCCGCCCTTTAACGTCCCTTCTGCCGAAGAACTTCTGAAGTCCCCGCTGCCCGGCGACAAAGCCGGACCACCGGCGGTGCAGAGCCTTAATGTGCTTGTTGAAGATATCCTGCCCCCTGCGCCCGATATAGTGTCCCATTCCACTATCCCTGCTCTTGAGAAACACCTTCCTCAAGCACCAGAACAGGTACATGAAAACATTCCTGCGGGCAGTCTTCTGGCCGTGGTAGAAGGACTGACCCCAAATGGCCTTCCCGCGCTGAACATTAATTTACCGCTCTCAGATCTGCCAGAGAGTTTCGCCCTGCAAACAACGAGCGGCGAGAGTATTCCTGTTGGCACGCGCATTCTGCTCACACCACAAACACAAAGCAGTATCGGCATTCAGAATACGGCGGCTATGTCGGCCGCCCTGCCTGAAACCCTGCTAACGCCCGGCCCATGGCCTGTGATGCAGGAAATAGCGCAAGCTCTTGCACAGAGCAGTCCGGCAGCAGCGCAGGTTTTTAATAACGTCGTTGCCAACGCCGCTAACCCGACGCAAATAACTCCTGCGGCCATGTTTTTTATTGCCGCTGTACGCGCCGGGGATATGGGAAACTGGCTGGGCGAAAAAGTACTGGAAACACTGCGCAGTCAGGGTCGAAGCAACTTGCTTTCCCGACTGGGCGGGGAAACCTCCGGCCTGAGCCGTCTGGACGGAGGGACCGTTTCGCAAGACTGGCGTGGAATGTCATTCCCGCTTATATGGCAAAATGAAATGCAGAAAGTGGCTCTTTATTACAAACACGACGGTTCTTCCGGGGGTGATGAAGAACGAAGCGGTGGCAAGCAAACGCGGTTTATTTTCGACCTTAACCTCAGCCGTATGGGCAAAGTACAATTAGACGGCCTGCTGCGTAACACCGGACCAAAAGATACAAAGCTTGACCTGATTGTACGCACCCGCGAACCTTTTACCGGAAGTATGCAACAGGAAATGCGCCGCACCTATGTAAGCGCGCTTGAACAGGCAGGGTTTTCCGGAGAACTTTCCTTTACGGCAAAACCGGAAAACTGGGTAACAATAAATCCCGACAAAAAACGCCCCGGCGTTTCGGTTTAATCTTCAAATTCCTCAGCCTGCAGGCGGCGAAACGTTTCAATCCCGATTTCATCCATATCGGCGGAATCTTTCTTGTCGCGTTCGGCTTTTTCCTCTGCTTCCCGCCGTTTTTGCGTAATTTCGACCTTTTTAAGCTCTGCAAACGCCTCACGCATATCCTCACGTGCTATCTCTATACGCACACTTAATTTGGCCAGCGCTTCATCAAGGTCTTCAACACGCCCCTTCACCGCATCGGAATACGGCCCGAAATAAGAGAGCATCTCGACGCCCATACTGCTGACTTTCTCCCGCTCCGCTTCATGCTGCGCCAGAAGTACGGCTTTTTGCGCCTCAAGCTCCTCTGATTGCCGGTAAAGCTCCGCCAGGAATTTCTGCTTTTGCTCCACCACGTGTTTGCGGACGCGTATAAGGGGATTTAAGTCAGCCACAATTTAACCCGCTAATAACCAATACCTAAAATCTTGCCAAGCTGACGAAAGCTTTCCTCGATCGTGTTGCTTTCATCTTTGTTCTGGCCGAGAAACTCCTCCAGCAAGGGATAAAGCTTGATTGCCTCGTCGACGTTCGGATCGCTGCCCTTGCGGTAAGCGCCCAGCCGGATGAGCTCTGCCATATCTTCATAAGAGCTAATCACCTGCTTGGCGCGGCGAATAATGGCATTCTGCTCGTCATCCAGAGCCGCAGGCATGGAACGCGAAACCGATTTCAATACGTTTATCGCCGGATAGCGCCCGCGGTCGGCAATGCCGCGCTCCATTACGATATGTCCGTCAACAATACCGCGAACAGAGTCGGAAATCGGCTCGTTATGATCATCCCCTTCCACCAGCACTGTGAAAATCCCGGTAATCGACCCTTCACCCGGTGCGCCCGGCCCGGCCCGTTCTAACAACCTTGCCAGCTCACCGAAGGTAGTGGGAGGATAGCCCTTTGACGTGGGCGGCTCCCCGGCGGACAGGCCGATCTCACGCTGCGCCATGGCAAAGCGCGTAACGGAATCAATCAGGCATAAAACCTTCTTGCCCTGCTTGCGGAAATGCTCCGCCACCGCCAGCGTCATATAAGCCGCCTGCCGCCTCATCAGGGCGGGCTCATCCCCCGTAGCGACAACCACGACAGAGCGGGCCAGCCCTTCCTCCCCCAGATCGTCCTCGATAAACTCCTGAACCTCACGGCCGCGCTCCCCGACAAGACCGATCACCGATACATCCGCCTCGGTATAGCGCGCCATCATGGAAAGCAGTACGGATTTACCCACGCCGGAGCCTGAGAAAATCCCCATACGCTGCCCCTGGCATGTGGCCAGGAACGTATTTACGGCCCGCACGCCCAGATCAAGCTGCCCGCCCATACGCTGACGCGAATGGGGCTGCGGCGGTTTATTACGCAGGGGCACAGCATGAGCGCCATGGCGCAGCGGCCCCTTGCCGTCTATGGGCTTGCCCAGCCCGTTCAAAACCCGGCCCAGCCAGCTTTCATCCGGTGTGACGATAGGCGTATGATCCTGAATAACGGCGCGGCACCCCAGCCCCACGCCTTCCAGCGTGCCGAAAGGCATCAATAGCGCATGCCCCTCTTTGAACCCGACAACCTCGCACGGCACTTCCTCCCTGCCATGCGGGCGTAAATGCACCATGGAGCCGATCGAAAGACCGCTGCCAAAACCCGCGATCTCCACCAAAAGCCCTAAAATCTTGGTAACCCGGCCATATACTTCATACCCGGGCAAAAGGGTAATTTCGGTTTCAACTTGTTCGGCAAGACGGTCCATGGGAGTAAATAACTGACAAAATCCTTACAAATTCGGGCTAACCTCATTTTAACGCAAATTACCCGGTTTTGCGAAACTTCATTTTTTACGTGTTGACATATTAAAAGGCTAGCCTTAATAAATTATGAAAAAACAGGAGAAAATATATGACTATTCTTGTATACGCTAAAGATTCCTCCCAAAGAGAGCACATCGCCTCTCTCATAGAATCTTGGAAAAATGATCATGATGGTCTTATAGCCGGAGACACTTTTGGAGATCACGAAATAATCTCAACTGGCTTCGCTTTATCTTTGCAACAGTGCGCCCAAAATAAGAAACCAGCGCTGATAATCGCCAAGCTAGATTCAAACCTGCCCGAAGTTATATCTGCCTCAAAGGGGGCCTGCCTAGCCGTTATTTCAGACTCCCCCCGGGTTCGCACAGGAAAAAGCCCTGAAGAAGAAATACGAACTTTAGAATCGATAAGTCAATCTCAAGTAATTGCTTATGACTTTCTCTACGAAGGGAGCACCTCTTCCATATGGCGCGCAAGACTTGGAAAACTGCTCGTTAAAACCGCACTCTCACCCTGTAAAAAAATAACCATAGGAGAAACGGAACTTAATAAAGATCAAAGCACGATAAGTGTATGCGGAAAACCGATTAACTTACCAAGACGTGAACTGAGTGTACTGTGGGTATTAGCCACAAGACCTGGATTTCTATTTACCAGACCGCAAATTATAGACAAAGTATATGGAGTTGGTTTTACTATAGCTGACCGAGCGGTAGACAATACGATTAAACTTCTGCGTGCAAAGCTCACAGCACTTAGCCTTGATTCTACTTCAGCAATAAAAACTGTTAATGGTATGGGCTACAAGGCTTCCGAAGACCCTGCACACTGGAGCAGAACCCCTGCTTAAAAATTAACATTTGTGACATTTGTTAATATTTGTTAATATTAATAAAGGTTAACAATTCCTGTTAAACCCCGTGCAATCAACATTTGAGGTCAATCATGCGGGTTCTCCTGGTCGAAGACGATACATCCACAGCAAAATCCATCGAGCTTATGCTCAAATCCGAGGGCTACGTGGTCGACACCACAGATCTTGGGGAAGATGGTCTTGAAATCGGCAGAATATACGAATACGACATTATTATTCTCGATCTTATGCTGCCCGACATGGATGGCTATGACGTTTTAAAGGCCCTGCGCGAGTCAAAAATCGAAACCCCGATCCTGATCCTCTCCGGTCTGACCGAACTCGACAACAAAATCAAAGGACTGGGCTACGGCGCAGATGACTACCTTACCAAGCCTTTCGACAAACGCGAATTGATCGCCCGTATACAGGCGATTGTCCGGCGCTCTCAGGGACACGCCCAAAGCGAGATCGTAACCGGAAAAGTCGTGGTGAACCTGGATTCCCGTACTGTACAAGTTGACGGTCAGCCTCTGCATTTAACCGGCAAGGAATACGGTATTATCGAGCTTCTTTCCTTAAGAAAAGGCACAACCCTGACCAAGGAAATGTTCCTGAACCACCTCTACGGGGGAATGGACGAGCCGGACGTAAAGATTATCGACGTCTTTATCTGTAAGCTGCGCAAAAAACTGCAGGATGCAGCGGGCGGCGATAACTACATTGAAACCGTCTGGGGCCGTGGCTATGTCCTGCGTGACCCGGCGGAAGAAAAGGCCAAGGCCGGCGCACGGGGATAACCCCCTAATTTGCCGTTTTTTCACTGGGTAGCGTGCTTTCTTCGTGGTTAAATTATGCCTATGCTGAATTTACCCAACATCCTGACAATTACCCGAATCCTGCTGATTCCTGTATTGATCGGCCTGTTTTTCATGGAAACAACATGGGGGGCGCAGGCAGCATGGCTCGCGCTTGATTTCTATGTTATCGCCGCCCTGACCGATTATCTTGACGGCTTCCTTGCCAGAAAATATAAAAAAATCACACCGCTAGGAACGTTTCTCGATCCCATTTCGGATAAGATATTCGTCTCTTCCATGCTGATCCTGCTTGTCGCTTCCGGGCGCCTGCCGGGCCTTTGGATCATTGCGGTTATCATCGTTTTTGCGCGCGAATTTCTGGTCTCCGGCCTGCGTGAATTTTTAGGTCCCCACAAGGTAAAGCTTCCCGTCACTATGCTGGCGAAATGGAAGACTTTTCTGCAGATGCTAAGTATATCTGTCCTGATTATCGGCCCTTATATTTCTTATGGGCTTTTGGCAGGACAAGTGCTGTTCGGGCTCGCCGCTTTTGTAACAGTCGTTACAGGCTGGGGCTATCTTAAGACAGGTCTGGATTACATGAAAAAAATGCCGTAAAGCTTGAGGCATGCCAGACTTTTATAAACACATCGCGCCGCTTCTCTTCAAAGTCGATCCCGAAACCGCGCATGGCTTGACGATCAAAGTCCTGAAAACCGGCCTTATGCCCTGCATGAAGGTTCCGGCGGACCCGCTGCTGGAACAGGTGTTGTGGGGGTTAAAGTTTCCTAATCCGGTTGGCCTGTCCGCAGGGTTTGATAAAAACGCCGAAGTCGTCGGTGCCGCTTTTCGTATGGGCTTTGGTTTTGTAGAGCCGGGAACCGTTACGCCAAAACCGCAGGCAGGCAATCCCCGCCCCCGCATCTTCCGCGACCCGGAAAGTTTCTCGGTTATCAACCGTATGGGCTTTCCCAATGGCGGCATGTTGTCTTTCAAAAGCAATTTTGAAAAATTTCTGGGCCGTAAACCTCGCCCCAGTGGCGTTGTTGGCATCAACATCGGCATGAACAAAACCCAGAGCGAGCCGATCAAGGACTACCGCATCCTGATCCGCAATCTCGGACCGCTTGCCGATTACCTAACCGTCAATATTTCATCCCCCAACACGCCGGGCCTGCGCGACCTGCAAAAGCGCGAGTTTCTGCTGGAACTTATTGGCATCCTGAAAGAGGAATGCAGCAAGGCCTGCGGCGAATCCCCTCCTCCTATACTGGTGAAGCTTGCCCCTGACCTGAGTGCGGAACAACAGGAGGAACTTGCCAAAACAGCGCTGGATGCAAAAATAGACGGCCTGATCCTGACCAATACCACGCTGGACCGGCCCGAACACCTGCCGGAATCCTTCCGCGCGGAAAAGGGCGGTTTGAGCGGCGCGCCGCTTCTGCACAAAAGCACTGAGGTTATCCGCAATTTCTACCGCCTGACAGAAGGGAAAATCCCCCTTATCGGCGTGGGCGGCATTTCCAACGGCCATGACGCCTACCGCAAAATCCGCGCCGGCGCGTCACTGGTTCAGCTCTACACGGCTCTCGTATTCCACGGGCCTGCGCTGGTAGGCGATATTATTCAGGACCTTGGCGCCATGCTGCGCAAAGACGGGTTTTCAAACATCACGGAAGCTGTTGGCGCAGATCACAAGAGCGCGGTAAAATGAACGATGCCCCGCAATTTATAAATACGCTTCGCGATATCGCGGACAAATACGATCATTTCATCATCGATATTTATGGCGTCCTGCATGATGGTATTCACGCCTTCCCCGATACCGTCGAATGTCTTACTGCGCTAAAAAAAGCCGGCAAGCAGATATGCCTGCTCTCCAACTCCCCCCGCCGCGCCGAAGGAACACGCTTCCAGATGGAATCCTATTTCGGCATCCCGCGTAACCTGTACGACCATGTCATTACATCCGGCGAGGCCACACATGAGGACCTTAAAAAGCGCCGGGACATTCTGGGCGGCAAATGCTGGTTTATCGGCAAATCGGTCATGCAGGAAGTTACGGAAGGCTTGAATTTCCTGTTGCTCGACAACCCCGAACATGCCGAATTCATTTTAAATTCCATCCCCGAGATCGGCGATAACGATGTAGGACACCTAGTCGCGCAGCTGGAAATGGCGGCACAGAAAAAGCTTCCCATGCTCTGCGCCAACCCGGATCTGGTGGTTAATATCGGCAACACCCAGCATGCCTGCGCGGGAACCTTTGCCGCGCTGTACGAAAAAATGGGCGGCGACGTCACTTATCACGGCAAACCGCACGCCCCTGTTTACGAATGGGCGTGGGAACTACTGGGCCACCCGGAAAAATCTAAAATTTTGGCCATTGGGGACTCCCTGCACACAGATATTCAGGGTGCCAATAATTTTGGCATAGACAGCGCCTTTAATCTCGTAGGCATCCACTGGGAGGAAGTGCAGCTAGACCACGCCCCCGGCCAAGCCGACCTTTCTAAAATTCAAAAAGTCATCAGCGCGCAGCCGCACAGACCGATTTACAGCATGGCAGGCTTTAAATGGTAAGGCTTAATAACCGTCATTCCGGCGTAGGCCGGAATCCATTATGCCTGTTTGATGAATGGATTTCTGCTTTCGCAGGGATGACAGGAGATAATGAATAAACCCTCTGTGATCTCCGTGATCTCTGTGGTAAAAAACCTGTATGCGCAAAATTATCTTTTTATTCATTGCCCTTACAGCCTTCGCCTTTCCGGCGCAGGCCCAAGACTCCGTTACACCTCACTACGCCATTGCCATGCACGGAGAGCCAAAATACCCTCCTGATTTCAAACACCTCGATTTCGTGAACCCCGACGCGCCCAAGGGCGGCACGCTGCACCAACATGTCATCGGAAGTTTTGATTCTCTAAACCCCTTTATTATCAAGGGATCGCCCGCCGCAGGGATGAGCTATCTGCGCAACGGCCCCCTTTATGAATCCCTGATGCTTAATGCATGGGACGAGCCTTTTACCCTCTATGGCCTGCTGGCCGAAAGCATTGAAGTTCCCGAAGACCGCAGCTGGGTAGCCTTCAACCTGCGTCCTGAGGCAAAATGGCAGGACGGGCAACCTGTCACAGCCGAAGACGTGGTCTGGACTTTTAATACGTTCATGGAAAAAGGATCGCCGTTTTTCAAGGCTTACTGGCACGACGTGGAAAGCGTGACCGCCACGACGGAGCGGCGCGTTAAATTCACCTTTAAGGTAAAGGGCAATATGGAGCTGCCCCTCATCGTCGCGGAAATGACTATCCTGCCTAAACATTACTGGACGGCCCCCGGACGCGAGTTTGGCGAAACCACTCTGGAACCTCCTCTGGGAAGCGGGCCTTATAAAATCAGCAATGTGCAGGCCGGGCACAGCATCACCTACGAGCGCGATCCAAACTGGTGGGGCAAAGACCTGCCGCTATTCAAGGGCATGAACAATTTCGACAAGCTGGTTTACGATTATTACCGTGACGATAACGTGGCGCTGGAAGCATTTTTCGCCGGGGAGTACGATGTGCGCATGGAAAACACGGCCAAGCTCTGGGAACAGGGTTATGACGCGCCCGCCGTGAAAGATGGCCGCATCATCAAGGAAGAAATTGAAAACGGTCGCCCCGCGGGAATGCAGGCCTTCGTCTATAACATCCGCCGCCCGGTTTTTGCCGACCCGAAAGTACGCGAAGCGCTGGCTTACGCCTTTGATTTCGAATGGTCAAACAAGCAATTTGCTTTCGGCACCTATACACGCACGGACAGTTTTTTTGAAAATTCCGAACTGGCCTCTTCCGGTCTGCCTTCCCCAGAAGAGCTGGAAATCCTGACGCCCTTCAAGGATAAGATTCCCCCGGAAGTTTTTACAAAAACCTACGAGCCCCCTAAAACCGACGGTTCCGGCAATATGCGCGAGAACCTGCGCACCGCTGCCAAAATTCTGGACGAGGCAGGCTACAAACTTGGCAAAGACGGCATAAGAGAAAAAGACGGCGTCAGGCTGGAGTTTGAAATTGTTGATTCCAATCCTCAATTTGAACGCTGGGTTCTGCCCTTTATCCAGAACCTGAAACGCATCGGCGTAAAGGCGGATTTCCGTACGGTTGACAGTGCGCAATATCAGAACCGGGTCAATAATTTCGATTTTGATATGACGATCGGCAGCTTCGGTCAATCCGACTCCCCCGGAAACGAACAGCGGGATTTCTGGGGCTCCGATAAGGCCGACATGCCCGGTTCACAAAACCTGATCGGCGTAAAAGACCCGGTCGTCGATGCCCTGATCGATATGATCATCCATGCGCCGGGGCGCAAAGAACTGGTTACACGCACCCGCGCCCTTGACCGTGTCCTGCTCTGGCACCATTACGTGATCCCGATGTGGCATTACCCGAAATGGCGCATTGCCTACTGGTCGAAACTGGAGCGCCCGGAAACACTCTCTCCTATCAGCCCGCTGATCTCCCAGACATGGTGGGTTAAAGATCAGGCCCCATAATTTTTTTGCTTCCCCCGCGAAAGCGGGGGCCTTATGGTTTCATAAAAGGATTTCAAGAAGATTCCCGCTTACGCGGGAAATGCGGAATTAAAAATGAGAATAACAATCGCTATTCCCGCCCGTTACGGCTCCACGCGTTTCCCCGGCAAACCGCTGGCGAAAATCGGTGGCCAGACCATGCTCTCGCGCGTTGTCGAAATTGCCCACAACATTGCCAAAGAAGACCGTGACATTAATTTCTTTGTCACTACGGATGACGACCGCATTGCGGACCATGTAGCGGAAATCGGCGCGGCCTTCATCATGACGCCCCCCGAATGCCCGACCGGATCGGACCGCGTTCTGGCTGCGCTCAGCCAGCTCGACGCCATGCCCGATTATGTGATCAACCTGCAGGGCGATGCGCCCTTTACACCGCCCAAGGTCGTGGCAGCCCTGATTGATGCCATAAAGAACGGCAACAAACCCGAAGTCGTCACGCCCGTTCACCGGCTGAGCTGGGAGGATCTTGACCGCCTGCGCGCCGCCAAGGCTGAAACACCGTTCAGCGGCACCTGCGCCATCGTCAATAAAGAAGGCCGCGCGCTGTGGTTTTCAAAAAACATCATCCCGGCCATCCGAAAAGAAAAAGAGCTGCGCACAGAAGGTACGCTCTCCCCGGTTCGCCAGCATATAGGCATATACGGCTACCGGATCGATATACTGGAGAAATTCTGTACCCTGCCGCAGGGTGAGTACGAACAGCTTGAAGGGCTGGAGCAATTGCGACTCATTGAAAACGGCATTCCTATTAAAACGGTGGAAGTGGATATCCTGCAGGGGACGATCCAGTCGGGCATCGACACGCTGGAAGACCTAAACCGCGCTGAAAACCTGCTTACCCAACAAAGCGCTGCCAGATGACGACCCTGATTATCGCCCGGCATGGTAACACCTTTGGTCCCGGCGATACGCCCACCCGGGTCGGCGGGCGCACGGACCTGCCCCTCGTGGAAAAGGGCGAGGAGCAGGCAAGAGCGATAGGACGCTACTTAAAAGCGCACAGCCTGATACCCGATGTTGTTTACGCTTCCCATCTTCAGCGGACCCAGCAAACCGCCCGGCTCGCCATCAGGGAAACAGGAATAAGTAACCCGGTTTTCACTCTCGATATTTTCAACGAAATTGATTACGGCCCGGATGAGAACAAAACCGAAGAGGAAGTCATTGCCCGCATCGGCGCTGAAGCCATTCAAAAATGGGACAGCGATGCCATCGTGCCCGAAGGATGGAAAGCCGATCCGGAAATGATCGTCAAACACTGGCAGGATTTCGCCGACCAAATTATCAAACACTGTCATCCTGAGCGAAGCGAAGGATCTCATGCAACCGAAGGAAATCCTTCAGTCGCTCCGCTCCTTCAGGATGGCCACGAGGAGGTTATCCTCGTGGTCACCTCAAACGGCATCGCCCGCTTCGCCCCCCATATTACCGGCGATTTCGAAGCCTTCCGCGCCGCCCATGATATCAAGCTCTCCACCGGCGCCCTTGCCATCTTTGAATACAGGGACGGGCGCTGGATCGTAAAGGCATGGAATTTAAAGCTTTAAAAAAATCGCCATTGCGAGGAGCTTACGCGACGAAGCAATCCAGCGCATGAAGATGGATTTCTGGATTGCTTCGCTACGCTCGCAATGACAATATAGGCCTATGACCGCCTATATCCTAAAGCGCCTCGCCCTGATGATTCCGACCCTTCTGGGGATCATGCTGGTCAGCTTTATTATCGTACAGTTCGTTCCCGGCGGCCCGGTGGAACGCATGATCGCGCAACTACAAGGCCACGGCACAGAGGCCACGGCGCGCTTCACGGGCGGCGGCGGGGATATGGCGTCTTCCGTTCCGCAATCCTCCGTTGGGCAATCGGGAAAGTACCGCGGTGCGCAGGGACTGGACCCTGAATTTATCGCCGAGCTTGAAGCCATGTACGGCTTTGACAAGCCTGTTTACGAGCGTTTCTGGATCATGCTCAAAAACTATGCGCGTTTTGATCTGGGAGATAGTTATTACCGTGATATCAGTGTCGGAAAACTGGTACTGGAAAAAATGCCTGTCTCCATTTCACTGGGTCTGTGGTCCACCCTTATCATCTACCTGATTTCCATCCCCCTGGGCATAAAAAAGGCCGTGCGCGACGGCTCCGCTTTCGATATCTGGAC
>CAZBNG010000012.1:22708-31315 GCA_964493095.1 uncultured Pseudobdellovibrionaceae bacterium
CGCCGTGTTTATAGGCTACGCCATTCCATCCTTCATGTTCGCAATTCTGCTCATCGTTGTATTTGCGGGAGGGCGTTACTTCGATCTCTTTCCCCTGCGCGGCCTTGTCTCCGATAACTGGCGCGACATGAATTTCTTCCAGCTTGCCCTTGATTATATGTGGCACATGGCGCTGCCCATCGCCGCGATGGTTATTTCCGGCTTTGCCTCCCTTACCCTACTGACCAAAAATTCTTTTCTTGATGAAATAGGGAAACAATACGTCCTGACCGCCCGCGCCAAGGGATTGTCGGAAAAACAGGTGCTCTACGGCCATGTGTTCCGCAACGCCATGCTTATTGTTATTGCCGGATTCCCGGCGGCTTTCATTCACATCTTTTTCACCGGGTCTCTTCTGATCGAGGTGATCTTCAGCCTCGACGGTCTCGGCCTGCTCGGCTATGAAAGCGTGATCAACCGTGATTATCCCGTCGTTCTTGGCACGCTATATATCTATGCGCTGATCGGGCTTATCATGACGCTGGTGCGGGATATCGTTTATGTTCTTGTTGATCCCAGAATAGATTTTGAGGCGCGGACGGCATGAAAACCCCTTTGTTTCAGCCGGCCACAGAGCTTCCTACTTATTCTCAGAACATCGAATCCCTAGCGGAGCAAGCAGCGATGTCAGCCCGGCAAGGGCATTATATAGAAGCCCTTGCACTTTACAGACAAATTCACAAAGCCATGCCGGAAGACCTGCTGACCCGTTATCACATCATGATGATGCTTGAACGTTTGAATATGCTGGACGAGGCTGAAGACTTTCTGGAGGAAAGCCTTCAACAAGCCCCCGACTACCCTTACTTTCATATAGTCAACGGGCTTTTATTAAGGCGGCACAAGGATTACAGCGGCGCACGCGATGCGCTTTTAAACATAAGCGATGAATGCGGCATTCCGCTGGTGCTGGCGTACAAATACTTCGAGCTTGCCCACAATTACGACGCCCTGGGACAATACGATGCGGCCTATGACGCCCTTACAAGAGCGCATCACTGGCGCCAACAGCGAAACAAGGAAAGAGGTCTGCTGTTCGATCCTCAGAGTTATATCAGGGACATTATCCAAAGCTACGAAACCTTCAGCGCGCCACCGCCTCAAACTCAAACCTCTAAAACCAGCCGCCACCCGGGCATACACTTTATGGTGGGCTTTCCCCGGTCCGGCACCACGTTGCTTCACCATATCCTGCAGGCTCACCCCAAACTGGAAGTATTAAGTGAATTTCCGGCGTTACATGAAACTTATGACGCTTTCATGAAACGTTACGCCGGAGAAAAAAGCATCATTCAAAAACTGGAAGAAAAAGACTTCACGCCTTTTCGCGACATGTACTTTACGTTCCTGCAAAAACACCGCAAACTCTGGCCTAATAAAATATACATAGACAAACTTCCTCTGAACATGGTGCATGCGGGATTTATCCGGCGACTGTTTCCCGGTGCGCGGTTCATCGTTTCGCTCAGGCATCCCTGCGATTGCGTTATAAGCAACCTGATGCAGAATTATCAGCCCAACGCCGCGATGGAAAACATGACAAAACTGCGTGATATCGCCCGCCTGTACGATCTTGCCTTCAAATCTTTTACAACAACAAGCGATTTACTCTCTTTGCCCGTACACCATGTGCGCTACGAAGACCTGATCACTGATTATGAAACGCAGGCCCGCGCCGTATGCGATTTTCTGGGCATAAAATTTTCCCGGCGGATTTCATCCTATTTGCAAGAAACACAAAAAACGCAAAATATTAACACCCCCAGCTACAAACAGGTTGTTGAGCCTATTTATAAAACGTCTCAGCAACGCTGGATAAAATATAAAAGCCGTTTTGAATCCGAACGCGTAACGGAAATTCTGAAACCATGGACCGAAAAATTCGGCTATGCCTAACATATACAAAATAAAGAAAAGGCAATGATTAATCCCTCTCCTTATATCGCTGTAGCAAAAGACCATATTGACAAAGAACAATACCAGGACGCTGCCAAAACGGCGCTTGCCGCCATACAATTCGATCCGGACGATGCGGAAGGCTATGCCCTGATGGGGATCATTTACTACAAGCTTCAAGGCTTCGACCAGGCGAAGGATTTCCTTGAAAAAGCGCTGGAAAGAAACCCCGGTCACCCCCGCGCATTGCTGTATCGCGGCTATATTGCCTCGAAGAATGGCCTTGCTGATGACGCTTATGACTTAATGGAGAAGGCCTGGAAAAACGATCCCGGTGACCCTGATATCTGCTATCAGTACATGCACTTTCTTGAACGTTTCGGCGAGCAGGAAAAATTTGAAAAACTGATGGAAGAGGCCATTAAGAAACATAAAGACTATTTCAAAATCCAGTTGCAGGGGGCCGTCTTGCGGCGCAAACAAAAACGTTACGAAGAAGCCGTGGCCCTGCTGGAAAACATTCCGGACGAAGAAGAAGCGATGTTGCTTGTAACTGCTTATTACGAACGGGGGAAATCCTGTAATGCGCTGGGGAAAATCGACGAAGCTTATAAAGCTTTCGAAAAATCGAACTTCCTGAAAAAGCGCTACATTGAAATCATGGAAGGCACGGTGGATACGGACACTTTCCCTAAAATCACGGCCATGTGCCACAAAGCCGCTTTGGACAGAAAAGAAAACGGTTGGGATGACCTTCCTGCCGACAATCAATGGCAACCGGATTTCCTCGTAGGCTGGCCGCGCTCCGGCACGACATTGCTTCAACAAATGCTCAACGCGCATCCGCAAATATGCTGCTCGGATGAAATCCCCGCTTCCATGCATTTAAGAAATGAAGCCCTCCATTCCCTGTTATATGACCTCGCTCGCATTGGGACATTGAGCGAAAAACAGGCAGCGGCGATCCGCCAAAAATACAGGGAAGAAGTTCTAAAAGACACTGATCTTAAAGACGGCATTCATTACATCGATAAAAACCCGCTGCTCTTTACGAATATACCGCTTCTATACCGCCTTTTCCCCGACAGCCGGTATATCTTTGCGATGCGGCATCCCTGCGATGCAATCCTGAGCTGTTTTATGCAAAATTTCAGCGCCAACGTTGCGATGGTTCATATGCTCAGCCTTGAAAACACCGTAAATCTTTACTGCCAGTGCATGGATATGTTTAAAGATGTGAAAGAAGCGTTTCCCCTAAGCATCCATACTGTAAAGTATGAGGACGTTATTGAAGATCAGGAAGGCGAGGCCCGGCATTTGCTGGAATTCCTTGATATCCCTTGGGATGATGCGGTCCTGAAATACCGCAAAAGCAAAAAAGAAAAACACCTTATAAGGACCCCCAGTTACCAGCAGGTCAGCCAGCCGATTTATAAATCCGCCAGCGGGCGATGGAAGCGCTACGAAAAATATCTGGCCCCCTTCCTCCCGCAACTCGAACCTTATATAAGAGAATTCGGGTATGAGAGCACTCAGGGGTAATCATGACTTTATCGCCAATCACACGTCGCCGTCTGCACCAGTTCCGCGCTAATAAACGCGGGTTCTGGAGCCTTTGGATTTTCCTCGGCCTTCTGACCGTATGCCTGCTCGCGCCTTTTATCGCTAATGACAGGCCAGCGCTTATAAAATACGATGGCTCCTTTTATTTCCCTGTCTTTTTCGATTATCCCGAAACGACTTTCGGCGGAGACTTCGAAACCTCGGCGGAATACCGTGATGAATTTGTTCGGGACCTCATTAATGAAAAGGGCTGGATGATCTGGCCGCCCATCCGCTTTTCTTATGACACAATCAATTATAACCTCAGCCAGCCGGCCCCTTCCCCGCCGGACAGTACCAATATTTTCGGAACCGACGACCAGGGGCGCGATGTAGCCGCGCGGGTTATTTACGGTTTCCGCATATCCATTCTCTTCGGCCTGATCCTGACGCTGGTCAGCTCAGTAATCGGCGTGGCCTCTGGTGCCGTGCAGGGGTATTACGGCGGTCGGCTCGATATGGTGATGCAGCGGATGATCGAGATATGGTCTTCCCTGCCCTCGCTTTACATCCTGATCATTTTTTCCTCAATTTTTGTGCCCGGTTTCTGGACGTTGCTGTTTATCCTCCTGCTGTTCTCATGGGTGCATCTTGTGGACGTGGTGCGGGCGGAATTCCTGCGCGCGCGGAATTTCGACTATGTCCGCGCCGCCCATGCGCTGGGCATTTCCAACCGCGTTATCATGTGGCGGCACGTACTTCCCAATGCCATGGTGGCGACGATCACCTTTATGCCGTTTATCTTGACGGGTTCCATTACCGCCCTGACTTCGCTTGATTTTCTTGGATTGGGCCTGCCGCCCGGCTCCCCGTCGCTGGGAGAGCTGCTGGCGCAGGGAAAAAACAACCTGCAGGCCCCGTGGCTGGGCATCGCCGCCTTTCTCTCGCTGGCAACCATGCTCACCCTGCTCACCTTCATCGGCGAGGCCGTGCGCGACGCCTTCGATCCCAGAAAGACAAATTTATAGCATTTTCTGCATAATATATGTTGACTTTGTTTTTTTATAACGCCATATCCTTGGCGCCATGAGTAACACTGAAAAACCGCAGCTAAAACCACTTTTCGTCCAAACGACAAAAAACACCCCCCCTCTATCCGCTTTGTTCCAAGAGTTGGGAGATATAAGCAATATTACCCTCGCCGATTTTGCGACTCTTGTTAACATGGAAGCGAGAAAAAGCCTGCTTTCCTCTCGCGGCGGTGTCCTGAACGCCAATGTGCGAAGCCTTCATTTTAACGCCCATGCCTATTCATGGATAGTTTCCTACATACGCCATCCCTTATTGCTACGCGCCAACGGCAGCCAGACTTTATTAACGGCCGCATTGGTCCCTTATCCCAGGCTTGGCAGATCTGAACACCCGTTATTTGAACCGCCTCGCAAACATCAGTATTTGTCACAAGTACCCCCAGATATTCTGGCCAACAAACGTCTTGCCACTAATGCCTTCCGTCGCGTGGTACTGGAAGGCAGGGAAAATGAGCCTCTTGCCGCTTTTACCTCAATAGAGGTTTATCAACAAATGGGTTACGCCATACCCGAAGGCTTTGAAATTCCTCAAACCAGCTAAGATTCCCCCTTGTTCCGGAGTCTAATTCGGCATAAATCTGTGTTATGAAACAAACTCTGTCCAATTCCATCACCGTTATCGCAGAAGAAATCGCCGGTTACCGCCGCGCGATGCATGAAAATCCGCAAACTGCCTATGAGGAAACGTTTGCAAGCAATCTTGTCTGCGAAAAACTGGCGGAATGGGGCATCCCTTTTGAACGTGGCATCGCCAAAACCGGCGTGGTTGCGACGATCGAGGGACAAACCAATACTTCCGGCAAGGCTATCGGCCTGCGCGCAGATATGGATGCACTGGATATCGTCGAAGAGTCTCATCCCGACAAACCGTGGATATCCAAAACGCCGGGTAAAATGCACGGCTGCGGCCATGACGGCCACACCGCAATGCTTCTGGGAGCCGCCAAATATTTAAGTGAAACCCGAAATTTTAACGGCAAAGTCCACCTGATATTCCAGCCCGCCGAGGAAGGGCATAAAGGCGCGCATATGATGATAGAGGAAGGGTTGTTTAACCGCTTCCCCTGCGAACAGGTGTTCGGCGTGCATAACTGGCCTCAACTGCCCAAGGGCACGGTGGCCATGCGTCCCGGCCCGCTGATGGCCAGCGCCGACGTGTTCCACATCACCGTGAAAGGCAAGGGCGGGCACGCCGCCATGCCGCACAAAACCATTGACCCGATTGTGATCGGCGCGCAGATTGTCACCGCCCTGCAAACACTGGTCAGCCGCACCAGCCACCCGGCGGAGCCTGTCGTGCTCTCCATCCCCTATTTTTCCGGTGGTACGGGCGCGCATAACGTCATTCCCGACAATGTGAACATGACCGGCACCCTGCGCACCTATGATGACGCGCTGCGCCGCAGCCTTGCTGAGAAAATCGGTTCCATGGCCCGCGGTATTGCCGTGTCCATGGGCGCCGAGCTGGATTACGAATATAAATTCATACTCGACCCCACCATTAACGATCTGGGCGCGACCAGTTTCTGCGCGGAAATCGCCGGGGAAATCTTTGGTGAACACAACGTGGATACCGATGTTACCCCCTCCATGGGCGGGGAGGATTTCGGCGCCATGCTGCTGGAGCGCCCCGGCTGCTATATCTGGATGGGTCAGGGCGAGCCGGAAAACCCCGATAGCCCCCATAATTCCGGCCTTCATACACCTCGCTATGATTTCAACGACGGCATCATCCCGCTGGGGATCGAATACTGGGCGAAGCTCGTAGAAATGGCCATGCCGCTTGAGAAATAGCACACAACGTCATTGCACGGCTCGTCCGTGCAATCCATCCTTCATGGATCACACGCATTTATGCCCTGCGGGTATAAAGCGTGTGATGACGGGTTAAAAATTCGAGAGGATGTTTTTGTTGACAAAGCCATCCAATTCCCGCATTAGTGTCCCTATGACAAAAACAAACGCACAAAACCCGCGAAGCCGACGTCGTTAATCCCCGGATTTACGCGCTTGGAATCTTTTTGTCTTTTTCCTGAATTTTTTTTAAAACACGTGAACCCGGAATGCTATTCTTGCAATGCGCTCCGGTGCTTGGCATGATTCCCTCTCAAACGTACAAAGAAGAACCAGACCAATGAAGAAAATTAAAATTGATAAATTCGCCTCCGTTACCAAAAACCTGCAACTCAAGCACGAGGTCAGGCTGACAGAAGAGCTGTCCTGCGATATGGGCACGGTTCTGGCCGTCCAGATCCTTGAGGACAAGAACATCTATAACGAGCTGGAGCTGACCAACGGCCGTATGTCCAAAATTAAAAAGGACGATATTATCGCCGTGGCGCTGGGCAACCGTATGGCACTTCAGGGTTTTGTGGGGCATCTTCCCAAGATGCTTGAAGTCGATGACGTTATCCACCTTCTCAATTTCGGTGGCGTGGCGGGCGTTTGCACCTCCGCCAATGTCAAGGAAGTGGGCGAGCCTTTGAGAATCCGGGTTCTGGGCGGCATTGTAAAAAACGGCAAGCTGGCCAATATCGCCCATGCACGGCTTTTTAAGCCTTCCCCAAAGCTTAGAAACGATATTCCGCTGATTATCACCACAGGAACGTCAATGGACAGCGGTAAAACCACCGTGGCCGTGGAAATGATCAAAACACTCACAAGAATGGGGATGAAACTGGCCGGTGCAAAAGTAACAGGCGTGGGCGCGCACCGCGACGTTTACAAAATGGAGGATTACGGCGTTTCCGAAGCTGTTTCCTTTACCGATTGCGGTATTACCTCCACCGCCAATATGGACCCGGAACTTCTGACCTCCGTGACCAAGGGCGCGCTTAATCACCTTGCCAAGAATAATCCTGATGCGATCATGATAGAGTTCGGCGACGGCTTTATGGGCCGTTACGGCGTACGCGCCATTCTGGAAGACCCGGAAATTCAGGCCAATGTCCGCCTGCATATCGGCTGCGCGCGCGACCCCGTGGGTGCCCTCGGCCTTGCTAATGCCTGCGCCTCTATCGGCCTGCCGCTTGACGTTATCAGCGGCCCTGTGACGGACAACCAGGTTGGCAAGGACATCATTTCGGACCACATGAACATCCTGACCTATAACGCCTTCAAACCGACGGCGGAATGGCTGGATCTTGTTCTGGCCAGATGGGCCGCTGCACAGGAAGGGCAGAAAAATGCCGCCTAAACCCATTAAAACCTCGATTGTCGGGGTCAGCGGCTATACGGGGCTGGAGCTTTTGCGCCTTGCCCTTGCCCATCCGCATATCGAGATCGCGCACCTGACTTCCCGCCAGAATGTGGGGGAGAAGATTGGCGCGCTTTACCCGCATCTTGCGCATCTGGATTTTGAAATCACCAACCCGGATTATGACGCGCTGATCGCGGACAGCGACGTGGTCTTTCTATGCCTGCCGCATAAAACGGCGCAGGAAGCCGTTGCCGCGCTGCACGGCAAGGTAAAGGTCATCGACCTGTCCGCCGATTACCGGCTTGATGACGTAAAGGTGTATGAGAAATATTATACCGAACATGCTTACCCGGAACTTCTGAAAGAAGTTGTTTACGGCGCGCCGGAATTTCACAGAGATGCCATTAAAAAAGCAAACAGCGTAGCCAATCCCGGCTGTTTTGCCCTGCTGGGGCAGCTCATGCTCTACCCTTTTGCGGGACATATCGAAAACGCCGATATCATGGCGGTGACCGGCTCCAGCGGCTCGGGAAAATCAGCGTCGGATGGTACGCACCACCCTATCCGCTCGCATAATATGAAGAGCTATAACATCAATGCCCATCGGCATATTCCGGAGATCACAAGAACGGCAAAGATTACGGAAGAGCAGCTTAATTTCGTCCCTACTTCCGGTCCCTTTGTGCGGGGCATTTTCGCCACCGCCTTCATCCGGACAAAGCCCGGCGTCAAGCCCGACTGCGCGGCCAATGTTTATAAAGACGCCCCGTTCGTGCGGGTGGGTGAAAGCGTGGCGCTGGCCAATATCGCCGGATCGAATTTCTGCGACCTCTCCTACAC
>CAZBNG010000012.1:31325-35507 GCA_964493095.1 uncultured Pseudobdellovibrionaceae bacterium
ACTAAAACGGACGATACGGTAATCGCACAAGGGGCGCTGGACAACCTTGTCAAAGGCGCCGCCGGATGCGCCATCCAGAACATGAATTTAATGTGCGGCCTTGATGAAACCACGGGCCTTATAACCTTAGGAGCACTCTACCCATGACCAAAACAATCATTAAAACAGCCCTGACCAAAAAACCGGTTCTTCCGAAAAAAGCGAAAAACCAGCGCCGCATGCCTGAGTTTTTCATCAACGCTTTTTACCACAGCAAGTTCCGCGACAATTTGTTCGTGATCAAGGCGGGCGGCAAGGTTATTGAAGACAAGAAAGCGCTCGACGACCTGATTGCCGATATCCGTTCCCTGAACATGCTGGGCATCAAAATCCTGCTGGTATACGGCGGCGGCGAAGCCCTAGACCGCGCGGTGGAAGAGCGCGGCCACGGCATTAAGCGCGAGAATGGTCGGCGTGTGACCGACCCCACCACGATGCAGATCATGAAAGAGGTCGTAGGCGGCGATTTGTCGCTGAGAGTCTATGAAAGCATGGCCCGCGAATATCTGGAAGGCATTTCGCTAAACGCTGTACCGCCCGAGTGGATGCGTACCGTCATGCGCCCGAAAAAACCGGTTGATTACGGTCTTGTCGGCAACATCAAAACCGTCAATGCCCGGCCCATCCGCCGCCTGTTTAAAAGTCACGATTTCGTGGCTGTTGCCTGCATGGCATGGACGGAAAAGGAAAAGAAGCTGGTTAATATCAATGCCGACACGATCGCCACGCAACTGGCGATGGGCGTGGAAGCGCACAAGCTGATTTTCCTGAGCGACGTTGACGGCGTTCAGGTCGATGGAAAGGCCGTGCCCCTGATCACTGCGGAAGAAATCCCGGAGATGATCGCCTCCGGCAAGGCAACGGGCGGCATGAAAGTGAAACTGGAAAACTGCGCCGAAGCGTTAAAGGGTGGTGTAAGCCGTATCCACCTGATTAACGGTTTCCGTCACAACGCTTTGTCGAAGGAAATCTTCGAACCCGTAGGGCCGTGCACCATGCTGATTTTAGAAGCGGAACGGCAAAATTATAACAACGAAGTCGCGGCACAGATGCTGCTCGAAGGTCAAAAATGACAAAACTCCTTCAAACAAAAAATAAGTGTTTTGTCATCCTGAAGACCTTTAGGTCTGAAGGATCTACCTTCAACCAAATCAGATCCTTCAGCGCAAGCGCTTCAGGATGACAGTTTTAGAAAGGAAAAAATAAGATATGGTTTCCGATGAAGCTAAAAAAATGGTCAAGGATTCATTTGACGTCTTGATTCAAAACTATGCACCACAGCCTTTCGTGCTGGATCACGGCAAGGGTGTTTACGCATGGGATACCGACGGCAATAAATATCTCGACTGCTCGGTCGGTTATGCCGTGGCCTCGCTTGGGCATGCTCACCCGGCGATATTGAAGGCGATAAACGATCAGGCCTCCAAGCTGATGATCTGTCAGGCTTCCTACGCCACAGAGCCCAAGTTTAAAGCCGCTAAATTGCTGGTTGATAATTCCTGTTTCGACAAGGTGTATTTCTGCAACTCCGGCACGGAGGCCATAGAGGCCGCTCTGAAAACCGTGCGTAAATGGGCTTACGAGACAAAGGGGGAAGCCTGCAACGAGATTATCGCGTTCCGCAACAGCTTCCACGGGCGCACCTTCGGCGCGGCCAGCGTCACGGAAAAGCGCCACGTCCAGCCGTTCTTCGGCCCTTATATGGAGGGCGTGCATTTCGCCGAGTTCAATAATGTGGAGAGCGTAAAGCCCCTCATCAGCGAAAAAACGGCAGCCATTATCGTCGAACCCGTGCAGGGCGAAGGCGGACTTGTTCCGGCAACTCCCGAATTTCTGAAGGGCCTGCGCAAGCTTTGTAATGAGAATAATATCGCCCTGATTTACGACGAGGTTCAGGCCGGCATGGGCCGTCTTGGTACTTTCTTCGCCTATCAGGCTTTTGGTACGGACGAAGAAGTCGGCCCCGATATCGCGGCGCTTGCCAAGGGTATGGGCGGCGGCTTCCCGGTCGGCGCGATGGTGACAAAGGATAAATTCGCCTCCCACATGGGGCCGGGCACGCACGGCACGACCTATGGCGGAAACCCGCTGGCAACCGCCGTTGCCTTCACGGTGATGAGCGAAATTCTCAAGCCCGGATTCCTGGAGAATGTGCGCGAAGTCGGCAAATTTTTTATAGACGGTATCGAGGAAATCCGCCGCAAATCCAACAAGATTACCGATGTGCGCGCCATGGGCCTGATGATCGGAATTGATACCACCATTGATATCGGCCAGCTTAACCGCGCGCTGCAAAATAACGGCATGATGGGCACACAGGCCGGCAAGAAAACATTGCGCCTTGTCCCACCCCTGATCATGACAAAGGAACAGGCGCAGGAAGCGCTGGACATACTGGAAAAAACGTTAAAAGAGGAAGAATAGAAAATTAACGCGAAGAAACGAAGACACAAAAAGCTTTAATCGTCATTGCGATGCCGACAGGCCGAAGCAATCTGGAACAGCAAAACTGGGTTGCCGCGTCGGGCCAAAGCCCCTCCTCGCAATGACGTTGTACCCTAACTTCGTCACTTCGCAACTTCGCGTAAAAGGACAAAAAAATGAAATCTGTAAGGCATTTTCTACAGCTCAGTGATCATTCGCCCGAAACGCTTAAGGGCATTCTGGCGCATGCGCACGAGCTTAAAAAACAAAAATTCAATCCGCCGCAAATCTTTGACGGCCTGTCACTCGCCATGGTTTTTGACAAGCGCTCGACCCGGACGCGGATGAGCTTCGAAGTTGCCATGAAGCAGCTTGGCGGCCATACCATCGTCATGAGCATGGACGAGATTCAGCTCGGCGGCGCGGAAAGCATAGAGAGCACGGCCAAGGTTCTTTCCCGTTACGTCGATGCCGTCATGCTGCGGATGAGCGACCAGAAAATGATGACCGAGCTCGCCTCCTATTCTGATATCCCCATCATCAACGGTATGACGAATGTCTCTCACCCCTGCCAGATCATGGCCGACGTGCTGACCATAGAGGAAAAGCTCGGCGCCATTCAGGGCAAAAAAGTGGCATGGTTTGGCGATTTCAACAATGTGTCCAACACCTTCATTGTCGCCTCGCAGCTCTTTGATTTTGAACTGGTACTGGCCATCCCGGAAGCATTGCACAGCAAAGTTCCTGCTGGCGCTACCGTCACTGCCGACCCGCTGGCCGCCGCCAAAGACGCGGATGTCATCGTCACCGACACATGGGTTTCCATGGGGCAGGAAGGCAAAGGAATAGCGCAGTTCCAGCCCTATCAGGTCAACGCGAAAATCATGGCCGCGGCCAAAGACCACGCCATCTTCATGCACTGCCTTCCCATCCATGAATGGGAAGAAGTTTCCGAAGAGGTCGCGAAATCTCCCGCCTCCGTCATTTATGACGAGGCCGAAAACCGCCTCCACGCCCAGAAAGCCATATTGGCCTGGTGCTTTCAGGAAACCGGGGTAAAGGTGAGATAAACCGGGAAGGAAACGTATGACCGGCGACATTGAAACGATAAAACAGCGCAACGCACGGGTAGAAGCCGACAAGGCGTGGGAAGTATCCCTGACGCGCCGGGTCATCATAATGCTGGGCACTTATCTCATCGTCGGCGGCTACCTTACCTTCCTTCACGTCGATGAAGCATGGCTGCACGCCCTTGTCCCGCCTATGGCTTATGTGATATCAACCCTTGGCCTCGGCTTTATAAAAACTATATGGCTCACAAACATTTACAAGAAAAAGTAAGATACATGGCAGATCAGAAATCATACAAAAAACGCGGAATCAACAATCACACGTTCAAACCGGAAAGCGTGATGATGTCATACGGCTACGATCCAAAATTTTCGGAAAACTCCGTTAAACCGCCGGTTTTTCTGACCTCCACTTTCGTTTTTGACAGCGCCGAAGACGGTGAAGAGTTTTTCCACGTCACAGCCGGGCGCAAACCCGCCCCGGCGGATAGCGTCGGCGGCCTGATCTACAGCCGCTTTAACCACCCTAATGCCGAGATTATCGAAGATCGCCTAGCGTTGCTGGAAGAAGCGCAATCCGCCATCGTGTTTTCCAGCGGCATGGGCGCCATCAGCGCCGTGCTTATGGCCTATCTTCGTCCCGGTGACG
>CAZBNG010000013.1:0-1478 GCA_964493095.1 uncultured Pseudobdellovibrionaceae bacterium
TTCATCAGCAGGGATAACGTCATAGGCTAGGTATTGATGTGCAGGTTTTTGAGAGGGCCGCACAGGAGGCGCGCCAGCATTAGTACCGAAAAGGGCACTTAAGCCCCGATAGGCCAGCTTGGGTGATGCATAAAGTAATCCCGCAGTCATACCCATGCCCGTCCAAGCCCGGTGTTGAATAATTTCATCCGGAACGTTGTAGTGAACAAAAGCCATGGTGGTTAATTTTATGCTTTCCAGGGCCCCTGATCCAAAACTCGCGCCGCTTGCAAGTAGCCTAAACGTTTCATTTTGAATGGCGTCAATTAATCCGCTTCCATCCAGACCCAGCATGGTCAAGCCGGCGGCGCTTGTTCCTAGTGTTGCATATGCAAAATTTCGCCACATTTTGCTTTCTGCATCAAGAGGCGGTAGTCTGGATAATGGCTTGCCTTTGGCAACTTGGTTGAAGTTTTTTAATCTGTCCTGTACTCCGCGAGTCATCCGCAGAACGCTGCTTTGATTAGCTTTTGATAAGGTGCGGTGAAGTTTTTGGGTGTAATGTCCCAGAATGCCTCCTGCAAGTCCCGCCCATATTAGATTGACCCCCATTTCATAATTACTGGAGCCGTAAGTTAATCCCATGGCGGCTAAGGAAAAGCCTGTTGTTAAAGGCCGCATGTGCACGGCACGTTTTAAAAAATCTGAAATTTTATTCAGACCTTTTTCAATAGTCTCCGCTTTCAGCTCTGTACAGGCCTTGGCAACAATAAAACCAGCCACGGCAAAAGCCGGATGCAGGACGACATTTTCAAACGTGTTATAAAAGTACCAAAATTCCGCTATATAGGGAGACATCCATTCATACCCATGCATCCAGTAAGTTTGGCTGATTGATTTTAGATGGGTAGGAGTTGCTACCAGGTCGGTCACACCTATGTCATAAGTGTAGCTTCTCAGAAAATCTGTTCCGTCATTGGCCCAGCCATTTGCTCTTAGGGCGAGATCTTTTATTTTTGTGAAATGGGGAAGCAGGCTGGATAAAAAGTCTGAATTTAAAATAGTAGCGCCCCAGTCAGGAAAAAGTCTTTGCAATTCGCTGCCCGGTGCAAAAGTAATTTTGTCCAGATCGGTTACAGTGGGTTTTTGCCATTGTACTCCAACTACATTACCGCTGGCATCTATTTCAAAATCGCGGATGCCCAGACTGGTCGTATCTACAAGATCGGATTTGGGCAGCCGTATCGTTATAAATGCTACGAAAGCGGCATATACTGATAAAGCAATTCCAGATTTTAATGGTTTCTCTTTCATCTTTTCCCAGAGAAAGGAAAACATGTCGCTTAAAAATTCTTTTGATGCATGTACAGGATTCAGGTTTCTTTGCATGAAGTGGCTATCCATAACATCAAGTATTTGTCTGTAATGTGGGTTGCTTATTTCTTCGCGCTTAAGGGGAGACATGCCCTGTGGGGTGAGAGTATAAAGCTCTCCTGCTG
>CAZBNG010000013.1:1488-33918 GCA_964493095.1 uncultured Pseudobdellovibrionaceae bacterium
GTGGCTATTTCAGGATTTTCTTGTGCCGAAGATTTGCCCAGTGCCTTTACCTGGATATTTATAACTTCACGCAAGAATGCAGCAATCTGAAGCTGTTCTTGCCGGCTCGGGAACCGGCCTTCTTTGAAATCACACGCATGATGTGCCGCTTGATGCAGCGGGTTTTTGTCGGCTTGCCATCGGGAAGAGTAAAAACGGCTCCAGGTTTCGTGCAACGCGGCACTTTGTAATATACCGGCGGCAATTTCTGCAGGATGTTCTGTCTCCTGAGAATTTCGCTCCTTCATGCCGGCGTTTTTTGGTAGCGGCAGAGTGTGGATTTTCCCCAAAGCAGAATCTTCAGGTATCATTCTGCTGTCAGTCCTCGGGCCCGGTATATTGCCATGACTTCATCGCGTGCATCGATTAACGGGCAAAAGGGGGCCTTTTCCCAGCCTACGCCTGCCAGGCGGTTAACATCTTCGGTGATATTGTCGTCGTTGGCGGCTTTACGGGCCATAGTTTCAATTTGGCCAAATTGCATCCGGCAAGTTCTGTGCGATATGGCGTAGTGCCTTATAGCTTTATAGGCACCCGGCAAATGTCCATCTTTATCGCAGAATATCTGATTGTTAGGATCAAGCGCTTCGGCGAATTCACAGGTCAGTCCGAGACGGACAATTTTTCCCTGGGCATTTTTATATTGTTTTAAAAGCCCGCCATCGACTGTCTTTTGGCGAAATCCCCCTCCTAAATTTATACTGTCGGGAAAGGTATAGGTGATTATTGGATCTGCTAGCGCGCTAACAGGTAACGCACAGGTCAGAAATATTGCGGTAATAGTCGATTTTAAAGGGGGACGTTTCATAGCTGTATTATCCGTAAAAATTATGAATGTTTATTGAGAATAATTCTCATTTGCTGTTGACTTTATAAACGACATTGATAATCATTCTCATTATCATTTCAAGTGTTTTTTTGGATTTTTTAAAATTGGCAGAAGAAACGAATACATCTGGTGGTCTGTCCAAGCTGTTTACAGGGCTTGTTGTCAGTGGCGTATTAATGGTTTGTGGGGCTATAGCACTTGAACCTGTCGTTCTGGCTTTAGGGCACTTAAATTCCGGTGGAATTGCTTTTATGAATGCGGTTAGTCCGTGGCTTCAGGCGGTGTTTGACGGGAGCGGCATTACGAGCGGGCTTCATGCCTTGGCTGAAATGGTGCCAGTATATAAGTCTTCCATGCTTGCATCCGCCGGGGCGGGGATTTCAACGAACGGAATACCGCCCGCCGAGGCTGTGAATGAGGCCATGAAAACTCTAGATTATTTATAGCTATTCCCCCACCATCGCGCCGAGCTTCTTTCCACCCAGAAGATGGATATGAAAATGGGGGACTTCCTGACCGCCGTGCGGCCCGGTATTGGCGATGGCGCGGAAACCGTTTTGCGTGAGTTCTTCCTGTGCTGCGATTTTGGCGACGGCGGCGTAGAAGCCTGTGATTTCATCTGCTTTTGCATTTATCCCGAAATCAACAATATCAACATAGGCGCCCTTGGGAACGACCAGGACATGCTTGGGCGCTTTGGGCGCGATGTCGTGAAAGGCCAGCGCATATTCATCCTCGTAGACCTTGTTACAGGGAATTTCGCCGCGCAGGATTTTGGCAAAAATGTTCTGATTGTCATAAGCGCTCATGAGTGCTGGCCTCCTTTTATCTCTGAGAACCCATTACAGCGCGATTGGGCATCCCGCGTAAAGAAAAATCAACGAAGGGCAAAACCGGGGGCGAGGGCCAGCTGGTTGTTCAGATTGGCCGGGTTCTGGGCCGCCATGTTGGAATTAGGCGCTGGCGGCGGAATTTGTGCAATGTGTTGTACTTTGGGGATTGGCGCGGTCCCGCCCTGCGGAACGGCGGCCAATTGCGTCGCATCGTTGGCGTGCTGGTTGAAACCGTAGGCAGCCGCATGGCGAATGGATTCCGGCGCGTCCGCCAACATTTTGCGCGCAACGGCGGCTAGTGTTGTTTCATTTACCGGCACGCCGTCAAGCGGTCTTACAAGGCCCCGCAATCCGCCGACCCAGATCTCCTGGTCAAGAGGTGTAGGCGTATTGCCAAGTGCCAGTTTGGTAAGGGAGTCGTTGGCGGGGGCGGGCGGCAACTGAGCCAGGAACTTTATCGCATCCGGGTTGCCGGCATCACGGGCAGCCTCCGCCAGAGACCGCGCAAGTTCAACGTTATGGGGCATCCCTTCCAATGCGTTATTCGCATAAAAGGCAACGTTTAGTATTGCCCAGGGCTTTCCCAGGGCCGCGAATTTCAGATCGTCTTTCAGGCGGTCGGAAAAGTGGCTGGAATCAACGCCGTGCATAAGCGCTGTAACACGCTCGTGTGGCGGTAAATCGGCCAGGTTATATTCCGGCGGCGTATGATTGGCAGGAGATTGCGCCAGATCGGGTTTCGCCGGGGCGGACGTGTCTGCTGGAGGTTCCGGTGTGTCGTAACCTGACGGGGGTTGCAGGGTTTCCGCGGTCGGCGTCGGCGGGGTGTCCGGCCTTAGCGGTGGCGGCATTACATCTTCAGTGCTTGTCGGAGCCGGGGTAAAGGATCCCCTTGCTGCTTCTGCTGTCTGCTGCGGCGCGTGCGTTGCAGACGCGGCCTGTGCAATTTCGGTTCTTCCGGGGGTGCTGTGTGCAGGGACCGCCGGGTGCGGCGGGGCAGGCATTTCCACATCGCAGGAAGGCATTTGCGGTTTGACAGGCATAACGCGCTCCAGGTCCGTAATAAATTTCCCCGCATCCGGGTTGCCTGCCTCCCTGGCCAGATGCGCCATTTTCCATGCCCATTCGTAGTTTTGCGCGAGTCCTTCTTTGCCGTGCGCGGCATAATAGGCAAGGTTGAGCAGGGCCCATGGCTTCCCTCTTTCCGCGAATTTCAGGTCTTCTTTAAAGCGACCGGTTACTCCGCTTTGATCCAGTTGGTCCGTCAGGTCGGAAAAACGGCTTTCGAAAGTGGGTTCGCAAAGCGCCGGCGTTTCCGGAAGCTTTGCGTCTGCCAGCTGGTCGTCACCGGCGAAGCCTGTTAAGACGTGGTCGCTATTGTTTCCCTGGATTTCATGTGTCGCGATTTCCGGGGAGGGAGGTTCCGGCGTGTCCGTATAGGATTCAATTACGGGGGAGATTTCCGAAGCAGGAGGTTCGGGGACATGCGCCGGCGGCACGAAAGCATTTTGTCCTGAATGTTTTGCAAGGATGTCGGCCAGCGGGATATTTTCAGTAAACGAGACGGTTGCCGCGTTTTTCGCGAGGGCCGCCGCTTCGGCCGCTTCAATGGCGTCGCGGACGCGGTCCAGACCGATATAGCCGCCGGCAACTGCGCCCAGCCCCACCGCACCTTTAAAAGTATACTTGCTCCAGTTTTGCCGGAAATACTGGAAACGGCTTACGGAAGCTTGCGGATTTTCTTCGCGCGTGCGGTTGTAATCGTTGCGGAAATTTATGGCGGCATCGCCGAAAGCCCTGAACCCGCCCATAAGGGGCAGGCTTTTAAATATGCTTTGACCGACATTCTTCCAGTCTTCCTTGACAAAAGCCCGGGTAAAGCCCCCGCGCCAGCCGTAAGTGCGCAGCGCCTCGCGGTTGAACAGGAAAGGCAAAGGCTCTGCGCCCTCTTTCACACGCTTTTGCTGCGCCCGGCGGGCATCATAGAAACCCTTTACAGTTGCTGCAGTCAGGGTGGAGGCGCCGAAAGTCAGACCCGCTCCCGCCAGTTCGCTGCTTGTCAGGCCGTAATTCACGGCAATGCGTGCTCCGTGTGAAAGCAGAAAGCCGGGCAGAAGACCGCTGGCCGCTTCTTTGAAACCGGCGACCAGCTGCCCGCTTTTCCAGGATTCTTTGAGAGCGGTAAGGGACGTGCTTAATGTCTGTGCTACGCTTTTTGTAAATCTTGAAAACAGGCTGCCACGATTTTTCTGAAACTCTGCGCGTATACTTCCTTCGGGTGCTTCCCGGCGGGGCTCATAGACATAGCGCGTTTTTTCCGAAAAAGGCCCATCAATGGACCAGACGGAAGGCATACCGGTAAAGGCGGAGGGGTAATTGTGTGGTATGGCTGCTGCGCTGCTCATTTGTTATAACTTTTGTTTCCCAGGATTGGTGGTGGTTTACCATAGCCTCTTTCGTTTTTGCAAGAAAAAAGCACTATGTAAACGTGCCGACAACGCATGGAAAGGCAGGCCGGTTCCCTATTTACAGATTTTTCTTGACATAAATGCAGATTTATGGGAGAGCTTCGCCAAAGTTTACAAAATAATTACACTTCTGGCGGAACTTTTGGTTTCGCCGGCGGTTATAAGAAAAAACACGTGAAAGAAAGTGAGTACCAGATGGCTTTGAGAAATCTACCTGCTATGTCCAGGAATGCTCGGGAAGATATTATTCTAGAACATTACAGTGACGAACCCGTCGCCCCAGTTTCAGGACTAGCCGCTGTTTGGGCTAAGGTAAAGGGTTGGGGGCCTTTGGCAACCGGAACCTTGGCCGCAGGTAGTTTGGCAACTGCTCTTGTTGTGGCGGCACCGAGTTTTCAGAGAAATGTTGATGCTAGCGTAGGAAATGCAGGCTTATCTCTGCTTCCTATTACTTTGGCTTATAATCGCGCGCAAGCGGCAGGCTGTAATGCCGCAGTAGGCGATGGCGCGGAAGGTGAGGTCGGGCAAGGTTGTACGGCTAATGATCAAAATCAGGACCAAGACCAAAATCAGGACCAAGACCAAAATCAGGGCCAAGACCAAAATCAGGGCCAAGGTCAGGGTCAGGAGCAAAAGAACGATATTAAAGTAGATACTGGTCATAACAAATATTATGGTTCCCATGTTGGAAGCCGTGCGGCGTCATCCGCCGTTCAGGCTGCAGCCAGCGCTTGTAACGAAGTTGAAAACGATGGCAAAGGCGGTGGGTTAAGTGCGTTGGGATTTGGCTTCGACCTTTGGACTACGAAAGGGAAACACAGCAGGCTGGATATCGCATGTGCTCTGACAGGGGCGTTCATTGAAAACTGGAAGGACGAAAACCAATTCCTGCGTGCAGAGTTGGCCAAAGATCGGGCCAGAGAGCATGAAATCTTTATGATGATATTAACACATTTCCTTACCGGAGATGATGTCAGGGCTTCGCATTTCTATACGATGAACGAACACGCGGTCATAAAAGGCGCCGTTTTTGAAAAAATGGAGGGACTTAAAGGCTCATATATTGCAATGGTTCTTGCCAAAAGACAGCTTGAGGCTGATGGTATAAGGCCAAAGGTCGTGGGGAAAAGTAGTGGCATTCATTATTATACCAGCGACGAATTACTCGTAGATATGATAGTGGGCAGAAACGGTCGCCCCCCAACAATGGAAAATCCCTTAGTACAAAAGGTTACAAAAAGCGGTAAAAATTTTGCTGACCGGTTTAACGAGATTAGACAAATGGGCCGTGGCATGACGCTTATAAGTCAGGATTATATTAATGACTTCCTTGAACGGTACATGGCTATTAAAAAAGGTGTGGCAAAGGCAGATCTTCAGGCAAAAGAGGAAGAGAAAGCCGGTAAAAAATCAAATCCGGTCGTTCTTGGAGAGCCTCAACCGGGCGATCGCCTCTAAATTTTTACATAAAAATTGACAAATCGTGCCGGATAATATACATATTCGGCACGATTTTTTTAAAGGCTTAAATAATAATGAGAACGGCTTCAGTTTCCTCTTTTTCTTCATATATACCGCTTTTTCTTGCGGTAGCTCTTGCGGGGTGTGCAGGGGAGAGGAAAGATAGTCCCCAGTTTGTCCTGCAAGACACTACGTGTAAAGTTTACGGTCAAACTCCTGAGATTAGACAGGAAAACGGTGCCCTTATCTTTGCAGAGCAAAATCAACTTGTTGAATTTTATAGCAAGTGCGCCGATAAGGAAATGTGGGCCGGAATAGTAACTTTGGCTAAAAAGGAAATTGAGCAGGGGAATGGCTCTCAATTTACGGCTGTGACCCTTGGGGGAATGGCCAGCGCAAACGAAGAAATTCGACAAGTTATCGTTGAAACGCTGAAAGCCAATAAGCTTTCACGTGAACAATTATGGAGCCATAGTTTTAAAGAAATTACAGCACGTTCAATAGTTGAAAAACTAAGATTGAACAATGGATCGTTCAATCATGCTGCTGTTGATGCACTTTTTAATCTTGTCAGGCAAGGAGACAGTAAAACAAATACTAGTCCGGAAGTGGCTAAGGTAGCCATTGAAGAGCTTCTGGCGGAAAAAGGTATTGCCTTTGCCGATATTGAAAGCTCATACAAATCGTATAAGGCCCAGGCTAAAATAGTAAAAACATCAGCTTTTATTACTAAAATAAAAGCCCTTAAAGATGAGTTATATCTACCTAATGGGTGCCCAAATAAGGACGCGCATATTGCCTTTCTGGAGTACTATGATTTGGGCGATCCGGTGAATGATATTGATCCTGAAGAGGCAAAGCTTCTTATGAAACAAGTCTTGGCATTAGGCCCTGTCATTATTAATTCGGGGATTGAAAATAATGTCATAGTTTTCAACACTATGCATACAAGCGTGGAACACATACGCCTAGGGCTTCCTATCTTTGCCCATATTCCAAAGGGCAGCGCCATAGGTAGCAAGGAATTGCAGCGGCAATTGCAATCATCCGGAGAGTTTCTTGAGTGCTCAGAGTCACCTGCGAAAGTAGAAGACCCTGTAAAAGAGCCGCCGAAAAAAGCCCTTCCTCCGGTACGCGGCCCGGCTCCGTCAGCGCCTGTCGCTCCTCCTCCCCTTATTCTTGGATAGAATTACCCTTCTCTGGAGGCTTTTTCCTGATGGCCGGAGACGCCCTGACGCTGCTCCAGCACCTTGAAAACTTCATCGGGGGTGATGCCCTGATCGGCCCAGAGCACCATAAGGTGAAACAGAAGGTCGGCCGATTCCGCGCGCAATCGGTCTTGATCGCCTTTTAGCGCCTCTTCCACCGCTTCCTGCGCTTCCTCCATTACCTTGCCGCTGATATGCGCCGTGCCCTTTTGATAAAGGCTGGCGACATACGATTTTCCGGCATCCGCATTTTTGCGGGCGGCGATCACGTCAAATAGCTGCTGGATAATATGAGTCACGGGCGCACCGGCTGTTGTCAGCATTAATTAAGGAAGCAGGCCTGTTTACCGGAGAGTGGACGCCGCTTAAAACTCGCCGCCTTCGTCTTCGCCGGGGTTGCCCGCCAGGTCGGCCAAGGATGGCTCTTCGTCCTCATCCTCAACCATGTCGTCATCGGCGTACATGCCTGATGCCTTGGCGGCCATCGTGCCCCATTCTTCCTCGCCGTCCATCAGGTCGATTGTCTCTTCTTCTTCCTCATGGGCGATTACGCGCTGGTGGGAACGGGTCAGCTCTTCCTTCAGGTCGTCGATGCTTACGGTGCTGTCGGCGATTTCGCGCAGGGCGATAACCGGGTTTTTGTCGTTGTCCCGCTCAATCGTCAGGGGCGCGCCGGAACCGATTTTACGGGCACGCTGTGCGGCGATCATCACCAATTCAAAACGGTTCGGGAGTTTTTCAACACAATCTTCAACGGTTACGCGTGCCATCTGGTTTCCTTCAATTCTTTACTATGCTTTGATAAGACAGCGCTTTATACAAAGTTTGATCAGGAAAAGCAAGCGTTCTTCCCGCTCTTTGTCATCCTGAGGGCGAGAGCCCGAAGGATCTCATGGTAGTCTAAGGAGATCCTTCGCTTGCGCTCAGGATGACATTGAAGAATGGAAGATAATATGACCTTTACCCCACCCGCAAAAGATTGCCCTTTATGTCCGCGCCTGTGTGAATTCCGGGCGGAGAACCGCGCCAAATTCCCGGATAAATTCAACGCCCCTGTGCCGCCGTTCGGCGGGGAGGATGCGCGGTTGCTTATTGTCGGGCTGGCGCCGGGGCTGCGCGGGGCGAATTTCTCCGGACGGCCGTTTACAGGCGATTATGCGGGGGATTTGCTTTATCCAACATTGGTGAAATTCGGCTGGGCGGAAGGGGTGTTCGCGGCTAGGGCAGACGACGGACTGATCCTGAAAGGCGCGCGCATCACCAACGCGGTGCGCTGCGTGCCGCCGGAGAACAAGCCGACGACGCAGGAGATGAATGCCTGCCGCCCGTTTTTGAAGGACGAGATCGCGGCTCTACCGAATTTGCGGGTGATTTTGAGCCTCGGTTTGATTTCGCACAATGCTGTGCTTAAAACCTACGGTACGAAAATCTCCGCCCATAAATTCGCCCATGGCGCGGTTCATGATCTTTCCCATCTGTCTTTCCCGCGAAAGCGGGAATCTTTTGGAGACGCAACAGGTCCCCGCCTTCGCGGGGAAAGCAAGCTGCTATTAATCGATTCCTACCACTGCTCCCGCTACAACACCAACACGGGGCGTTTAACGACCGAAATGTTTGAAGATGTTTTTGAACGAATAGCGGCGCTTGTATGAAAAACTTGACAACGCGGTAAAAATATAGGAATATATTCAATATTAGCGCCACGGGTCTATCCTCGCGGTGCTTTTTTATTGCGCAATTTCACACATTCACAAAGGAAAAAATCATGAAATTCTTTCATTCTGACCCGCCGGGCTGCCCCAGCAGGATGGGGCGATGCCCTTGAAAACAAACCGGTAGAGTATGACGCCACAGGCCGCATGATCCGAAGCTGGGATAAGCCCGCCGGGAAAAAGGCACCGCCAACGCCGGGGAGGAAGCCTGAAACAATAGCGCCGACGCCAAAAGGCAATGAACTTCTCGATTTTATCGGCAAGCTTGAAAGCAGCGATAATTATAATGTCATTTACGGCAATGAAAAAAAACCTCTCACCAAAATGACCGTAAAAGAAGTTCAAAAACTTCAAAAGCAAATGTATGACAGTGGCAGTGATTCTACGGCTGTCGGGCGGTATCAAATTAAGCGCGGCACTTTAAAGGAAACTGTCGATAAACTGGGCATTGATAAAAACACGCTTTTTGATGAAAAACTGCAGGATCAGATGGCCAGACAGCTTTTGAAGAAAAGGGGATTTGAAAAATATAAAGCCGGTAAAATCAGCACGAAAGAGTTGATAAAAGAGCTTTCAATAGAATGGGCCGCACTTCCAACAGACGAATCCAACGAAAGTTATCATAAAGGAGTTGGCAACAACAAAGCACTGACTGATTTCAAAACCGTGAAAGACCTGTTGGAAAAGAAATAGTTTATAGCTATAAATAGCGCATGGCTGGTACTTTTAGACAAAAAAACGCTTGGTTACGCGGAAGTTTTTGGCTTTTGACTTTGCTTTTGTTGTTTTCTTGTGCAGGCATACAAAACAAACAATCTATTATCATGAATATGAATTACCATGATGCCAGGAAAATCATTCTGCAAAGTGGATGGGAGCCTGCAGAGGGCATGCCGCCATACGAAGAAATAGGTGCTCAGGCACATTATTTTCGTGATTTAGGTTATACTGAAGTTTACGATTGTGCCGGTGATGGCTTATCCCCTTGCAGCTTTTACTTTCAGAATAAAAAAGGTGAGTATCTAAGAATTGGAACCGAAGGTGAAGAATATAAAGATACTCCACACCGGGCGCGCGTAATCTACGCAGCCATTCGCAATAAAATTGATTAAGTGAAAAAGCGCTGACAGATTTTCTTGCATTCATGATCCTGTTTGCAATGATTCTTATGTCTACAGCCTTTATTTGAAGCGGGCTTAAGAAGCTAAATTTGTTATGAATTGAAAAAAGCCCCGTAATGGGGCTTTTGTCGTTTTTGTTTTAAAGTGTTTTACGGTGCGACGGCGTTATGCGCTGTTTGCGGATTCTGGCTGTGGCGTTTCACGAGTAATTTGTTAAGCGCATTCACATACGCTCTTGCACTTGCCACCAGCGTATCGCTGTCCGCGCCCTGCCCGTTCACGGTCTTGCCGTTTTCCTCCAGGCGTACGGTCACTTCCGCCTGCGCGTCCGTACCGCCGGTTACCGCGTGGACCTGATAGAGTTTCAAATGCGCATCGGGATGCGGGCAGATCGCGCGGATGGCCTTGAATATGGCGTCAACCGGGCCGTTGCCCTCCACTTTCGTTTCCTGTTCCTCGCCGTTCACGCGCAGCACCATTTCGGCGGTCTGGGGACCTTTGGAGCCCGCTACAACCTGCAGCGAGACAAAGCGGACGGTTTCATTTTCGCGGATGGCTTCGTCCTCGACCAGGGCGATCAGGTCGTCCTCGAAGATTTCCTTTTTCTTGTCGGCAAGGATTTTAAAGCGGTTGAAGGCTTCCTGCAGCGCGTTATCGCCGAGTTCGAATCCCAGCTCTTCCAGCTTCTTGCGGAAGGCGTGGCGGCCCGAATGCTTGCCCAGCACGAGGCTGGATTTCGTCAGGCCGACGGATTCGGGCGTCATGATCTCGTAAGTCTGGGCGTGTTTCAGCATGCCGTCCTGATGGATGCCGCTTTCATGGGCAAAGGCGTTCGCGCCGACGATCGCCTTGTTCGGCTGCACGGCAAAGCCGGTAATGGCAGACAGGGTGCGGGAAATCTTGGTGATTTTCGTCGCGTCGATATTGTTGGTAAAGGGCATCTTGTCGGCGCGGGTGCGCATCGCCATGACGACTTCCTCCAGCGCCGCGTTGCCCGCGCGCTCACCGATACCGTTAATCGTGCATTCGATCTGGCGCGCGCCGCCTTCAACCCCGGCCAGCGAATTGGCTACCGCCAGCCCCAGGTCGTTATGGCAGTGGGTGGAGAGGATCGCCTTATCGATATTCGGCACGCGGCTGATCAGCATTTCAAACAGGCCGCGGTATTCTTCCGGCGTGGCGTAACCTACCGTGTCGGGAATATTGATCGTTGTCGCGCCGGCATTGATCGCGGCTTCCACGCAGCGGCACAGGAAATCGTGTTCGGTGCGCGATCCGTCTTCCGCCGACCACTCGACATCGTCGGTGAAATTGCGGGCGCAGCTTACGCTTTCGGTGACGGCGTTGAGCACCTCCTCGGGCGGCATTTGCAGCTTGTATTGCATATGCAGCGGCGAGGTGGAGATAAAGGTATGAATGCGCCGGCGTTTTGCGGGCTTGATGGCTTCCCCGGAGGCTTCGATATCCGCTTTCTTGGCACGGGAAAGGCCGCACACGACCGCATTCTTCACCGTTTTGGCAATCTCGTTCACCGCCTCGAAATCGCCGGGGGAGGCGACGGGAAATCCGGCCTCGATCACATCCACGCCCATTTCATCCAGAAGATGGGCCATGCGCAGCTTTTCTTCCAAGTTCATGGAGCAGCCCGGCGATTGTTCGCCGTCTCTTAAGGTGGTGTCAAAAATTATAACGCGGTTGCTTGTCATGTCTCGCTCCTTTTAAAGCGGTTTATCTCGTTTTTCTATCAATTTTTTGGAGTTTTTATCCTCTGAAGCGCGGGCGTATGAAGGCGCCCCATAACCGCTCAGAGGCGGATAAGGAGGAGGCTCAGGAGCAGGTTTTGCGTATCTCTGATAACCATAATGGTTCCATATAAACCCAAATCTGCGTAAAAACGCAAGTTTTTCTTTGTTTTTAAAGCGTGTTTCGATAAAAAACCCCTATAAGGAAATTAAACAGTTAAGAAAACAACATGCCGCCATCGCAAAATACTGCCGCAAGCCCTGCTCCTGCTTCACTGTCTGTTTCTGATCTGGGGAATGCAGCGAATGACGCATTTTTGTCCGGCAGGCTGGATGAGGCTCTGGGACATTGCGAAGCGCTTTTGAAAATAGAACCCCGGCGCGCCGACGTAATTTCGATGGTGGCTTCTGTCCACACCAAGCAGGGAGATCATGAATCGGCCCTTAAATATTATGAACAGGCGCTGCATTTTGATCCCTATAACGTCAATTATTTCCGAAACGTGGCACAATGCTATTACTTACTCGGCCATCTGGAGCGCGCCCGGGAATATTATGCGCAGGCGTTGATGCTGCAGCCCGGCAATGCCGCGTTTTTTAACAATCACGGCTATATCAGCTATGAGCTTGGTGATCCTGTGAACGCTGCGGAATCGCTGCAAAAAGCCGTTTTTTACGATCCGTCCAACATCCAGTTTAAACATGGTTATATGCGTGCGATTTCCGAGCGCACATACGGGAAATTCGACCCTGCCGCCAAGATGGTGATGATCGCCTGTCTTGAGGATGACAGGCTTTTTCATCAGAATTTAATGCCTGCCTGGCAATCGCTCCTCTGTGTCGATTCGGTTTTTGAGCCGCTAAGAAGATTATACGATGCGCGCGATTATGAGGCGGCTTTCAAAACCGTAAGTTTCCAGGATTTCCTGCCGTGTTTTGAAGACAGGTTTTTATTGCTGGGACTTAAGCGCTGCGTCTTGGCGCATACAGGAATAGAAAACGCTTTTACCATGCTGCGCCGTTACCTGCTGGAGAATATCCAAAAGGGATTGCCGGATGATGAATTTGCCGCGACATTGCCCTTCCTCGCGGCGCTGGCGGAGCAGTGCTGGTATAACGAATATGTTTTTGACGTTACCGCGCCTGAAAATTCAATCATTGAAGAATTTCGCAGCGAACTTGAAGAAGGGCTGACGCTTCAGGATAATTGCAGCATGGCCCGGTTCCTGACCCTGGCGTGTTATCAGCCGTTGTATAGCCTGGCAAATGCTGCTGCCTTGAGCGCCGCCGCAAAAGAGACGGGCAACGAGGCGCTGTCCCATATTGTTACCCTGCAGATCGACGAGCCGCTGCAGGAGCGGGAAATCCGTAAAACGTTCAAAAGCTTCGGAACTATTAAAAACGATATATCCGTGAAGGTCCGGGATCAGTATGAAAACAACCCGTATCCGCGCTGGAAAAGTACGGATATTTATGAGAGCGAAGAGGATTATACGGGAAAAAGCGTTTTAATCGCGGGTTGCGGCACCGGGCGGGAAATCACGCATAGCCTGAGCGGGATGCGCGGCGCCGAGATCCTGGCCGTCGATCTGAGCTTGTCGAGCCTTTCCTATGCCAAAAGGCAGCTGGAAAAAATCGGTCTTACCAAGGGATATGAGTTTTTGCACGGCGACCTGCTGGAGCTGGACCAGCTGGGGCGGAAATTCGATTTTGTGATTTCCAGCGGGGTTATCCACCATATGCAGGACCCGCTTGCGGGTTGGAAAATGTTGCAGAGCCTGCTTAATCCCGGCGGCGTTTTACGGCTGGGCCTGTACAGCCAGACGGCAAGGCGGCCTATCACGCTCGCGCGGCAGTATATTGCGCAGCAAGGATATGAGCCGACCGCGGAAAATATCAGGAAAGTCAGAAAGCATATAATGGGGCTTCCCGATGGCGATCCTTTGAAGGGCTGTATGTACTGGCGGGATTTTTTCAGCATGTCCGAGTGCCGCGACCATCTTTTCCATGTGCAGGAACACCAGTTTACCCTGCCGCAGATACAGGGCGTTCTCCATGATCTTGGCATGGAGTTCATTGAGTTTGTAACCTATACAAACGCGCGGTCCGTATTGTATGGGAAACGCTTCCCCGACGATCCGCAAATGCGCAATCTTGGAAACTGGCACATTCTGGAGCAGGAAAACCCGCTGTTATTCTATGATATGTACCAGTTCCGTTGCCGCAACCGGTCGGCGTAGAGCTTCGCTATTTAAGCCTGCGTGCCTCATCGATCAGCATGATGGGAATGCCGTCGCGGATGGGGTAGGCAAGCTTCGCCCCTTTGGAGATCAGCTCCTGCTTTTTCGCGTCATATTCCAGCGGCCCCTTGGTCAAGGGGCAGACAAGAATTTCCAGTAATTTCGGATCGACGCTCTGGGACATGAATCTGGTTTAGTCGGCGCGGCCCTAAAAATCAATGTTTGTTTTTATTGCAAAAGGCGCCGGTATCGACATGGCCGCTTTTCAGGGCAATTTCCAGCATGGTCATAAACATCCCGGCGCGTGTTTTGCAGCATTTGGCTTCTAAGAGTGCCTGTTTCTCCGCCGGCTCGAACGGACAAGCCATAGACAGGCAGGTAATGAGCTTACCGTCCGGTGCGTTTTCAACCGCTTTCCAGTCGCATGACATGCCTTGCTGTTTAAAATATTGCTGCAGCAATTCACCGAGCTTTTCCCGGTTCAACCCAAGACAGGCATGGTCGAGCACATCGTCTTCAAACCCGCTCCATGAAGCCTCCACGCGGCGGTATCCATCCTTTTGCTGCACTTCCTTTTTAATTTTAAAACGCGAAATCCCGGTCAGCATGATGACGTAACGCCCGTTTTCCGTCTCGGAAAAATCGGTGATTTTCCCGGCGCAGCCGACATCGAAAATCGGGGGTGTTTCGGCATCCGGGTCCGTGTCCTGCGGCTGCACCATCCCGATCATGCGGTTACCCGCCATGGCATCGCGGATCATGGCGAGATAGCGCGGCTCGAAAATATTAAGCGGCAGGCGGCCAAAGGGCAGCAGCAAAGCTTCCTGCAGCGGAAATACCGGTAAAATATCCGGCAATTCATTAAACGGCGGTGCAAAGGGGTTTGTCGCGGTCATGTTATGAATTTAGGGCGGAATTGTTCATAAAACAGGGTTCTTCAGGAAAAAAGGATACGGGAGAGTTTTTTACGCCCCGCCACCGTTACGGGATCGGCGTGGCCCATGGCTTCGAAAAATTTCAGGAGTTGCAGGCGGGCGGCGTCCTTGTTCCAGTCACGCCGGGCCTCCATGATGGTAATCAGGCTGTCGATGGCCTCTTCCCTGCGCCCTGCGGCAAACTGCGCCAGGGCAAGGTCGTAGCGCGCCTGGTGGTCTTCCGGGTTTTGTTCCAGCTTTTGCAGCAGGGGAGCAAGATCATGCCCCGAGGCGGATTGCGCAAGTTCCAGCGCCGTACGGGCCTCGTTAAACGCAGATTGCCGGGCGATATCCTCCGGTGCGTTTTCCACCCACGCGGCGGCCTGTTCCACCTCCCCGGCGGCCAAAAACAGGCGTATCAGCCCGACATAAGCCGCGGCGTTATTTTCCTCCTGCGATAAAACCTGCATATACAGGCCCTGCGCCGTTGCGAAATCCTGCTCCGAAAGGGCGAGCGCGGCGGCCTTGAGCGTTTCGGGCACGTCGATGGCATCGGGCTTGTTCTGGCGGGCGATTTTCACCAGTTGGTCAACGAATTGTTTTACGTTGCTTTCAGGCAGGGCGCCCTGGAATCCGTCAACCGGGCGGCCGCCGAAAAAGGCGAATACGGCCGGGATGGACTGGATTTGCAGCGCCATGGCCAGTTGCTGGTTTTCATCCATATTGACCTTTGCCAGCAAAACATCGCCCCCGGCGGCATTTACCACCTTTTCAAGAACGGGCGTCAGTTGTTTGCACGGACCGCACCACGGCGCCCAGAAATCCACGATAACGGGGCGTTCCATCGACGCCTTGATGACTTTTTCCTCGAAATCCTCGATCGAGGCGTCGAAAATAATATTCTGCGCGGGGGCAGGCGAAGGTTGTCCGGTCAGCACGTTTATTCTCCATCGGGCGCGGCGGCGCTTAAATCCAGTATATGGGGCTTATGCCCGGTATAGTCAAAAAATTTCAGCAGGTCGGTGGGGCTAAGGCCGACGGTCTGCGCATTGTCCATCGGGTGGTAATTCACCGTTTCGGCCTCCATCATCGCGCCATCCAGCACGATTTTGACGTTATGGCCCGTATCGTTGATGGCGCAAAACGGATTGACGGAGCCCTGGCGGATGCCCAGATTTTCCCACAAGCGATCGGCGGAGCCAAAAGACAGGCGGCCGCAATCCAGAACTTTTTCAAGTTTTTTCAAATCGATAGCGGTTTCATTGGCGGCCACTACCAGGAACATTTCTTTTTTCTTGTCCCGCAGGAACAAGTTGCGGCAATGCGTGCCGGGAATATGCGCCTTCAGGTGTTCACCCTCCGCCACGGTGAAAATCGGGTCGTGGTCGTATATTTTGTAAGTAATTCCAATATCCTGCAGCGTTTTTACAAGGATTTCAGAGCTGGTGGGCAGCGCATCCGGCTGCGAATCATCCTGCATGGCCTTAGGTGATGCGCTCATTGTATTTCCCTTTTTTATTGACGGTTTCCCTTATCCCTTAAAACGGCGCAAAAATCAAGGCTTCCGGCCATGGAAAACCGGGCAAAAAAAGCGCGGGCGGTAAGCGTTTGTTAACGATTTTTTCCTATACTTGAAACAATACGTAATGGGGCAACAATTAATGAGTACTACATCAGATCATATAGTTGATAACGGGAATGACGTACTGAAACAGCTTGATTCAGTGGCGTTTCTGGCGCGTCTGGCTGCATGTGGTATAGAGCAGGTAAACAATCAATCTATTCTGGGGGGCCTTCCCCCGGATGTCAGCCAGCGGCTTCACCCCGAACTGGGCCAGGCCTATCACGGGCCCGATATTTACGGCAACACGATAACCGGTAATGCCTGCATTTTGATGAAAGAAGCAGCCAAGGCCGAGCCTGAATATCTTAAGGCGGCGTTTTCCGCCCATAATCAGGCCCCTGTTGTCGCCGAAAACGAGATCACAAATGTGCCGAAAGGGCCGATGCTGTCATGAACGTAGAGCTCTCCGTACTCAATGATGGACGTGTGATGCTGGTCAGCGATCAGCCGATGGTGGATGTTGTCCAGCGCATCGAATATTACCGCGAGCAGCGGCTGTTTAACCTTGTCTGGTATGATGAGGAGCAGGAGGAACTGCTCCTGCACAATGAAATCCCGATCGACCTGGCCATGGCGGTGGAACGCGTTCCCGAGGTGCTGATCTGCATGATGTTTCCCAAGGAAGATAAAACCGTGAATTATAAAACGCCGCTGGTGAAAATCGGCGAAAGTTTCTAATTCATCCCGCCTATGCATTTTTCCTGAAATTTATGGCTTGATTAGTGCTGTAATTTGGCTATATTCGCCAAATCTATCCTTTATTGCGTGTTTGAACGCATCCGGTGCGAGTGTAGCTCAGGGGTAGAGCACAACCTTGCCAAGGTTGGGGTCGAGGGTTCGAATCCCTTCACTCGCTCCATTAAATCAATGACTTAGCAAGAAACGCCGCAAGGCGTTTTTTTGTCTTAATTAATGACGGTTTTGTCTGATCAGACTTTTCAAATAGTTATTGCCCGATAAATGTTTGACAAGAATCATTATTTTCCATATATAAATATTTTATTTTATAAAAGGGAAGGCAAGAAACAGGCATGTCTTTAACAAAGTGGTTTATTCCGTTTGCTTTAAGTACAGCAATTACGACAGGCGCTTCTGCGGCTTTGGCAGATGACAACAGCCCACGGCCAGTAGGGGCTGGCCCTTTTAGTGTTGGAACGCAATTTATAAGTGCTACAAAGCCATCGGTCCCTGCTGTGCATTTCATGCCCTCCGAAGTAGATTTTAAAGCCTATGCTGGGGACTTAAAAATTAATGCCCAAGCTGCCCCTTATAATCTTCCCGGAAATGTCTTTATTCTTACCAGATCAGATATGGCGCGTATCGCCGCAAATGTACGCCAGAAATTGGCGGCGGTTTCCACAGTTGATCTGCTAAAGCCGCTGCTGGAAAAACATGAAAATTTATCAAGGGCAATAAGGGAAAAGGGTTTTGATAAAATCTTTGATTTGCAAAAACTTGAAGGATTGAGAGGTGAATTAATTAATGGTTATGTTCTCGCTCATCAATCGGGTTTTGTCGAATATACCTACAGGCAGGCGGGTTATGGACGAGATACAAAGAGTGCTCTGGATTTCTTTAAAGCATGCTTTGATCTAAGTCCTGTCCCTCTCTTAACAGACGAGGGGAGAGGAAAGCTCAAAAAATATAATATGTCTCCCGAAGAGATGGAACTGATAAATATTGGTGTTTATATAGCCAACTCTACACTCAAGGGTTCAGGGAAAAGCATAACTTTTGACGACCTGAATGATGAAAAGATTGCTGAGTTCAGGCTCGGTGTAGAATCTATGGCCCGTGACTTTGGTAAAGTTGTTGCCGATATGGATAAAGAGTTTCTTAAGCGGCTGGTAGGAGAAACTCTGCTTTCTCTTGAAATGCGGGATTATATGAAGGTGGAGAGCTCAAGTGATGGGGCGATGGGGGTGCTTGCCCCTAACGCCTTTAATGCCCCCATATTGCAACCAGAGGGCTCCGTTTTGGTTGGTGATGATGGCGAAGAATCTGACGGGTACTTTATTCAAAGCGCGTTGGGTTTTGATCTAACTAAAATTTCTCCTGACTTTATGCGCTTGTCTTATTTGACGCCTTTTATCAACTTCCACGAAACGGGCCATCATGTGGTGGGCGACCGGGAAGAGCTTGCGGAGCAATATGGTGCTTTGAAGTTTTTAAAGGAATCTCCCCATAATGCCGGAGCCTTGAAAATGATGCGGGATTTCCGCCATTTATATTTCCTGATCAGTGATAATCCCGATAGCCTGATCATGTATGGTCGGACCGCTAAAAGCCTTGATTATGCTTTGACGCAGAACCCGCAAAGAATTGCGGGTTTAGATGAAAATGATATCAAAGCCGCCGCCCGTGAAGGGCATGAGCCTGATGAAGTAGCAGGCAAAATCATACAAATTAACCTCTTGGCGTTTGTTCAAGGCGATACTTCCCCTAAAAACTTCGTAAATATGGAGGAGGTTCAGCGACAGCAAAGAAAAATCGGGGAGATTGCGGCGGAATTAGCGCTTCGGGTTAAACTTTATGAAGAATACCAGCGTCAGGAAAATCGCTTGGGTGTGGCGGAAAAGAGCGGCACCATTAAATATTATAGGGTCATGAATACGGTCTTGCTGGCGGCTTCGAAATTCTGGCAAAACCCTGAGGCCACATTTGAAAAAATGTTTGGCGACCCCGGGATTTCACAAGCCCTTAAGTCAGCGCGCGGTATTCAGCAAATGGAAGTCAATCCGGATATAGACCCTGAGATTCTTTTGAAGGCTGCCGATACGTTACTGGGAAGTTATTCACCGGGCAGTCTGGAACACAAAATGCTTTCCGATGCGGCAACCGCATTGCGGAATTTTAAGGACCCTGTGAGAGCGTATGGTCTTAAGCCTAACTTCCAACCTCAACCGGAACCAGAGGATATGGTAATACCTCTAACTTGGGATACTGTAAGGCATACGGTGGTCTATGACGAGTTTGAAGATATTGACCGGGAGCTAAAAATCCTTGATGGAAGGCTTGCGCCATTAAGGCAGGTGCCCGATATCGGTTTTGGAGTTGGGCGGCCTGTTTTCGGTCCGGGGTCTGGTGTTACGGCTGGTGAGGTTTTAGATGCCATGAGAAAAAATATGATGGGGATGGACCCCGTGCCATCTGCCGGCGATTCAGGGAATGTTGGTGCTCCTGAACCTGTGGTCCAGCCCTGATTATTGCAATTTATGCATATTCCCGGTTTTTTCCGGAAGCAAAAGCTGGTAATGCCTATTGTTTATGAACACCGATATTCAAGATATTGTAATTCTTACCGCGCTGGAGCAGGAGCTGCCGCGCGCGGTGGCCGCGCCTTATGAGGTTGTTTATACGGGCGTAGGCAAAATCAACGCCGCCATGACCGCGATGAAGGCCATACAGGAACATCGTCCCCGGCTTGTTATTAATTTCGGGACGGCGGGGGCGCTCACGCCCGGCATAACGGGGCTGGTTGAGGTGTCTACGCTTCACGAGCGCGATATGGATGCGCGGGCGCTGGGCTTCGCGCTGGGACAAACACCGTTTGAAGAGGAATATGTTTTAAAGACGGCGGCGCAAATCGGCATTTCCTGCGGTAGTGGGGACCAGTTCGTTAATTCCACGCCGGAGCTCAAGACCGATATTGTCGATATGGAGGCCTTTGCGATTGCGAAGGTATGCGCCCGGGAAAATGTGTCCTTCAGGGCGTGGAAATACATTTCCGATAATGCGGATGGGCAGGCGCATCTTAGCTGGGAGGAAAATATAGCCAAGGGCTCCCGGCTGTTTATGGATATGCTCAGCGTATCCCCTTATGTCGCGGGCGCACCGCATGATGATAAAAAAGCGTGATAACCGGTTTTTTTATCACGCGCATTGGCCGTTTAGCCGTTATCCTTGAGTAATGATTTTGAAATCATGAAGCGGGAGGAAGTTAATTGAGCGCGCATAACAAGGATCATCGCAATGAAGAAGTCGAGGACCGCCTGAGACTGGCCTCTTCCACCATTTATGAAATCGTTGCCGTAGAAGGCCGGGAGGAGTTGAGGCGCCCCTTAAGGTCGCTGGCCTGGTCGGGGCTTGTTGCCGGTATATGCATTACTTTCTCGCTGTTTTGCGAGGGATTTATTCGACACCATCTGCCGGAAGGCGATAATTATCTGCTTGAAAATTTAGGCTATACCGTGGGATTCCTGATCGTCATTATCGGGCGGTTCCAGCTTTTTACAGAAAACACAATTACCGTGATCCTGCCGCTGCTGGAGCGTTTCAGCTTTTACAAGTTTTCCCGCGTTATGCAACTCTGGGCCGTCGTTCTTGTTTTTAACCTTCTGGGGACTTTTCTGATAATGTTCCTGATCCTGCATTTTTCGTTTTTCAGCATGGAACAGCTCGAAGTCTTTAAAGAAATAGCCAGAGAAGCGGTAGATCGTGATCTGGGCGCAATTTTTGTGCAGGCTATTCCCGCCGGGTTTTTGATTGCGGCGCTTGTCTGGATGCTTCCCAGCGCGGAATTCTCACGTTTCTGGGTGATTTTGCTAATGACTTACCTGATTGCAATTGGGGATTTCAGTCATATTATCGCCGGTTCGGCCGAAGTGTTCCTGCTCCTGCTCAGCGGGCAGACATCGTTTGTACATGGTATCGGCTATCTTATGGCGGCGGCGGCGGGCAACATTATCGGCGGTACGGGACTTTTCGCCCTGACCGCCTATGCACAGGTGCAAGGGGAAATGAGCCCGTAATCAGCGGGAGCCGGCTGCCTTTACAAGACGTTCAAAAATGTTGCGAAACGTTGCTCGGTAAACCAGCGCTTCGGGGTGGAATTGTACCCCGAGGTAATAAGCCCGGTTCGGGTCTTCGATCGCCTGCACCACCCCATTATTTTCCCGGGCACTAATATTCAACCCGCGGCCCAGGGAATCGATGGCCTGCTTGTGCATGGAATTGACGCGCACATGCCCGCACCCCAGTAAATTATGCAGCAAAGTTTGCGGCTCGATCCTGATGTTTTTGCGGTAGAAAATATTAGCCAGAAAATGAGCGGGGTATTTTGCGTTTTCATAGACCTTGCTGACATCCACATGCAGGGTGCCGCCCCGCCGCACGTTGATGAGCTGGGCCCCGCGACATATTCCCAGAATAGGGAGTTTTAGTGCCTCGGCGCGTTCCAGCCATGCGACTTCCAGCTCGTCCCGTTCATGGTCATATTCATAGTCGGGTTTGGGATCAAGATTATACAGCGCAGGGTAAAGATCGTCCCCCCCGCCGATGACCAGTGCATCCAGATGTGTGTCATAACGCGGAGATTTGGGGCGCAGGCGTACAGGCACGCCTCCCGCTATACGGATTGCGAACGAGAGTGCCCATTGCAGCGGGTCGATGGAAAAATTCCGGGTCGTATAGCCTATTCTCGGTTTGTTTTTTCTCATTACGATGTAATTTCAGGCGGTAATTCGCCGTGCTTGATCAGGGAACCAAGAATAAACAAAATACCCAGTCCAATGAAGGCGTCATCTTTGCCGTAGGAAATATCCTGTGCCGACCGGGCTTCCCTGCGCATTGCCTTAAAGGTGCGGAAAGCCTCTTCAAAGCTGAAGCTTTCCCTTGTGGCGTCTTTAAAAAGCGCGGCTGCATTTTTAAGATCAAGGTGCTTCAGATTTTTTTTGATCTTGGGCCATTGTGCCTCCAGTTCATCAAAATAAATGGCCGTGGCAAACAGGTTTTCGAGGCGTGCGATAGCGGTCAGGCCCGGCAGGCTGCTTTTGTAGCCTGTTTTTGCTTTGGGCACCTCGCCCGTTTTCCCTTCTGTGAATAGACGGTAAAGCAGGTAGGGAAAATCGACATTTGAATTAATGGAATGATCGAGCCCGGCCCAGAAGCGTGAATTTACTTCAATCATAGAAGGTTTGCTGCGCGGTTTTTCGTCCCACATGAAATCTATTTCCGCCACGCCATGCCATTTAAGCGGACCCATAAGTTTGCGCACTATGGGATCAAATTTTTTGCTATCAACGGTTTCTCTGACAATGCCTGCACCTGTTTCAACCGGGAATTTTTGCAGGTTGTGGTAAACCATGCTGGCTACCAGTTTGCCGTGGTCAAAAAGGCCGCAGAAACAGTAATCAACCCCCTTTGCTCCCTCCTGCACGATAATCTGCTGGCGGGAATAACGTTTTTTCAGGTTACTGAAAGCGGCTTTAAGCTCCTTTTCGTTTTGTACTTTTCTGATGCCGCGCCCCCCCACGTCGTTAGGGGGTTTGATAAAGACCGGAAACGTCATCGATTTTGCAGCCTTTTTCAGGTCGTTCTGCGTTTTAGGCAACCATGTGCGGGGGCTCTCCACTTTCAGCGTCTTGGCTGTTTTTGCAAAACGATCCTTGGAATCAACGCGGGAAATCGTACGGTAATCCGGGCAGGCCACAGTGATCAGGTTTTTAAAACGCCGCTTGTGCCGGGCGATGATTTTAGCTTCGTTAAACGCCGGGATTAGAACATAGGGGCCTTCTTCGGGTTTATTTTCCCGCACGATAGCAAGCAGGTCTTCGATAAATTGCTCTTCATTCTTAAGGGGGGAGGCGTAAAGGCAATATTTGGAGACGAATTTGGAGAACGATAAAACCGTCATACCGACATCGTCGCACCCGACGATATCCACGCCGCGAGACCCCAGAGACTGTGCGATCATCAGGGAGATGATGCTGCGTCCGTAGGTAACGATTGCGCGCCCTTTAAGTTTTTTTGTTGCCATGATCCTGGTTATAAAAATTTGTTTCGCACTAAGGCGAACGCTTTTTATAATGCCCGGGTTCCGGCGGTTTTTCTAGCTTGCTGCGCGGCTGGCTTTCTTACGCTCGTGCGGGCATAGATGCAGTTTGCGCAGGCGCAGGGATTTCGGCGTCACTTCCAGCAATTCGTCATCATTGATGTAGGACATCATTTCCTCAAGGCTCATCTTGCGCGGCGGGGTGAGCGTCACCGCCTCATCCGAGCCCGAGGCACGCATGTTGGTCAGCTTCTTGCCCTTGAGCACGTTAACCTCAAGATCGTTGTCGCGGCTGTGTTCGCCTACGATCATGCCCTCATAGACGGGGGTCTGGTGGCCGATAAACATCACGCCGCGGTCCTGCAGGTTGAAAATCGCGTAGGCGACGGCCGTGCCGGTTTCTGTGGAAATCAACGCACCGTAGCGGCGTTGTGGAATATCGCCTTTATAAGGGGCGTAAGAGTGAAATACGCGGTTAAAAACGCCCGTGCCGCGGGTATCGGTCAGGAACTGGCTCTGATAGCCGATCAGGCCGCGTGAAGGGGCCAGGAACGTAATGCGGGTTTTCCCCGCGCCTGAACTGCGCATATCAGTCATATCGGCCTTACGGCGGTTCATTTTATCGACAACGGTGGATGCATACTCCTCATCGACATCTATGGTGACTTCCTCGATAGGCTCCAGACGTTCGCCGTTTTCTTCCTGAAACAGCACGCGCGGGCGGGAGACGGTCATCTCAAAGCCTTCGCGGCGCATGGTTTCAATCAGCACACCGAGTTGCAATTCGCCACGACCGCCGATCTCAAAACTGTCTTTGTCCGCGCTTTCCCTGAAGGTAATGGCGACGTTGGTTTCCGCTTCGGCCAGAAGGCGGTCGCGGATCATGGTGGAGGTCACTTTCGAACCTTCCTTGCCAGCAAACGGGGAGTCGTTCACGGAAATCTGTACCGCCATGGTGGGCGGGTCGATCGGGGTAGAGGTCACAGGCTGTGCCAGTGCGGGCGCGCCGATGGTGTCGGAGACGGAAGCCTTTGTCAGGCCCGCGATACAGATAATATCGCCGACACTGACCTGGTTGACGGGAACGCGCTGCGTACCCTCGAATTTAAGAAGCTTGGTCAGGCGGCCGTTCTCCACCAGCGCACCGTCCAGATCGATGGCTTTCACCGTGTCGTTGACCTTGGCTGTGCCCTGAATGACGCGGCCCGTCAGGCAACGTCCGAGGAATGGGTCGGAATCCAGCAGTGTTGCCAGCATGGCAAAGGGCGCTTTTTCATCGCCCTTGGGCGCGGGGACATGCTCCAGCACGAGGTCTAGCAGCGGCGTAAGGTTTTCGCGCGGATCGGCAAGGTCGCGTACGCACCAGCCGTCGCGTCCCGAAGCATAAAGAATCGGGAAATCAAGCTGTTCGTCCGTGGCGTCGAGAGAGACGAACAGATCGAATGCTTCGTTAACGACTTCCTCGGGCCGGGCGTCGGAACGGTCGATTTTATTGATAATAACGATAGGGCGCAGACCTTGTTTCAGGGCCTTGCCCAGAACGAACTTGGTTTGCGGCATAGGACCTTCGGCGGCATCCATCAGCAGGATAACGCCATCCGCCATGTGCAGCACGCGTTCCACCTCGCCGCCGAAATCGGCGTGGCCGGGCGTGTCGATAATGTTGATACGCACATCTCCCCACTGTATGGAGGTGGGCTTGGCCAATATGGTAATGCCACGTTCCTTTTCCAGGTCGTTGGAATCCATGACGCGTTCATCCACGGCCTGATTGGCGCGAAACATTCCGCTTTGCTTCATCAAGCTATCAATCAGAGTCGTTTTGCCATGGTCTACGTGGGCAATAATCGCAATATTGCGAAGGTTTTGGGTCATGTTTTTAGATATCCGTTCAAAAAAGGGCAGTGCCAGCCGTTTAATTATGCGGTGTTCTACAGTTTTGCGCCGCAAAAAGCAAAGAAAAAGCAAAACCCGCAGCCATATTGGCTTTTCCTTGGTTTTTTAAAGAAAACTTAAGGTTTTACCCTTACCCTTTTTATAAGGTTTTTTAAAGGGTTAGTCAGATAATGCCAGATATAAGTTCATACACACGAGAAGAGATAGAGGATTTTGTATCTCAAAACCTCACGATTATCGGTGAAAAGGCGGAAGCCAACGCGGATATGATCCGCATACAGTTTGCTGATATTCTGGAAGCTCTTCCGCCGTGGCAACAAGTTATTGTTATTGAAAGAAATTCCCCCAATATTATCGGCGATGCCGAGGCCATTAACGCGGAATGGGCAAAACGTGCAGACCCGTCAAATGTATATGGGTTTTACAGTCCCAAGGAAGATAGTGTTTTCTGGTCCTTTGAGGCCGAAGGTGGCAGTGCACAGTTAACAGCCCGCCATGAACTAGGCCATCAGTTGAGTTATCTTTTAGGGAATGAGGCAGGTCAGGCGCCGCAATACTACTCGACCGATCCGGAATGGCGGCAAGTTGTCCAGCAGGACATTTCGGCACATAGCTTTGAAAAAGCGCCGTTTCGAAAATTAGTAAGCGTTATAGCTGATAAATTAGGCGTTAATCCGCAGGATTTATATCCCAGAGCACGGCGGCTGAACGAGCATTTAAGCCTACCTTCGTACCAGAAAAACCCGGCCCATAGCCAGCCTGAAGAAGCCATGGCGGAAATGACAAATCATTATGACACACTCTATGAGAAGTATCGCGGCAACGAAGATCTTATAAATCGCGATTTAACAAAAGCCTATCCCAAAATCTGGCCAGCTTTCCGGGATCGCGTTATTCCACTGGCTCAAGGCGTTGCAGAAAAATTGAATGCAGGGCGCCTGATGCGTACGGATACGAAACTTAACAGTTATGTGGAAGCAAAAACGGAGCTGGCCCAAACCCGTCTGGAAAGAACATCGCCCGATGAACTTTTAAATGAAGCCAGAGCGATAAGAGATTCCCAGGGCGTAAAGGGACTGGAATCTGCCATTACGGATATCCGTACCGAACAGAATTTGTTTAGCAAATTCGCCGGGACTGTATTTGAAGTTGAAGTTGAGCTTAAAAATAAGCCTACAGGTTGTTTTTTTGGCGATGGCAGAAATAGTTATGAGGGACTTGCGGAACTTTATGATGATATTAAAGCCCATTATGGCACGGAAGGCATCGAAAGATTTATTGCGGCTTTTTCCCATGAACGCCGGGCTGCAGTTCTGTACGCCAGGACGGCTGCAGAAGCGGATATGCGCCTGGCAACGCACTATGATGTTGAGCCTTTAAGAAGTAAGGATGTTGATACATTTTCATTTAAAACCAGAGATGAGATCATCAAAATCGCCGCGGCGGGCGGTGAGGATTTGCTCAGTCAACAGACAGAGTTGTTGCGTAAAGCCCAAACGCTGGAAGATCTTGTTCCTAAATTGCCGGCAAAAGAACCCGAACCGCCTGTCAATATAACGGACGGGCCGGGCCGCATAGCGATAAAAGAAGCCACGGATGAAGGCGGCGGGTTTTTGCACCGCTTGATAAAAGCTGCAAAAGCAGCCCGTTTTGCCGGGATTGTACCCGTTATCGGGATCGGTGCCGGGCTGGCTGGGGCCGGATTCACGACCAGCGCTCACGCCGCGCAGCGCGATTATGCGCAGCAATTATATGAACAAGGAGCTTTCGGAGAGGTAGAGAAAGCCCTTGAAGCTCTTAAGGCTTATAACGAGTTAAGTATCAAGTTCAATAAGCTCTATGGTGTTGATGCTGCTGGTGGAATCGTAGCCGATATCTGGACTCTTGGCGCAGCAGAAGCCGGTACCTGGTTCGCCTCGATCGGAATAGAACTGCAAGCCAGAAAAGAATTTCAGCAGTGGGCCGATACATATGCGCCGAACCTATCCGATGAACAATATCAAACGCTGGCGATGAGCTTGTTTTCCGGAAATTCCGCGCGGACAGAGATGATTCTGGAGGCAGCGGATAATTTACCGGATAACACAAAGGCAGCAGACGGTATTTTCAATGCCGCTATCGAAGCGCGCAACGCCTATAAGCGGGCCTATGTGGAAATGACCAACGAAAACGGCAGGCTGGCAGGGAAAATAAAAACCCCTGAAGAGGAACACAAAATCGCCCAATTAGAAGAGGCAACGGAGCAAACCCGCGCAGCGATGATTGCGGAAATGGAAGCGCTGATGACCAATCCGGCGAATATTGACAGATTTTTGGATACTGTTTCTCCTGAAGACCGTTTGGACTATGTCAGGCGCTTGGCTGCCTCGGATGCGGGGCAAGACGCATTGTCACAAAATCACCCTAAAATCGCTGCATACCTTAAGGCATACGATGGATCATGGACGGGTATGTGGCTGGATGAAGATAACGTATTGCTCGCTAATCCCGAGCTTTTAAATGCCTACATAAAAGAGCGTAACGGTATACAAACAGACAACGATATACAATTTGCGCAAATTGTCTCGCATATGGACAAGCTGGCTCAAGGGGAGGCAGAGCCCAAATTGCCCGAGCTGCAGGCTTTGGCGGAGTTATATAAACAAGACGGGACGGGCCCTGAATTCAAATCCTATCTGGCCGAACTTAGGTCAGGTGAGCACTGGCCGGATATTATGATAGAGCTTTCGGAACTATTTCCTCTCAGAAACACGTTTTCTGTTGCGAATAAACCTTTTTCTCCCACCCTCGCACCGGAACAGGTGGTCCAGCCTGATGCAAGCACTTAATGAAAAAACGCTCATGCAGAAGCGTCTTCCTTGATGAGGGGAAGAGTTTAAAGGCATACGTTAAGGTGCGTCCTCATTAAATCTTTTATTCATTGTGACGGTTAAATGGGATAAAATCGCGCCATGACTGTGAAAAAGGCCATAATGCACGCTTTAGAGATTAATCCCGAAGGGCAGGGCGTGGTTTTACAGGATGAGGATGTAACCGCCGCTCTTGAGCGCAAGGGGCTGGTCTGGGTGCATCTGGATGGCGATCATCCCGATACGCGCGGCTGGCTGGCGGCGCATATTCCGAATATAGACGAGTTGATCATGGACGCCTTGCTGGCGGTGGAAACGCGGCCCCGGCATCTTGATTGTGGCGTGGGAACCCTTTTGATACTGCGCGGAGTAAATTTGAACAAGGACGCGGACCCGGAAGACATGGTGTCCATCCGCATGTGGGTGGATGACGAAAGGATCATCAGCGTGCGTCGCCGTCACCTCAGGGCCGTGCAGGACATTTATGACCGGCTCCTGGAAGGAAAAGGGCCGAAAACCACGGGTGAATTTATTACGGCACTGACCTCCCGCTTGTTTGAGCGGATGGAACCTGTTTTCGGTGAGTTGGACGAACGGCTGGACGATATTGAGGAAGTGGTCATGGAAAATCCGGACCCGGAAGAGCGTCAGGAAATCACCAATATTCGCAAGCAGGCTATTATATTCCGCCGTTATATCGCGCCTCAGCGCGACGTGATAGCCTTTCTTCGCACGGCGGAATTGTCATGGCTCAGCAGTGCCGACCGGCGGCGCCTGCAGGAAAACCTTGATCGTGTCATGCGTTATATAGAGGATCTGGACAGCATCCGCGAGCGGGCGCAGATCATCAAGGATGAACTGGCCAACATGCTCTCTGACCGCCTGAATAAAAACCTTTATATTCTTTCCGTGATCGCGGCGGTTTTCCTGCCGCTGGGCTTTCTCACAGGATTGCTGGGTATCAATATCGGCGGCATTCCGGGTGCTGATAACCCGCACGCGTTTTATATATTCGACGTTATTCTGATCGGTATTGTTGCCGCGCAGGTTATTATTTTCAAAAAACTGAAGTGGTTTTAATAAAGTCCGCCGGTGCCGGTGTTGGCGCTTGCGCCGGTGCTGCCGACCGCGCCGGGCATCTGGCTGATACCGCTGCCGTCAAGGATGTACATTTCGTCGCTGGGCTCGGTACCGGTCAGGAAGGCTTCCCAGATGACATGCTGGTCGCCGGGGCGCGCCAGAACCCCCGTATCGGCGTTAATCTGGACGTTTCGTATGCCTTGCGGTACGCGGAAAGGAACGGGCGGCGTGTCCTTTAAAGCTTCGCCCATAAAGTCTTTGAATATCGGGACGGCAACGGATGACCCCGTTTCCCGTTTTCCCAGAGATCGCGGTACGTCGAATCCGGTGAAAACGCCGACAACAAGGTCGGGTGAGAAGCCGATAAACCAGGCATCGTTGGAACGGTTGGTCGTGCCGGTTTTACCGGCCAGCGGGCGGCCCAGAGATTTAATGCGTATACCTGTGCCGCGCTGGACAACGCCTTCGAGGATAGAGACAATCTGGTAAGCCGTACGCGGATCAGCGATCTGCCTGCGTATATCGGGAACTTCGGGGACGGGCTGTTCCGGTCCTTCCCAGCGTACGAGGTCGCCACAGTTGCCGCAGGTACGTTCATCATGGCGCATGACGGTTTTGCCGCGGCGGTCCTGTATGCGGTCGATAAAGGTCGGGGTGATTTCCTTGCCGCCGTTAACCAGCATTGCATAGGCGCGTGTGAGGTCGACAAGCGTGGTTTCGGAGGAGCCCAGCGCATTGGCAAGATAGCGTGGCATATCATCCGTAATTCCGAATTTCTCAGCATACTCCGCAACCTTGTCCATACCCAGGTAGTCCGCCAGACGTACGGTCATAAGGTTCCTTGATTTCTCAACGCCAACGCGCAGCGGCGTGGGACCGTAAAATTCGTTTGAGTAGTTACTGGGTTTCCAGATGCTGCCCGGACGGTCTTCCAGAATGAGGGTGGCCGGGGTGAAGCCGCTATCAAGCGCCGCCAGGTAAATAAACGGCTTGAAAGCGGATCCGGGCTGGCGCTTGGCCTGCGTGGCGCGGTTGAACTGGCTGATATCCTGCTTCCACCCCCCCTGCATCGCCAGAACGCGGCCCGTGTGAGGATCCATGGCGATAAGGGCACCCTGAATCTCCGGAATTTGTTCAAGGGAAAACCGGCCTTTTTTGTCTTTGACCGGGGAAACGATTACTACGTCGCCCTTATTTAACACTTGCGTGGCGGCGCTGATCTGCGGACCGAGATAATAACCTTCGTTCAGGGATTTACGCGCCCAGGAAAGCTTGTCCAGGGGAATGGTCCCTTTGGAGCCGTCTTCAAACCCGATCTGTGTTTCGCCGGGCGCTACTTTTAATGCGACCGCGATTTTCCATGAATTCAGCAGGGCTTCGGGTTTTTCAACGGCTGTCAGTTGTTCCTGCCAGTTTTCAAGGGAATCCAGCTTTGCAATCGGCCCACGGTAACCGTGACGCCGGTCATAGGCGCGCAACCCCCTGCGCAACGATCTGACCGCTATATCCTGTAGGGAAGGGTCCATTGTTGAACGCACGACGAGCCCGCCGCCGTAAAGGCTTTCCTCGCCGTATTTTCCGGCCAGAATGCGGCGGACCTCTTCGGCGAAATACGGGGCGTTGGCCATGCGCGCCACATTGCTTTTAAGCTTGGTTTCCAGCGGCGTTGCCTTGGCTTCCACATCCTGTTCGTGTGTTATGTAGCCGTCGGCGTACATACGGTCGATAACCCAGTTCCGTCGCTCGGTGGCTTCTTCTTTGTGGCGGATCGGGTGGTAGTTATTCGGCGCTTTGGGGAGGGAGCCGAGATAGGCGGCTTCCGCCACAGTAAGTTCATCAAGCGGTTTGTCGAAATAACGCAAGGCCGCCGCCGCGACGCCGTAAGCCCGTGCACCCATGTAAATTTCATTGAGGTAAAGTTCCAGCAGCTTGTCCTTGCTCATCGCTTTTTCCATGCGGTAGGCGAGAATCGCTTCGCGGATTTTACGTTTGTAGGAAAGCTCATTGGAGAGCAGGAAGTTTTTGGCAACCTGCTGGGTAATGGTGGAGGCTCCCTCGGGGCGTCGGCCCGAGCCGAAATTTTTAAGATTACTAACCATGGCGCGGGTAACGGCAATGTAGTCCACGCCCTGATGAGTGTAGAAATTTTTATCCTCGGCGGAAATAAAGGCATGTTTGACCAGATCCGGAATGGTTTCGATCGGCATGAATACGCGGCGCTCCTGCGCGAACTCGGCCATAAGGTGCCCGTCGCCGGCGTATACGCGTGTGACAATCGGCGGTTTGTAATTTTTAAGCTGGGTATAATCAGGCAGGTCGCGGCCGAAATAGCTGATAATATAGACCGTGCCGGCAATTCCGGCGATCATGCCCAGGAAACCAAGCGAAAAAAGACCTAAAAACGCGTACCAGAGATATTTCATGAGGCGATAGTTTTCTCACAGATAGAAAAGAGAATAAAGTGCTTTTATTGTCTTGGAAAGACATAAAAACCCAAGGCCGGATGAAAGTCTGATTATATATAATAAATCTCGGCGTCGCCTTCGATTTCAGTGACCTGTTTCATGATGCGCTGAATCTTTTTATCATCATGCAGCGCCTGTTTGTTCAGGCCCGTTTCGCGGCCGACCATGTAATAAACCGATTCCATTGTAACCTCGGTGTCGCGGCCAAACTCCTTGGCGTGGTAGGCCATGGCGGAGTCCATGGTGATGATGGATTTGTCCGGCTGGTTACGCTTGCGCATATGCTCGTCGGTCAGCTGGACGATGAGCATCAGCAGGATATTGGAAATAGTTACCTTGTGGTGCTTTTCAAAACCGGGTCGTACCGATTTTAAAATATTATAGGTTTCCTTAGTGTTTGGCACCTCCAGAAAGACTTTCTGGAAACGGCGGTCAAGGGCAGGATCTGTCGCGACATACATGCGGAATTCATCCAGCGTGGTCGCCCCGATCACCATCAGGTCCCCGGCGGTCAAATAAGGTTTCATAACATCGGAAAGACCGGCATAGGCGCTCCCCTCGCAGTTGGGCATGATCTGGTGAATCTCGTCGATAAAGATAATGGTGCGCGGGTTGTCCGGGTTGTGATAGCGCTCGGCGATACCCTTACAGATCGGGATAAAACGTTCCTGGAATTCGGCGGGGCCGTTGGTTCCGGCGGCCATGCGGGCCATGTCGAGTTCAATCACGCGGGCGTCCTGCAGGTAGTCCGGCACTTCCCGGTTGGCGACTTTTTGCGCAAGACCGACAACCAGCGCCGTTTTTCCCACGCCGGCAGGTGCCAGCAGTACGGCGTTTTTCCGGCCCTTTTGCATCAGAATCAGGATGGTTTCATCGATTTCCCGGTCGCGCCCGGTAATAGGCCCGTAACGTCCCTGCCGCGCAAGGGCGGTATAATCGACGCAGTATTTGCGGAAAAACTCCTCAAGCTCGCCGTTGGTTACCGTATATTGCCACTGTTCAGTCATTCGTCACTTGCCTTATATTTCCTGAGCTTCGTTACTGCGCTCCTAAAATAGCCTTCTATTCTTCGTCGCTTGTGCCTTGTCAGGAAATAAATGCAAGCGACGGTGCATGTAACCCTGTGAAATAAAATAGATTGATGATACACGCAGAAAAGCGCGGTTGTTTCCTTTAT
>CAZBNG010000014.1:0-9892 GCA_964493095.1 uncultured Pseudobdellovibrionaceae bacterium
GCTGGCGCACAGGCGCGCCTGTTGAGCGCCGCAAGCTCAATCAATGGTTCCTGAAAATCACGCAATACGGCGATGAACTCTTGGAATGCCTCGAAAAACTGCCCCGCTGGCCGGATAAAGTCCGCCTGATGCAGGAAAACTGGATCGGCAAATCCCGCGGTTTGCAATTCAAATGGGATATTGTCGGCACGGATAAACAAATCGAAGCGTTTACCACCCGTCCTGACACATTATATGGCGCGTCCTTTATGGGCCTTGCACCCGACCACCCGCTCTCGCAGGAGCTTGCCGGAAACAAGCCGGGTTTCGCGGAATTTCTGAAAAAATGCCAGAGCGTCGGCACGTCCGAAGAGGCACTGGCGCAGGCCGAGAAACTCGGCTTTGATACGGGATACAAGGCTAAGCATCCTTTGCTGGACCGTGAAGTTCCCATTTATGTCGCCAACTTTATCCTGATGGATTACGGCACAGGCGCTATTTTCGGCGTTCCCGCGCACGATCAGCGCGACTTTGACTTTGCGAAGAAATATGATTTGCCAATTCCTTATGTGATTAAACGAAAGGAAAGCCTTCCTCCTTCTTCCGCCCAATTATTCGACGCCCCCCTCCTCGAAGATGGAATTATGACAAATTCAGAGTTTTTAGATGGAATGGATAACAGGGATGCCATTAACGCCATGATCGCGAAATGCGAGGAAATCGGCAACGGTTTCGGCACGACGCAATTCCGCCTGCGCGACTGGGGCGTTTCCCGCCAGCGTTACTGGGGTTGCCCGGTGCCGATGGTTTATTGTGCCGGAGAAAATGGAAAAAGCTGCGGCGTTGTGCCGGTGCCAGAGGACCAGTTGCCCGTCACCCTGCCCGAGGATGTCACCTTTGACAAACCCGGCAACCCGCTGGACCACCATCCGACATGGAAACACACGACCTGCCCCACATGCGGCGGCAAGGCGACCCGCGAAACCGATACCTTCGATACGTTCTTTGAAAGCAGCTGGTACCAGTTCCGTTACTGCGACGCGCAGAACGAGAAAAAGGGTTTCGATGCGGATAAGGTCAATTACTGGGCGCCCGTTGACCAGTATATCGGCGGGGTGGAGCATGCCGTGCTTCACCTTTTATATGCGCGTTTCTTCACCAAGGCTTTGCGCGATTGCGGATATTTGAATTTTGACGAACCCTTTACCGGCCTTTTCACGCAGGGCATGGTGACACACGCAACATTCAAGGGTGAGGACGGCAAATATCTGTTCCCCGCCGAGGTAAAGAACGAAGGCGGCAAGTGGGTGACGACGGAGGGCGGCAAGCCCGTGACCATGGGCCGGGTTGAGAAAATGTCCAAATCCAAACGCAATGTGATCGACCCGCAGGATATTATCGATACATACGGCGCCGATGCCGCACGTTTGTTTATCCTGTCCGACTCCCCGCCCGAGCGCGACCTGGAATGGACGGAAAGCGGGATCGAGGGCGCGTGGCGTTACATTAACAAGATGTATACCACAGTCAGCGAGCTTTCCGGATCACTGCCCGCGGCGGGAACGCCGGTTTCGGGTAATCTTTCTGATGAAGCGCAAAAGCTGCGTCAGGAAACCCACAAAGCCATCAAGGGCGTGGCGGAAGATATCGAGAATTTCCACATGAACAAGGCGGTGGCGCGTATACGCAGCCTTTCGAACGCTATTGAAAAATTCGCCAAAAGTCATCCTGAGCGTAGCGAAGGATCTCAAAACGCAAAGAGAGATTCTTCGCCTTTGGGTCAGAATGACAAGGATGGGGCGGCTTTGCGCGAAGCCGTTGAAACGCTGGTCAAACTGTTTAACCCGATGATTCCCCATCTTGCCGAGGAACTGTGGAGCCTGCTGGGCCATAAAACCCTGCTGGCCGATGAAGGTTGGCCGGAAGCAGACGAATCCCTGATGACGGCGGAATCTGTGACCATCGGCGTGCAGGTTAACGGTAAAGTGCGCGCTTCCATCACATTACCTGCGGATGCCGACCAAAAAGCATTTGAAGAAGCGGCGCTGGCACAGGATAATGTGCAAAAGGCCATAGACGGCAAGACGGTGCGCAAAGTCATCGTGGTGCCGGGCCGCATCGTGAATGTGGTCGTGGGTTAAGGGGATAAAAAGGGGATAGAGGTAGCGCCATGCCGCTGGAAGACAGACGCATCATTTTCAAACCGGACGAGCTTTATCACGCGATTTATGCGCACGCCAAGCGCGCCGATATGCGCGCCCTTCCCTCCGGCGAAATCAAGGGCGCGCGCTTCAAGGACGAGCATGGCGATATGGTCAGCCTTGTCGTGGTGAACGACGTCGAAAAAACGACCTCCACCCATGATTACGGCCGCGCTTTCGTGGCGGCGGCGCTGATCATGTATTGCCGGGGCGTCGGTATCCCGGTTCCCAAGGCCGCGAATAAATCCATCGAAATCGATGACGGTCGCATCGTTTTACGGGCAATTATGTGATGTTGGGAAGGAAGGCAGAAGAGCGAAGAGCGAAGAAAATATCGAAAGCAGGTGTTTTCTTCCTTCTTCTCTCCTCCCTCTTCACCCTCTCTTCCTGCGGGTTCCAGCCGCAATACGGCGTAAACAGGGATAGCCCCTACGGCGTGGAGGAATACCTGGCGCTGGTTCAGATCGAGGGCATTCCCGACCGCGAGGGGCAATATCTGCGTAACGCCCTGATCGACCGGTTTTATCGCCATGCCCGCCCGCAGAAGGTGGCCTATATTCTGAAAGTGGAGGAAATCCGCGAAGCGCTGGTTGACCTCGACATCACCAAGGATTCGGATGCGACGCGCGGACAGCTGCGGCTTAATACCCGTATGACCCTGCTGAAGGCGACCACGCGCGAGGTGCTGCTGGACCGCAATCTGCGCGCGATCACCAGTTACAACATTCTGGGCAGCGAGTTCGCCAACCGTGTGACGGAGGAAAACGCCCGCCAGAACGCCCTGGATGACCTCGCCCGCCAGATCGAGATGCAGATTTCTCTCTACCTGAAACGCAAGGACCAGGTGCAGTAAAGCCGCGCTTTGCTTGCTGTTTTGAAAAGCCCGCCCGCCGTCCTCCCGTGACGCAAACCGGGGGACTTAAGAAGAAGGCATCATCTTGCTCTCCAAAGGGGGCGGAGTAATTTTACTCCGTCCCCTTTCCTATCAAGCCTTTCCCCGCAATGACGGTAGGGTGAAATAAGGGGAAATTTGTGCCGCATAAAAAAGGCATTCTTTTCTATAAAATTTCTGTTGACACTGTTTCACGAAATATTTTATAAGGTGATTATTGCTTCACTTGTGAGGTGATCGCGGCATTTGATGGTCAAGCTTGCACCGCGTTAACAAAGCTAAAGCGCCACAGCCAGAAAACCAACGATGTTTTCACCGCTGTGGTCTCCACAATTTGGAAACCCGGCGGGCGAGGCTTTGTTCATAAAAACTCTCCCAGACGGAATTGATTGAAACTTTTCGGCCCGCGCAAGCGGCTCGATCAAATATGTTCTTAAAGGAGAAAAAAATGCCAGTACAAGTAACACGCGATCCTAAAGCACACAGCTATGTGGTTAGTAACGGGGTAGGGAAAATTGCAACTCTTCCAGAGGCATTCCTGCAAACTTCTTGGGCATTGGCCCGTTTAACCCCTGCCGCCGTTCAGGAAACTCTTGCGGCGGCTTTTGACCGGGCAGAAGGTAACAAAACCGATGCGCTTGCCGCGCTGGGCCTTATTAAAAAACCGGGCTGGTCAGAAACAGAGCCATTCATTACCGTGCAACCTGTAACGGAAACGGATCCTGATCCTAAGCATCAATTTAATGCATCCAAAATTAGAGCATTCCAAATTGTTGTAAATAATATTTCACCGGGAGCAAACGAAGCTCAGCCGGGTGCCATTCATCTTCTTGAAGATGTCCCGTTTGAAGAAAAAGCAACCGTTGGACCCAAGGCGCATGGATATGCACAGCAACACGGTATACCCGTAGTATTTCCTTCTTATTAATTTGATTTTCGGATTTAAAAACCGCGCGTCGCACAGACAGCGCGGTTTTTATCTGCGGTTTGCCGCCCTAATCTAATAAGGAAAAAAACAAATAAATGCCTTTAATTGTATCCAGTGAAGAAATATATCAGCAGCTTTCGCAGGAACCGGGCCTTGCGGGCAGGGTTTTGTTACAGCAGGGAGCAACTCTCTGGCACAGAGATGAAGTCCATATCGGTCTGGTTAATCTTATGCCGGTGCCGCAGGACCCCGAGCGCGATTTCGGACGGCTGATGGCGCATTCCGATATCCCTGTGCGGCTGCATGTTTTTTCCCCGGAGGTCTGGCTTAATTCCGACCGCAATACTCCCGGGGCGACTTACAGGCGGCAACACCACAGGCCGATGTCTGATATTTCTAATTTTCCTGTGCCCCTGAACGGCATATTTTTCAGCGGGCATGGAAACGAAAAGGACGACCTTGATACCCTTGATTCTTGGCCGGAGCTGGAACTTGCGTTTGATTGCGCGCGTGAGGAAATCAATGTGACGCTGGCAAGCTGCTGGGGCGCGCATGCGTCTCTTTTCCATCATCACGATGTAGAACGAAGCTATCATCCGGACAAAACTTCCGGCGTTTTCACACAGACCAGCACGCCCGCCGCTCTGGCTTCGCGTTTGCGTCTGCCGGAGCGTTTTCCGATGCCCGTTTCCCGCCATGGCCGCAGTGATGAGCAGCATATACTGGAAAATCCCGATCTGGAGGTTTTATCCTCTTCCCCGGAAACCGGTTCTTCTATCGTTTATGACAGGATTTCGCGGACCTTTAATTTCACAGGGCATTGTGAATACCCCGGCGCTCCTACGCTGGAAGCTGAATTTGGACGCGACCTTGCTAAAAAAATTGCCGCTCATAGGGCATGGAAGAACGGGGGCGCGCCCGTTCCAGAAGATCTGGCCCAGCTTCGTTATCCCCGCAACATCCGGGAACGCAATAAGCCCTCAGGCTCTCTGCTGCAACATGAGTGGACGCATGCCATGGCCATCCCGGTCATGCAGAGCATCCTTGAGCTGGCGCAAAGCGGCGAGCTGAGAAAGCAGCGAGAGTCGTTCTTTGTGAAAGGTCTGCCAGTAGAAACCCCGCACGCCGCCTACGCATAAAATATCTGCAAAAATAATCAGGCGGGCGCCTCCTTCATCGTCATCCTGAAGCGCTTGCGCTGAAGGATCTAAAAAATCAGGCGTCTTCCCCGCGAAAGCGGGGATCCCGTTGTTTCGTAACGGAATCCCGGATCAGGTCCGGGATGACACCTTGCTTTTTAAACTCTTCGATACTGCCGCCCTCGCCATTTTTGCATTATGCGCTATATCGCTGTAATATTGCGCTGTTTGAAAGGGAGCCGATGTCAGACGTAAACGCCAAAGATACCACGCTGATCAATGACGAAAGCGATGTCTGGCACCTCTACCAGGGGGTGGGCAAGGGCAAATCCAAAACGGGCATAGAAGTGGAGCTGGCGTTTTTCGACCCCGAAGGCCCGGATCTCGATATTATGAGCTTGTCCCAGAACAAGGTGGTAAAAAACGCCGCCGCCGCGGAAATCCCCGGTAACTGGGTGAATAACGAGCCCTCCACCGAAACGCTGGAGGTCAGCTCGATCGCCGGCGGGCCGGGCGATCTGCGCCGCGTGCTGGACGATACCAACGCCAAGCTGCGCGTGTTGCGCGATAAGGCTGCGGGGTTGGGGCTCAAGCGCTCCTATTTTCAGGAACTGCCCGATAAAACCTATCAATACCTGCTCCAGCATCTTGTCGATGTGCCGCGCTATCAGGCGTTTTTTGGGCCCCCGCGCAGCGATATGCAGGGCTTTGCCGCTTATTTCACCGTGTGTAAATCCACGCAGGTGTCGGTCAGTCACGAAGACCCGGAGCATTTGCTGGAAAATGTCCGGCGGCTTTACTTCCTCGCGCCGTTTTTATTCCTTCTTAGCGATAATTCCTCTGGTTACGCGGAAGGCAAGCGTTTCAAGGGCCATTCCGGCATGTATTACCGCCATATCGGCCTGCTGGAGGGGCGCGGCGGCGTGCCCCCATATGTTTTCACGGCCCGCAGCGGCGAGGAGTTCATCCGTGCCCATATCCGCCATGTGATGAACAACCCGCTTTACGTGTATTATGATGAAAGCGGCGCGACGCAGCGCGTGCCCGCCGGGCAGTGGACCAGCTTTAACGAGCTGCGTGAGAAGGGCCTGAATACCGCCACCAATTACTATTTCGCCCAGACGGTTTTGTGGCCGGATGTAAAGGTCGCCGCCCTGCGCGATGAAAACGACGATATTTTCGGCCACCGTTACGAGGCCCGCATGTTCGGCGTAGGCGCGCATCAGCACCAAAGCGCGCAGCTTATCACCGCCGCGCTGGCCTATAACCCCGAATTTGCTCATGAAGTTGATGGTTTGCTGGCGTCCTACGGTTTTGATATTGATGACGGGCAATGCACTTCGCAGGTGCTGGAGCGCTCTTACGAAGCCGCGCGCAACCACGCCGGCAAATACATGGAAATCCCCTATGGCAGCGGCGTTATGGCGCAATTTGCCCGCGCTTTTGCCGATCTGATCGAAAAGGCCTATGACGGCTCAAACGGGCTTGGGGGTTTTGATGAGGAATTACAACCCCTGCTCACCATCTGTCGCACGGGCTGCACCGACGCCAAGGTTAACGGGCGGCTCTTCACCACGCTGGAGGAGGTGCTGGATTTCCAGCGCACTTACGATGCCGCCTTGCTGGAAAATCCCAATCACTGCGCCAAAACGATCTTTGAGAAAGAATTGCGGGCCGCCGGTGGTTGTGAAGGCCTCGCCCTGTCGGCATAAATTTGCCATAATTTTCTTGACAGGGTGTTGTATTATTCATAACCTGCCCCTGAATTTTTATATTTTATAAGACAGGGAGCTGAACATGAACGCCACCGCACCTTCTGATAACCGTGAACTGGATAGAATTGGGAATGAACTGTTAAGAGCAGGAGGGTTTCATTATCTTGAGCTCGGGGAATTACATGAGAGAAATCCGGACTGGAGACAGGATTTGAGCGGCGTGAAGTTCAGGTACGCCTATTTTAATGATATCAACCTGAGCGGGGCTAATCTGAGAGATACTGATTGGGAAGGAACCAGGCTGAACGGGGCCGATCTGAGTAAGGCGGATCTGACGGGGGCCAATCTGATCGAGGCCAAGCTGATAGGGGCCAAGCTGACAAGGGGCAACCTGACAAGCGCCAATCTGGTATGGGCCAATCTGACAAACGCCGACCTGGAAGGGGCTGACCTGACAAACGCCGACCTGAGAAAGGCCCACATGGCGGGGGCCAATCTGGCGGGGGTCGACCTGACACAGGCCAAGTTGCAAGAAGCCATTCTGGCAGGGGCCAATTTGAGAGGGGCCAAGCTGATCGAGGCCAAGCTGACATACATTCCGGAACCTCCCGTAATGCTTCTCGGTGATGATAGGTATTATTGGGACAGGAACCGTTGGGAAGGACCCGACCTGAGAGTCGCTGATTTGGCAGGGGCCAATTTGAGAGGGGCCGACTTATCACGCGCCGGCCTGCAATGGGCCGACCTGACAAATGCCGACCTGACAAACGCCATTCTGAAAGAGGCCATTCTGACAGAAGTCAAGCTGACAGGGGCTGATTTGACAGGGGCTGATTTGACATGGGCCGATTTGGGAGGAGTCTGTTTGAGGGGGATCGATCTGACAGGGGCTGACCTGAAGGGGGCTAATTTACAAGGGGCCGACCTGAGAGAGACTAAGCTGGCAGGCGCCAACCTGAGTAATGCCGATCTGACAGGGGCCGATCTGACAGGGGCCAATTTGAGAGGGGCTGATTTGACATGGGCCGATTTGACAGGGGCTAATTTACAAGGGGCTGACCTGAGAGGGATCAAACAGAGTTCCGTTAATTTCGCAGGGGCTAATCTGAGAGAAGCCAATCTGGCAGGGGCCAATTTGAGAGGAGTCTGTTTGAGGGGGATCGATCTGACAGGGGCTGACCTGACGGGGGCCAGGCTGGAGCATGGTACGCTTAGCCCAGAGCAGATAACATCTACTGATTGCAGTAGGGTTGATTTCTCTTATCCAATAGAGCTTCTAACTCCTAAAGCAAGCGCACAAAAAGAATCTTTTATGCAAGCTCTTAATGAAAAAGCCATGAAGGCTCTGCGAACAGGGAAAATTGATAGGGAGAGTCGTTTTACGTTGGCCGGGGCTTTTCTTGGATACACATTCCGCGGTTTGCGTGAAGAACATCCCGGCTGGAATCCTGATCTTGCAGGCGCTGATTTGAGTGGCCTGAATTTATCGCGGGCGCTGCTATACGGTGCCAATCTACGGGATGCTAATCTACGAAACACCGACTTAACGCACGCCAATTTAACAAACGCCGACCTGCAGGGCGCTGATTTGGCAGAAGCCAACCTGGCAGGCGCTGATCTAAGAGGCGCGGATCTGACAGGCGCCGACCTGACACATGCCAATTTACAGGATGCTGTGCTGGATGAAGAACAGCAGTCATATCTCCCGCGGCAAAGCGTTAGTTTACCGGGAGCTCACTTAGAGGTCGTCTAATCTGTTAGGGATGAGGTATGCGGCGGCTTCCCCCTTATGTTTTCACGCCCCTTCTCGCCAAAATGATCTTTAAAAAAGGACCGCGCCTGCCTGGCGGCTGTGCACAAGCAAGCTTGCGCGCCTGATTATTATTGACATAATTAAATTCTTGTATTAAAGTCCGGGCTTGTAAATGAATATGAGAGAGGATTTACCTATGTCCGAAGCAGATTGTGCGCCGTGCGTGCCAACTCAAGGTCTTGATGAAGGGTTTTACGGCCGGCCGGAAGACCGGTTACCGCTAAGAACGGCGGGAAGCCTTTTCCCGCGCGGACTTGTGTCTGCAATTTTCCAAGACGCTCCCGAAGCGAATAAGCGCTTCACTGCAGCAAGAATAGGTTTGCGTAATTTTAATTCTCTTCGTTCCCAAGGGCGGGTTCCCCATAACATATCCCGGCAAAAGTGGGACGATATGGTTAGGGCGGATTATAGTTTGGAGGCTATTCATAACATTGCCGAACAGGCCAAACAGGAAATAGGGGATGTTGTGAGAGGCGAGCGTGACGCTTATTCCAAGCGCCTGGATGAGGTTATGGCGGAAATCGGAGAAAAATTAGGGATGGATCTGTCCTGATTTCCATCACACGCTAAACTTTCCTTATAACCTGCCGTATGATCTGCCCCGGCATCAAGGCAACGGGGGCTGTGCACAAGCAGGCTTGCGCGCTTAGTTTATCCGTCATTGCGAGGCGCAGCCGAAGCAATCTCTGCCAGAAAAAGATTGCCGCGTCAGGGCTTGGCCCCTCCTCGCAATGACTTTTGCTGCTAGCCGGAAGCATCATGCGCCCCAGGGTTTAAGGAAGAAGGGCAGCACCATCCCGGATCCCGACTTGATTCCGGATGACCTTGGGGGTTAATAACTATGCTGCATTGACCGAATCGCTGCATAGCGCCACGATAAAGGCATGAAAATCCAGTTCCGCCAGATTGAAAGCTTTGTAAAGGCGCCGGACAAGGCCGCGCGCGTCATTCTGGTTTACGGCCCCGATAGCGGGTTGATGCGCGAGCGCGCCAAAACGATGGGCCAGAGCGTCGTGGCGGATTTAAGCGACCCGTTTAACGTGGCGCTGCTCACGACCGACCAGTTGGTGGAGGACCCCGCAAAGCTCAGTGACGAAGCGTTTGCGGTATCCATGATGGGTGGGGACCGTTTGATCAGGATCGAGGGTGCCGGGGATAAAATCACCCCGCTGATCAAGGCGTATCTGGAAAAACCGAGCGCAGAAGCATTGGTGATTCTGGAGGC
>CAZBNG010000014.1:9902-33663 GCA_964493095.1 uncultured Pseudobdellovibrionaceae bacterium
GAGCTCGGTCCGCGTTCCTCTCTGCGCCTGCTGTGTGAAAAGGCGGGCAATGCCGCCGCCCTGCCCTGCTATGTCGAGGATGAGCGCGATCTCTCAAAACTGATTCGCGAGATTTTATCCGGCCACGGCCTTTCCGCGCAGCCCGACGCCGTATCATGGCTGGCCGCGAATATCGCCGGGAACCGCCAAAAGGCGCGCGGCGAGCTGGAAAAACTTGTCACCTATATGGGGGAGGAACGCGAAGTCCGGCTGGAAGACGCCATGGCGGTGTGCGGGGAGGCCGGGGCGCAGAACATGGACGATCTTGTATATTATACCGCCGGGCGCCGCACCGAGGCCGCTTTGCGCGCCTATGACCACCTGCTGGAGGAAGGGGTGGCGTTTATCGCCATCCTGCGTGCCCTCCAAAACCATTTCCGCAAGCTTCACTTAACCCGCGCCCGTATGGCGGAGGGAATGAATACGGAGCAGGCCGTCAAAAAGCTTACCCCGCCGATTTTCTTTAAGCAGGAACCGCTGTTTCGCGCCCAGCTGGAGAGCTGGTCCCTGCCCTCCCTCGCCCAGATCCTGCACCGGCTTGCCGAGCTTGAGGCCCAGTGCAAACGCACCGGCAGCCCCGCGGAAACCCTGTGCTCACAGGCAATTCTGGGAATCAGTAAAAGCCGCTAGAAATCAAAGGCTTGTCGTCATTGCGAGGAGGCCGTCAGGCCGGGCGCGGCAATCTCTGAAGGTTGCTTCCCCCGCGGAAGCGGGGGTCTTTTGATTACCCTGTAAGATTCCCGCTTCCGCGGGAAATACAGTAATGATGTGCCCTGCTTGCTGTCATTTTGGCGGGTTTAACAATAGGGTGTCATTCCGGGCTTGACCCGGAATCTCGTGCAGCAAATAACAAGATCCCGGCTTTCGCCGGGATGACAAGTTTAATACGTAGGCGGGGTATATTCTAATCCATCAACCGGGCGGCGGGTTTTGCGGAACCCTCCCCGCCCAGGTATTCCAGGATCTGGTCGAGCTGGTCCAGCGATTTGAAATCAATCTTGAACGTGCCTGATTTACCGCTGGCATTCATAGCAATATGAACCTTCAGTCCGGTCTTTTGCGCCAGCGTTTCCTCGATCGCCGTAAGATTGGCGTCGCGCATTTTGCGGCCGTTGCCGCCGCGCTTATCCGCCATGTCCACGCGCGGTTTCTGGAGATGGGCGGAATGACCGTCGGCGATCAGTTCTTCTGTCTGGCGGACCGTAAGCTCTTGTTCTACAACGAAATCCACCAGGTCGCCGGGGTTGCTGGCGCCCAGAAGGGCGCGGGCATGGCCCATGGAAATATGCCCGGCGTGCAGGCGCAGCAGCACCGCATCGGGCAATTTACGAAGGCGCAGCATGTTGGTGACGTGGGAACGTGACTTGCCCAGCGCCTCCGCCAGCTGTTCCTGCGTGTAACCGAAGGTGTCGATCATCGCCTGATACCCGTTGGCTTCGTCCAGTATATCAAGATCTTCCCGTTGCAGGTTCTCGATCAGGGCAATGCGGAAGGCTTCTTCCTCGCTGACCTCCATATGGATCACGGGAACTTCGTGCTGGCCGGCCAGCTGCGCGGCGCGCCAGCGGCGTTCCCCCGCGATAATCTCGTAATTTCCGGGGTTGTCCTTGGCGGGACGCACCAGCAAGGGCTGGAGCACGCCGTGGCGCTTGATGGAATCCGCCAGCTCGCGCAATGTCTCATCATAGAAAATCTTGCGGGGCTGTTCCTTGCGGGGGGCCAGCAGGTCGATGCCCAGCATCTGGCGGCTTTTGCCCGCGGATTCCGCCGCCGCCGTTTCCGGGGCTGCCTGTGCCGCTTCCGCCTTGGGGGCGTAATCTACTTCCTCGTCTTCAAAAAGGGCGTTCAGGCCGCGCCCCAGGCCGCGTTTTTTCGGGTTCAGGTCTTCGCTCATTTCGGTTTGTGTCTGCTTTTGTGCTGTTGCGTTCATGGTGTTTAGTCAAAAAGTCCTAGCGCGTTACGCCGCGACTTGCAAGAGTTTGCGTTCCCGCCGGATCACTTCGCGCGCCAGCTGGATATAGGCCTGCGCCCCGGGGCAGCGCATGTCATAGACAATCGCCGGCAGTCCGTAAGAGGGCGCTTCGGACAGGCGCACGTTGCGCGGGATAATGGTTTTATAAACCTTGTCGCCGAAGAATTTGCGCACGTCATCCGCTACGGCGTTGGAAAGGTTGTTACGCGCGTCATACATCGTCAGCACGACGCCGTGGATGTCCAGCGCCGGGTTGAAATGCTTTTTCACCCGCTCGACGGTTTTTGTCAGGTGGCTGAGGCCCTCCAGCGCGTAAAACTCGCATTGCAGCGGCACGACGATGGAATCCACCGCTACCAGCGCATTCAGCGTCAGCAGGCCCAGGGCGGGCGGGCAATCGACGATCACATAGTCGAAGGGCAGGGGCTGTTGCAGCGCCTTTTTCAGGCGAAACTCGCGGTTTTCCGCGGTGACCAGCTCGATCTCCGCGCCGGAAAGGTGAACGGAAGAGGGAACAACGCTCAGGCCCGGCACGCGGGTTTCCTTGGCGCATTCCACCAGTTCCGCATCTTCGAACAGCACGTCATAGGCGCTCCAGCTCAGCGCCGAGCGTTTTACGCCCAGCCCGGTGGAGGCGTTGCCCTGCGGGTCGAGATCGATCAGCAAGACGCGCTGCTTGTTGGCGGCCAGCGCGGTGGCAAGGTTGATCGCCGTGGTGGTTTTGCCTACGCCGCCCTTCTGGTTGGCGATTGCCATCAGGCGCGGACGGCGGAGGTCTGATCTGAAACCGGGTCTGGCGGGGGCGGTCTGGGTTAAGGGGCGCATATGTAAGCCTTTCACGATAAAGGTAAAGACGTTGTTGGAATCGGATATCTGGAACCTTTATACAGTGCGGTTTTTTGCGCCTTTGAGTCAAGAAAAAGCCGCTTTGCCTCCCCGTTTATGCACATGGCCTGCCCGGCCTCTCGGTCTAATGTTTCACGTGAAACATCGCCCGCTGTCATTGCGAGGAAGGGCGCAAGCCCTGACGCGGCAATCCTGTCTCTGTTTTTCCCGCTGAAAAAGTTCAAAATAAATTAAGGCGTCATCCCGGACTTAAACCGGGATCTCGTGCCACAAATACAAGATCCCCGCTTTCGCGGGGATGACGACTAAAGTGAAAAAACATCTTTCAGTGCAGGGCGCTTTTAGATAGCGATCGGCAGTTTAAACTTTCCGCAGGTTACGGATTTCCAAAATCCGCGCCGCCGGGTTTGTACGGCTGGGGTGGGCGGTCAGGGTGAAGGAAAATTCCTTCTCTGCCGCTTTAATCTCTTCCGTCGCTTTTTCCCCTTTGGGGAACAGCAGGACCAGGTCGGGGTTGTTTTCCGCATAAGGCAGGGCGTAGCGGCACAGCGTTGCGAGGTCCGCCAGCGCCCGGGCGGTGATGATGTCGGGGCGGATTTTGGCGAGGGTTTCAGGGCTTAAAGCTTCGATCCGCTGCGTATGGATGGTCACGGGCGTCGATGTTTCACGTGAAACATTGCGCAGGAATTGCCCCTTTTTCTCATCGGATTCCACCAGATGCACCTCGATTTCCGGGTGCAGTATAGCCAGCACGAGGCCGGGAAACCCCGCGCCGCTGCCGAAATCGAGCAGCACAATTTTGTCTTCCCCGTGTAAACGGGGATCTTTTTTGTCTGTTTTTGAGGGTCCCCGCTTTCGCGGGGAAAGCAAGGGAGAGCAGGGCAGGAAGGCGGAAAGCTGCGCCGAATCCTCGAAATGACGCTCCCATGCTGCGGGCAGGGTTTGCGGGCTGACCAGATTGACGGCCTTTTGCCATTTTTCCAAAAGCGCCTGATAAAGCCGTAATTTTTCCAATGTTTCACGTGAAACATTTTCAAGGATATTTTTAACGCGAAGATACGAAGTCACGAAGCGTTCCTTTTGATTTTGTATTTTTTAATCTCTCCCGGGGCTGAATTTTAAAACATAGAATATAAACCCTCCCCCTGACCCCCTCCCTCAGGGAGGGTTTTTTTTATTGAGTCTCCCTCATCTTAAGAGAAGGGAAAATTTCCGATACCCTGCTGCCTGCTCGGAGTTGTTCATAATAAAAACGCCATGTTCCTTTTCCTGACATTCGCGCTCCATAAAATAAGTTTTCGAAACTTCGTTTCTTCGCGTTATTAATCAAGCCGCATTTTTCCGGTTCCCGCGTTTGACACAGCGCAGCAGGGCCACCACAGCCGCCGGGGTAACGCCGGGAATGCGCGCCGCCGCGCCCAATGTGGCGGGGCGGGCCTGCTCCAGCTTTTGCCGGACTTCGTTGGACAGGCTGCCGATGGCCTTGTAATCCAGATCGGCGGGAAGTTTCAGCGCTTCATCCTTGCGGAAGGCGGCGATATCGGCCTCGTGCCGCGCCATGTAGCCGGAATATAAGGCATCGATTTCCACCTGTTCACGGATGGCGGGCGGAATGGCGGAAAGCTCGGGCCAGACCGCTTCGAGCTGTTCCCAGTCGATATCGGGATAGGCGAGCAGGGCAAAGGCGCTGCGCCGGATACCGTCCTTGTTAATACCGATACCGCAGGCCTCCAGTTCATTGGGCGTGGCTTGCAGGGTTTGCGTCAGGGCGCGGGCCTCATTCAGTTGCGCGGCTTTTTCCCGCCAGAGCGCGGCGCGGGCTTCTCCGATGCAGCCGATTTCCATGCCGCGATCGGTCAGGCGCTGGTCGGCGTTATCGGCGCGCAGGCGCAAACGGTATTCGGCGCGGCTGGTGAACATGCGGTAGGGTTCGGGCGCGCCGCGGGAAATCAGGTCGTCGATCAGCACGCCGATATAAGCCTGTGCCCGGTCGAGGATAAAAGTTTCCGATGTTTCACGTGAAACATTACCGGATTCATCCTGCGCGCGGGATTGCAGGGCGGCGTTGATCCCCGCCATTAATCCTTGCGCCCCGGCCTCTTCGTAGCCGGTGGTGCCGTTGATCTGCCCGGCGAGGAACAGGCCGGGGAGGCGCTTGCTCTCCAGCGTCGCTTTCAGGTCGCGCGGGTCAACGTAGTCATATTCGATGGCGTAGCCGTATTCGAGGATTTCCACGTTTTCCAGCCCCTTGATAGAGCGGATGTAATCGTCCTGCACTTCGGCGGGCAGGGAGGTGGAAATGCCGTTGGGATAAACCACGTTGGAATCCAGCCCTTCGGGCTCCAGAAAAATCTGGTGCCGGGATTTATCGGCAAAGCGCGTGATTTTATCCTCGATAGAAGGGCAGTAACGCGGGCCCGTGCCCTTGATATTGCCGGAATACATGGCGGAGCGCTTGATGTTATCGGCGATAATCTTATGTGTGTTTTCGTTAGTATAGGTGATGTAGCAGGAAATCTGCGGCACCGTGACTTCGGTATTCATCGTTGAAAACGGCAGGGGATTTTCATCGCCCGGCTGCTCCTCGCACGCATCCCAGTTAATGGTATCGGCGGCAAGGCGTGCGGGGGTTCCGGTTTTCAGGCGGCCCAGCGGAAATTCCAGACGCTCCAGCGTTTCCGCCAAACCGATCGCGGGTTTTTCATGTTTTTCGCCGTCCGGTCCGATGACTTCTTTCACCCGTCCGGCGGGGATTTGCACCTCGCCCCGGTGAATAACGCCGCGCAGGAACGTGCCGGTGGTGATGACCACGGCGCGGCAGGAAATCTCCCGCCCGTCCTGCGTGCGCACGCCAGCAATTTCAAATCTGCTTTCCCCGTGCAAACGGGGGTCTTCTTCCCGCGCTGCTGCAGGTCCCCGCTTTCGCGGGGAAGACGAGGAAGGAACCGGGGAAGACGAAGGAGCGAGAATAAGGTCTTCCGCCCCGCCCTCGACCAGTGTCAGGTTGGGGTAGTTTGAAAGCTCGCGCTGCATTGCCTCGCGGTAGAGCTTGCGGTCGGCCTGCGCTCTGGGGCCCCGCACCGCCGGACCCTTGGAGGCGTTGAGCATGCGGAACTGGATTCCGGCCTGATCGATAATGCGGCCCATGAGGCCGTCGAGCGCGTCAATTTCGCGCACAAGGTGGCCCTTGCCCAGCCCGCCGATAGCGGGGTTGCAGGACATGACGCCGATCGTCTCCAGCCTGTGGGTGAGCAGCGCGGTTTTCGCGCCCATGCGTGCAGAGGCAGCAGCGGCCTCACAGCCTGCGTGCCCGCCCCCAATGACAATCACATCGAAGCGCTGCTCCCTTTTTCCTTCAGTCATCGTTATTCGTCGCTCGCGTATGTCTTATACGCCGCGCTCCTCGTGCCTTGCCTGAAGAAAAAATTGTGCAGCTTGTATTTGTAAACTTGTTGCATCATGGCCGGGGTTATACCCGAATTTCATTGAAATATCCACAAAGCTTTTCATATAGTCGGGTTATGGATCTTTTGCAGGAGCACTTTGCCCGCGTGGCGAGAGCGTTAAAAGACGGGGAGATTGTCCGGCGCGGCGTGTTTTTCGATGTGGCGGGAACGCTGGTGACCGGCCTGCGCTGGGATGAAACCACGCATCCGCCGACCCTGCTTTCCGCGCGTGACAACCGGCTGGTGACCCGCTTTGTCCGCTGGGCGGCGCAATCTTCCGTGCTGGACGGACCCATGGTGTTTTCCAGCAATCCGGCGCAGGCGCTTGATTATCTCGCGCTGGCCCGTATCAGGCTGGAGGATATCGGCGCGGAAAAAGTCAAGGATAAGGCGGGCGTTTACCGCCGCGCGGCGCATGGTTTTACCCCCGCAGATATCCCGGAAGTGATGATCCGGCATTTGCAAAATTCCCGCAATTTCTGGAATCCGGCGCAGTTCTGGACCAACCGCGCGCAGATCAATCTTGATGCCATCAGCGAGACATTCGGGCGCCTGTCCCGGCCCCACAAGCTTGAGCTGGTGGTTGACGACGCGCCCGCGCCGGAACATGAAGCGCTCGCGATTTCGGTGTGGAATCCCAAGGACGAAGATGTGCAGGCATTTTTAAAAACCCTTCTTTCCCCATCCCATGATGTGCGGTATGAGCGGCCTTAAGGGTGGATTCTCAGGGGTCAGGTATATTTTATAGCACCTGATACCGCTTTAAATTTTTATCACCGATTCCTCTTGACCTGCTGCAATAAAACTATACATCTTCGCCGAACTGCGTCGTATTTCAAACAAGGGGAAATGATTTGTTTGTGCGACTTCTCGATAATTTACGCCCGTCCTGGGATAGTGTTTGCGGCCTTAGTTTTGTATGGCCCCGCTCCGGTTATAAATCTTTGAAAGACAGATATACCCAAGCTTCCCGCGGGGAGGCCGCACAGGCTCTGTTTATAGACAGTTCGCTTAAGGGCAGGTTCCAGATCGCCGCTCATCCCCATTTAATAAATTATGTGTTTGCACGCAGAGCCGGGGCAACAAAAGAAGCGGCTCAATATCTTCAGGACTTTAAAGACGAAATTGAACGCCAGAACGTAACGGTGAGTGATGAAGAAATTGAAGCAGCAGTAAGCAAGGCTCAGGCTTTGCTGGTTCGTGAGCGCATGTCATGGACGTTTGGGTTATTTTAATTAATAGATCCCTGCTTTCGCAGGGATGACACTCTAGCTAAGGTGTTTGTTGCAATAGATCCCGGCCTTCGCAGGGATGACATCGTCTAAGGCATTCGAAAACGAATGCCAAGACTTCTGTCACTTGCCAATACAAAAATCCTTGAAAATAACGTCGAGAAGGTCCTCGACATCAACGCGGCCTGTGATGCGGCCCAGCGCGCGGATGGCAAGGCGTAAATCTTCGGCAACCAGTTCCGGCAGGGGCGCGGCGCCGGAGCGCTCCAGCGCGGTGAGAGCTTCCTCCAGCGCTTCACGGTGGCGGCGGCGGGTGAGGGAGGGCGCTTCGCTTTTACCGATCAGCGTTTCGACCTTGGCAATTAGGGCGGTTTCGAGTTCCGCAAGGCCCGCCCCCGTTTTCGCGGAGATACAAATAATATCATCCTGAAGGCGAATGCCTGAAGGATCTATTTTTCCCGCTATGAGATCCTTCAGAGCGGGCGCTTCAGGATGACAGTCTTGCTTGTTAATCACCAGCAGGGCGTTTTCATCCGCAAGATTCAATGTGTGGGCGTCTGGTGTTGGCGCGGTGCCGTCGAAAAGCAGGATTTTCAGATCGGCGTTCTGCGCGCGCTCGAGCGCCCTGCGGATGCCTTCGGATTCAATTTTATCCTGATCGTCCGCGCCGATCTGGTCGGGGCGCAGCCCCGCCGTATCCGCCAGGATGACCGGGTAACCGCCAAGGTCGAGATGGGTTTCAATCACATCCCGCGTGGTGCCCGCGATATCGGAAACGATTGCCACATCGCGCCGCGCCAGCGCGTTGATCAGGGTGGATTTCCCGGCATTGGGCGCGCCGATAATCACGAGTTTCAAACCGTCGCGCAGGCGTTCGCCGCGGCGGTTATCGGCAAGGTGGGCGGACATTTCGTTGGTGAGTGTCGTCACGGTATTGGTGATTTCCGGGGAAATTCCCTCTGGCAAGTCCTCATCCGGGAATTCGATATCGGCCTCGAGATGGGCGAGGGATTTTTTCAAACTCTCTGTCCAGCCTTCGTAAAGGGAGGAAAGCGCCCCTTCCATCTGGCGCAGGGCCTGCATCCTTTGCGCCTGTGTTTCGGCGTGGATCAGGTCGGCAATGGACTCGGCCTCTGTCAGGTCCATCTTGCCGTTTTCAAAGGCGCGGCGGGTAAATTCGCCGGGCTCCGCCATACGGTGGCCGTCTTGCGCCGCGAGGGCGTTCAAAAGCGCATCGATCACCGCCGGGCCGCCATGGATATGGTATTCCGCCACGTCTTCGCCTGTAAAACTGGCGGGGGCTTTGAAATAAAGCACAAGGGCGTGGTCGATCATTTCCGGCAATGTTTCACGTGAAACATTGTTGGGGGAATGAGTGAGTTTCATCAATGTAGCCAGACGTGGCGGGGGCAGGGCGCCGCCCAGGTTTTTAAGGCTTTGCGCCGCTTGCGGGCCGGAGACGCGTACCACGGCGACGCCGCCGCGGCCCGGCGCGCTGGAAAGGGCATAGATTGTTGTTCGCAGTGCGGTCATAGCGGTTTATCCTTACACCATGTGGCAGAGCGGGCAAACCGTATTTCGTTTAGTTACGTGCTACATGCCTGCCGCCGGGGGCTGCCGCTGGGTCAGGGAGCTCGAACAGGTCGCGGAGTTCTTCTAAAAGTACCGCCTGTGTGTGTTTGCCCAGTTCTTTCATAACGGCCAACAGTTCTTCAGATGGGTTAAATTCATCAATAAAAGTCCTTAGACTTGCTGAGGACGTTTGCAATCGTATAAGGCTGGCTATAAATTTTGTGGCGTGTTCTATGTGGGCATTAAAGTCCGCATCGGTATAGCGGCGGCTGATATACTGTACCTCAAAGTCATTAGCGAGGATGGCTGTTTCTTCGGGTGAATCTATCCCTTTTGAGCGGGAATCTTCCATTATTTGCCGGCAAAAGGCATTGATGCCCTCGATAGGGTCAGGCTGCTGAAGAATGTCTTGCGAGAGGCCGTTGATGAATCCTAGAGCGTCCATAATAGTATCCCGTTTAGCGCCTGGCGTCATAATTCGAGCCGCTCGTCCAAATTGTCTTTCTAATGCTTTCGGAGAATCCGGAGGCATTTGACGGGTATGGTAAACGGCTTGCGCGAGGAAGCTTTGAACGCAGGCTTCAAAAATTTTCGGGTCCAAAGGCAGGGGGGCAGCGTTTGGGGATGTTGCTGGCATTATTTTCTCCGCAGTTTTTTCTACTGCTTAAGCAACGTAGGCAATTATGTCAACAAAATTATAGCGGTTCTTGAGACTCTGCCCACGAGCAAATGCCGGGTTTAGCTCTTAGCGCTACCTGATTTGGAGGTGCCGGGCTGCATCGAACCCATCTGGTCCCAGAACATTTTCTGCATGTCGTTCCAGTTTTGCGTGACCATGGGGAACCATGTCTTGACCATCTCTTCGGGGCTCAGGGAGCGGATGTTTTCCTGCATGCGTTCCTCCAGCTCTTTCATCATGCTTTCCTGCATCGGGGCGACGTTGGGCAGGCCAAGGAATTTACGGGCCTCGTCGGGGGAGCATTCAATGTCGAATTTGATCTTCATGGCGGTTCGTCCTTTCCTGCGTTGCAAAGATGAAGGCTTTATACAGAATTTCGGGGCAAAAAGGTAGTGTTTAGGTTTGGGGGGCAAGCGCTTTGTGACGCCGGGCGATGCTTTCGGGTTTAAATGTCATTCCGGCATAAAGCGTCATTGCGAGGAAGGGCACAAGCCCTGACGAAGCAATCTTCTGGCTGGAGATTGCTTCGCCCCTTCGGGTCTCGCAATGACGATTTAACTGGCGCGGACCGGAATCCATGCTTCTTATCTACGCCATGCCAATGAACGGATTTCGGGACAAGCCCGGGATGACGACCGGGAAGGGGGAACAGAAAAGCGCGTTTGGCCGCCTGTGACGAGGGGAGAGAAATCCTTCACAGGCGGCCATAGCAAGACGAGGGACATATAGAGACGGAAAGTCAGCTTTCCGTCCTTTTCGGCGGTACGGGGACGAGACGTTCGCCGAAAACGGGAGTTGTCTTTGTAAGGTGTTTTACATTTTCCGTGTGGCGCTGGACCCGGTCGCCGGCGGACCAGGCGCCGCCCGCGGAAAAAGCCAGCAGGACGATAAACCCGGCAAAAATAAAACAAAAATTACGCACATAAGAACGCCGGTAAAGACGATGTTTATGCCGGTACCGACGCGTTTGATAGGGAAGGCACATTTTCCAACCTGTTCTCCGATTTTCACCCTCACACGGCGCGGCTGCGGTTTTCCCGGTTTCCGGGGCGTCAGCTCTTCTTTTCCTAAAGTCTTACCGTGTGTGAACCACTCCTTTTATTTCACCACAATTTGTATATTATGGCAAATATTTTTGTTTCGATTTTACGCGTAATTTCGGGTGAATTTAAAGGGCATTTGATGATTTTTGAACTTTGCAATCCCCCTTGCAAAAAATTTTTAATGCCGGGGGACCCTTGAAAAAACTTTGTGCATGCGCGAACATGGGCTTCCCACCTCCTGTCAGAAAGGTAAGAGCTATGAAGTGTATTAGTGACATGCCTGAGTTTGTAGATAAAAGCCAAGTTCTGAGTTTCGAAGAGACAGATTCCATCGATAAGGCCGTTCAGGAAATGGCGGCGCGCAATTACGGCGCGGTGCTGGTGACGAGCAAGGGAAAGCTGGTGGGGATTTTCACGGAGCGCGACCTGCTGCGCCGGGTGGCGGCAAAGGGCCTTGATATGAAGCGCAAAAAACTCAAGGACGTGATGAGCACGAATTTAAAAACCGCGCAGGTCAGCGACAACATCGTGGATTGCCTGCGCCGCATGAGCCAGGGACGTTTCCGCCACATGCCCGTTGTCGATACGAAAGGCAACCTCAAGGGCCTGCTTTCACAAGGGGATTTCGTTGCCTATACGCTTAACGACGTACTGACCCGCCTCGGCGCGACGGCGCGGGCGGGGATCAATGCCGGTAACTTTACGCCCTTTTCCATTATGATCGCGATCCTGATTTATACGCTGGCCCTGCTGTTCGTGGTTTCCGGGCTGGACTACTGGCTGGGTGGGGCCGCGCCGCAATAGGCCCGTAAGGCTGGCTATATACCTCTGTAGATCTAGCAACAATCATTTTGCATTTCCCGCGAAAGCGGGAATCTTGTATGGCTATAAAAAGGCCCCCGCCTGCGCGGGGGAAGCAGAAAAATAAAATTGCCTGTATAAATTTGCTGTCTTTAAAAAATTTCTTTGCGGCTTTGCAGCTTCCAAGTGGCCGTAGGCGGCTATTTCGTGGCGGCGTAGATTTTAAAACCCTGCCCCTCGAATTTCTTCTCCACGGTTTTAAACAGGGAGCCGAGGGTCTGTTCGTAAGGAAGCTGCGCATTGGCGACCATGTAAAGGGTGCCGCCGAAACGCAGGGAAGCCGCCGCGTTTTTGATAAAAGCAACGCCGATATCGCTATCCGCTATTTTTCCGGCATGAAAGGGCGGGTTCATGACGATCCAGTCCAGATCCATCAGGCCGGGCAGCGGCGCGGTGAGGTCTTCCCACAGATAGCGGTGAACAACGTTAAACCGCGCGAGGTTTTTCTGCGCGGCCTCGATAGCGCGGTAATCGGCATCGATACATACGAGGCTTTCAATGCCGGAACAATCCGCAAGGATATGAGCGCTGAGGTAGCCATAGCCGCAACCGAAATCCGCCCCCGCGCCGGGCAGGGTTTCGGGCAGGTGGGCGGTGAGAAGCGCAGAGCCTGCATCGATCTTGTCCCAGCCGAACATGCCGGGTTGGGAAAGAAATTGCCCGTGCATTATTTCCTGAAGCGCGCCCGCCTCCAGCCATTGCCGTTGAACATCCGCATCATGATCCGCCGGTTTTTCACCCCAGACCACGCGGCTTTTGTTCTTGGAAAGGCTTTGAATATTTATAAAACCCAGCTCCTTCATAAATTTTTCCAGCCTGCTCCCGCCCGCATCATTCGCAGCGGCGCAGACAAGCTTGCCGCCGTTACTTAGCCGGGCAGCGGCGCAGGCCATCAGGTATTGCGTCTCCGCCCTGTTTTTCGGGGCATGAAGAAGGACGAGATCATAAGGAGGATGAGAGTGCTGCGGCGTGGAGATAACCTGAAACCCGTGTTCGTGCAGCGTATGGGCGGCGGGTTTGAAATATTGCTGCAGGGTTAAAAGGCCGCTGTTGAATTGCGACAGCGTTTCATGCCAGTCCGCATTGAGGAATAGCGTGGCCTGCCCGGCGGCGGGCCGGGAAAGCGCCCCGTTTTCAAAGGGGTAGAATAGCGTCTGGATTGCGGCGTCCATAAAAGGATAGATATCCTAAATCTGCCAAAGAGGCAAAGAGCGTCCCAGAAGTTTTTCAAGGCGCTCTATTTCCGGGTGAAGACGTTCCTGTAAAAACGCGTAATCCTGGGGCGGAATGTCGTTCTTCCCGGCTTCCGGGCATTCCCTGCCAAAGATCAGCGGCTTGAGTTTCATGGCCTTGGCAAGGTTGATAACGCCGTAAAGCTTGCGGTGACGCAGCCATTGCGCGGCGCCTTGTGCCGTTCCGGCGATAAACGGGTTGCTGGAGGCCGTGGTGACATTATAACGGCGGGCGATATCGGGCGCGGGCGGGCGGTAATCAAGCCCCAGCACGGTGCATATATGGCGCACGAAGCTTTCCTGATTTGTTTCCAGGTCTTCCTGGAAAACCACATGGATTTTGGAAGGTTCGAAATATTCCATCCAGCGGCGCAGATGCGCGGCGTAATGGCTGCTGAGCAGAATTTGCGGAATTTCCGCCGCCGCTTCCCGAAGGGATCCGGTGAAAATGCCGTAGCGCCGGAAATGCTGGTAAAGGGAATAAGAGCGTATGACCGGGTGGCGCAGCGGGCAGAGCATGGTAATGCCGGGGCCGAGAAGATTGTAAACCTGGCGCGGTGCTTCCGGGTGATCGAAAGCGGTGGTGGAGATTTCCATGACCAGCCTGTGCGCGGGCTGCGGTTTGAAATGTGAAGTGTAAAAATCGCTGCCCCGGCTGTAATGACGGTCGAAGAAAAACACTTCTTTTACATGCGAGGGCAGGCACACATCGCCGCGTGTGCGCAGGTAGCGGTCGAGCCAGCTCGTGCCCGCCCTTTGCGGTCCGATCGAGAGAGCGAAAGGCTTCTCAAACGGGGAAATGCCAGGGGAATCGAACTGGCCGCGGGGCATTAACATTTATTTTGCCTTGTGCATGGTTTTGCCGGAAAAATAGTGCTACGAAGAAACGCAGGCCCGGGATCAGGGTTTGCAAAATGCAAACAAGAACACTCTAGGTGTTTCCTTTTAAAAACACAACCAACCGGTGCAATTTATACCCATGACACAGAAATCATTACCCAAGGACCTGCCCTATCGTAACAAAGGCGACCTGACGACGGGGCCTGTTCGCCGCCATCTCGTACGTCTTACGCTTCCGATGATCTGGGGGCTGCTGGCGGTGATATCCATGCAACTGGCCGACACGTATTTTATTTCCATGCTGGGCACGGAAAGCCTTGCGGCGGTGAGCTACACTTTCCCGGTGACCATGATCCTGAGCCATTTTGTGTTCGGGATTAACATCGCTCTTTCTTCCGTCGTTTCGCGCCTGATCGGCGGGAAGAAAATGGAGGACGTTAAGCGTATCGTGCTGCACGGCCTGATTTTCGCGGTGATCCTGACGACGGTAATCGCCCTTACTACGCTGACGTTTATGAACCCGCTCTTTAAGGTTCTGGGCGCGGATGATACATCGTTGAAAATCATATGGGAGTATATGCCGCTGTGGCTGCTGGCTTCGATTATACTGGCCGTGCCGGTCAATTCCAATTCCGCCATTCGCGCTTCGGGCGATACGTTTACCCCGGCGCTGGTTATGACGACCGTGGCTCTGGTCAACGTGTTGCTTGACCCGGTGTTTATTTTCGGACTTTTCGGCATGCCGGAGATGGGCGTGAGCGGTGCGGCTTTCGCCACGGTGATTGCCAATATTTGCGCGCTATGCCTCGCGCTTTACATACTGATTTTCAAAAAGGATCTTGTGTGCCTGAAGGGGCTGAAGCTTAACCTGATGGGGGATTCCCTGAAACGTCTTATCTTCATCGCCATTCCCGCCGGGATCACCAATATCGTCATGCCCTTTACCAATGCGGTGATCGTCGCTCTGCTCTCCTCCAGTGGCGCGGAGGTGGTGGCGGCGTTCGGCGTGGTCAGCCGCGTCGAGGCGCTGGCCATGCTGCTGGTGATTTCGCTGGCGCTGGGCATGGCGCCGATCGTCGGCCAGAACTGGGGCGCGCAGAATTTCAAACGCGTACATGAAACGATCAACCAGGCGATCCTGTTTAACTTTATCTGGTCGGCGCTGGTGGCGGTGGCGCTCGGGTTGTTCGCGCAGGCCATTGCCGGGGCGTTTTCACAGGACCCCGTCGTGATTAAATACGCCTCGCTGTTTTTCTGGATCGTGCCGTTTTCCTACGCTTTCGGCAATCTCGTCATGGGCTGGGCCTCCGCGTTCAACGCCATGGGAATGCCGCAAAAAGCATTTGTGATGATCGTGGTGCGTTCCTTCGCCATTACCATTCCCGCGGCGTATATCGGGGAGACGTTTTTCGGAATTACCGGGCTGTTTATCGCGTTGGCGGCGTCCAACCTTGTGTCGGGCATGTTGTTCCACGGCCTGAGCTGGCGTGCCTGTCGGAAGAACGAGAACCAGATAGAGGAGCAGGGATAACGCCTCGTTTTCAGATCGTTCAGCGCAGGCGCTTCACGATGGCAGTGTAGAGGACGCGGGCGCGGTTGTTGTGCCGTTCCTAGTAATCGAAAAGTTTCTTGGCTTTTTCGTTAATCGTATCGAGGTTTTTTTCAAGCAGCTCCTGCCCTTTTTCCGCGGCGCTTTCTGGCTCAGAGATAATCTTTTGTACGTCCTCGCTGCTGACGATGCCGGAAACGCCGATTTTATCCAGCACTTTATCGGGCAGGCCCGTTAACATGCCGGCCTTTGCGGCTTCCAGATTGAATTCTCTCGAAATTTCCGCCCAGATCTGCGTGATTGCTTCGCCGGCGAGGACGCCGCCCTCTTTCCTGCCGATGCCCGTGAGCTTGATATCGGGTACGGTTACGGCGCCCAGATCGACATCCTCAAGCAGCAGGGCCGGCGTCAGGGAGGCCTTGGCGATGTTCAGGCGGTTGATAATAACCTTGGGCGGGGCGGAATCGCTTGCCTTTGCCGCCTTGTTTCCCTTTTTGGCGCTCATATTCTGGCGGATCGTGTTGAAGTTGGTGCCCTTTTCGGTTACGGCCATATAGGCGTTCGTCCCGGTCACGGAAATGTCGTCAAAGGTCAGGAGTTCCCGGGAAAAGCTTTTCGCCTTGATGGAAATCGTGTCAACAGCCAGCGCATGGGGTTTTTTAAAACCGGACGGGTTGGCGATTTTCAGGTTTTTCACCACCACGGATTTTTCGGGAATGGATATGTTCATGCTGCCGATCGTTACGGGAACGCCCAGCGTTTCGCTGGCGATTCTCTGCGTGGCGTTTTTGGCGATATTGCCAAGGTTCATGTAAAGCAGGACGCCGCCGCCAAACAGCAGGGCGAATGCTACGCTTGAAATTGTCACGATGCTTTTTGAAACGACCATAATCCTGTTCCCCTTATTTATGAATGGCAGTCCGTTTTATTCTTAAAGCATTTTCGCGTAAAAAAAAACGGCTTTGCATACCCCGGTAAAAAGAAGCCCGCCCTCCGCTTTGTTACGGGGAAGTAAGAGGGAGCGAAGAGCGGGCCAGCTTTTACCAAGGGCGGGGGAAGGACGCCCTTGGAAACAGGGGCAAAACCGTATTTACGGTATGCATACGCCTAGGATTTGTTTTTCGTTCCTGATTTTCCCAGAAGGGATTTCCCGCCGTTTTTGATCGGAATCATACGCGGTTTTTTCTCCTCCGGGATTTCCCGCACCAGGTCGACGGTTAAAAGCCCGTCGCTCAGGTTCGCGCTTTCCACGCGGATGTGGTCGGCAAGGCGGAAGACACGCTCGAAGCTGCGCGCGGCGATGCCGCGGTGAAGATAGGTTTTTCCCTGATCTTCCTCGCGCGTTTCCTGCTTGCCGCTGACGGTCAGGCGGTCGTTCTCGACCATGATATCAAGGTCGGATTCGCCAAACCCCGCCACGGCCAGCGTGATGCGGTATTCATCTTCGCTGCGCTTTTCGATGTTATAGGGTGGATAGGCCTCAAAATGCTTGTCCGCGCCGTCGCTTAGCAGCGATTCAAACAGATCGTTAAACCGGTCGAAACCGACGCTCTGGCGCATTAAGGGTGAGAAAGTTGCTAGTTGGTTCATAATGATCCTCCTTTAAAAGCAAGGTTAAAGCCTTCCAAATTCGTCTTTATGACTGCGTTGCTCGTCGCTACCGTAGTTTTTTCTACGCCTACGCTCCTCGCGCCTTGTCAAAAGCCAAATTTGTTTGGCTGATTTTTCTATGCCTGAGGACCCAATATTAGGCGTCCCGGCATCTGTAATAATCATATAATACGGCCCAAAAAAAAGTCAAGAATCCGAAGTGAATTATTAAATTTCAATGGGTTAGATTTTTTATACATTAACCATAAATTAAGAACAAACCGTCATGATGGATGTAGATTTTTTAAGGGGAGATTTCATTATGACGGAAAAACAATTTGCAGCGGGCGCTCCTGATGTAGGGAGTGCGTATAAAGGTGCGGCAGAGCAATACCAGATATGGTTTCGTTCTATCGATTTTGATTTTCATGAGGAAAGAATATTCGGTCTTGAGGATGGCGGGGGGAACAGTCCTTTTGGTTCTTGGTCCAATCATGAATACATTGAAATTATGAAGTTAGACAGCGATGGTAATGCAAGCCTTGATACAAGGTTTCAAGGACTTGGTCTGAAAGCTAACCCGGAACACCCAACAGGATTTCAAATGACGCCAAATGATCGCTTGGTGGCTATGGTGTCAAATACAGCGCAAACACCTGTTTCTATGGACCCAATTTTTTATGATGATCCGGCGTGGGATCAGAAAAAATATCCGGGTCAGTTGCAAGATATTGATCATCCCGGCGAGCATATGTTGGCGCTTACCGTGAATGAACGTCAAATGCTTCAGATTAAATTGGCTATGCTTAACGCGGCCAACCAAATTAATAAGGATAACCCCGGTTTTGGCCTTTTAGGCGGTGCGTACGGTCTAAAATATATAGGTTTCAACGATCCGAACAGTATTAACGCAGCGAAGACGTTTCGTGGCGTAGCATTAGAAACAGCGAGATTGCAGGGAATTGATACCAGCAAAATTCCGGAATTTGATCCGGGTGGATTAAGCCCGTCTTCGGGCGATATCATCAAGACAAAACCGGTTGAGTTATTTCAGGGGTCTGATGAGGAATTGCGCGAAGCGGTGAAAGCGGCGGAAGCGGAAAATGCGCAGCAACTGGCGCGTCTGAGAAAAGATATAGACGCAGACCTGACAGAACCCGAACCGATGAGTCTATCAATGCCGGGTGCTAAACCTTAGCTCTCGCGATTTCTTTGGGTTTTATCAATTCAAACGCCTTGAGAAGGCCGTAAACGGCGAAACCGGTCATCATGCCCGGTACGAGGTCGAGCAGCACGGTGTGCCAGCCCAGCCCGTAGCGCCACAGCGCCATGACACCGAAACCCGATACCATCATGATCAGCGCCTGTTTTTGCGTTACACGGAAGCCCAGAAGCTGGAGGATGACGAAGGGCACGATCGCGCTGGACATGCCGGCCCAGGCGATGATGACCAGCGACAGGACGCCCTTGGTCGCCATCATCGCGATTACCACGATCAGGGCGATGATCACCACGGTGCCCAGCCGGGCAAAGAAATAGGAATTGCGCCATTGCGGGGCGAATTGCGGAATGATGTGCTGGGTCATTGCCGAGGAGGCGGAGAGCAGCAGCGAATCCGCCGTGGACATGGTGGCGGAGAACAGCCCGGCGATCAAAAGGCCCACCAGCACGGGCGGGAGCAGGTCCTGCCAGAGCAGCGGGATGGAAAGCTCGGGGTCGAAGACTTCGGTCGTGGGAATGAGGATGCGCCCGATCAGGCCGCTGAGCACGGCCAGTGCCAGCACGGCGATGCGCCAGCCCATATAGATGCGGCGCGCGGCGGTGATATCGGCATCACAGCGCGCGACCATGTGGCGGACCATGAGCTGGGGCTGTCCTAAAATGCCGATGCCGAAAAAGAACCACCCGGCGGCGGCGGAGAGCAGCGTGACCTGGAACGGGTTTGTCAAAGAAGGGTCGATAGCGGTGAGCTGGGCCCACATTTCTTCAAACCCGCCGATTTTAGCCAGCCCCGCAACGATGAGCACGAGCAGGGAAAACAGGATGATGAGCGCCTGCGCCGCGTCGGTCCAGATCGAGGCGCGGATGCCCCCGGCCCAGCAATAGGCGAGCAGCACGCCCGCGCCGATAAGGACGAAAGCCGTGAAATTCCAGTCAAACAGCGCCGCACCGACTTTCGCGCCCGCCACCAGCTGCGCCGCGCAATAGGTGCCCATGAAAATCACGGTCAGGATGGAGCTGATGAAGGTGATTTTGGGCATTTCCCGATCGCCCAGCTTGCCGATCAGCGAGGAATAGGTGTGAAGTTTCTTTTCACACGATACCTGGCGGATTTTATTGCCTGCAATGCGCCAGCCGATGTAATCGCCGATCATCAGCCCGGCCACCGTATAGATCGCGGTAATGCCGGAATGGTAGGCAAGCCCGGCAAAACCGATAAAGGTGGCGCCGCTGGAGATCGTCGCGCCGAAGGACAGGCCGACCATCCATGCCGGGATGTCCCGGCTGGCCAGCAGGTAATCGGTAACGTTTTTCTTGCTCCAGAAACCCGCGGCAACGCCCAGCAGGGTAAAAAGACCGAAAAAGATAAAAAAGCTCGTCAGCATGGTTTTTAATTACCCGCAACGGCGCCGCTTTTCAAGTCACGGAAGCGGCGGAGAAGTTTAATCCTCTTTTTGCTCTTCTTTCCCGGCGCGTTCTCTTTCGAAAAGAAGGCGGGCGAGTTCTTCGGTCTGTTTTTTGGAAAGCTGTATGTCCGCGCCATCCGGGCTTTCGACGATTTTAACCTTGTCGAAGGGGATCTGGAATTTCGAGATGCCGTATTGCGCCAGCACGGGCCGGAGGGTGAAATAAATATTCTGCGCCTCGGCATTCTGGTAGATGACCGCGTCGATATCCCCGGCGACTTTGCCGTCCATATCGAGAAGCTGCCCGCCCTGCAGATGACGAAGACTGATATAATCGTCTTTGTTAAGATCGGCGTAGTTAAATTCCGGGTCCTGTTCGATTTGTTCCTCGGTCAGTTTAACCATGGCCTCGCCGCCTTCTTCCTGTTTCCAGACATTCCTGAAATCCACGGCGCTTAAATCACGGGCATAACGGGATTCATCCTCGCGGATAATGATCGCCCGCGCCTTGCCGGTTTTTTTATTCACCAGTATGTCGTAAACGCTGCCCGCGCCGTTGCCGTTACGGTCGAAAACCCTGCTGCCGAATACATCATAAAGCGAATGGCGGTATTCGGCGGCTTTTTGCGTTTTGCCGGCGGCACCCGGAACGCCGTTTTCAGTTTCATAATGGCGGAGTTTTTCCTTCAGCGCCAGCGCCGCGTCAATGCCCTTGTTACCCTGAACGCCGACAGGGGGAGAGGTTGACGTGCCGGGATCCTTGACCAGAGTATCGGGATCGATGTTCTGGTCGTCGAGACGTTCGACATTGCTCAGGTTATGGGGATTGTCATCAAGACCGTCTTCGATGCCGCCGAATACTTTATAGAAAAAATCGTAAACGCCGCTGCGCCCCGTTCCTTCTTCGTATGGGTTGCCGGGCAGCTGCGGCGCTTTTGTTACCTGGGTTTTGCGGGGGGGACCTTCCGGTGATGGTTTGAAGAAAAACCAAGCCAGAAAGCTGCCGATGAGAATCGCCGCAAAACCAAGCCAGAGCGATTTGCGCAAGGTAATGCGGGGGAATGAATTCTTTTCCCCGTCATCGAAGGTTTCGTCGCCTTCGGGATCGATCCGGGCTTCAATTTTGTCATTCATAACCGCCTACCTTTGGGCGATGATATAAACCGCGTGAACAATCCCCGGTACATAACCCAGCAGCGTCAGGATTACGTTGATCCAGAAATCGCGCGTGACGCCTACCTCCATCGCCACGCCCAGAGGAGGCAGGAGGATGGCAAATAAAATGCGGATCAGGTCGCCGGTGTCTTCGTTCATGACGGCACTCTTATTGATAGGAAGAGTCTGTCTGGTGGTGCAGCTCGATATCGACCAGAGCCGATGTCTTGCCCGTGCAGGCAGAGACAAGGCCGATCATGATATCGTCGAGGGAGCCGGTTTGCGGCAATTCATCCCCATGCGGATTTCCGCCGCAAACCGACATGATGCTGTCCATTCTTTCAATTTCGTGTCTGAATGAGGTGTTCATTATGCTTTTCCTTTCTCAGAATAAACGGGTTCAAGCTGGTCGATCAGGGGCCGGGGCACAAGGGCCCGCGGGTCGGAATCGGGAAGCGTCACAGGCGCGTCGTATTCAGGGTAATAGGAGTCTTCCTGGCCGAAGCTGCCATCCTCATGGGCGGGGAAAAGCGCATGCCGTTGACATCGCTGAGACCGGCCCACAAACCGAGCATCAAGACGACTAAAGCTGTCGCTGACGTTAAACTCATATGCTTAAACATGGTATGCCTCGCTTAATGGTTGTTCGTCATTCACCGTCGCCAACGAAAGGGCGGAGAGTTCGTTCCTTTAAAAAACGCACAAAAGAAAAGACGCTGTGCATAAGGCAGAGCGTCTTTTGAGGGAGAGCAGGGAAGATATGCAAGATTAGTTCGTCATAGTCTTTTTGTATTTCTCAAACTGGGTGGCTTTGGCCTGTGAAATCTGGAAGTCGTACCCGTCGCGGTCGGGTACGATCTTTGCCGCGCCGAAATTCAGGGCCGCTTTTTCACCGCCAAGCCCCAGCGTCTTGTCGTAACCGACGACCAACTGATCGGCGGAGCCGTCCTGGAAGTGGATGTCGTCGATCTGCGCCAGGTCCTTGCCGTCGGCACCGATCAACTGGCCGTCCAGAAGCTCGGCGACGCTGTAACCGTTATCGGGGATAACGCGCACACTTCCGGAATTGCTGTCGCTGCGGTCGTATGAAAACTCTGCCGCCTGCTTAATCGTGGCCTCGGTCAGGGGCATAATGAAATTGCCCTGGGCGTTGGTATTGATCATGCTTTTGTAATTGAATGCGGCCAGTTTGCCGGTGCCGAAGAAATCGCCGTCGGCAACGATTACCATTACCGCATTACCGCTGCGGTCGAGAATGATATCGTGTATTTTCCCGACGCGTTCATCGCCGTTGTAAACGGGCTTCCCGATAATGCCGGTAGCCAGCGCTTTTTTGTCGATGGTCACGGGCGTAACCTCGATGTTATTCGGGTCTTCATCCATCAGCGCCGCCTTGACGCCGTCATATGAATCCTTTGCCGCATCGGACACTTTATCCGCCGCATCAGAAACGGCTTCCTTGGTTTCATTCCAGCCTTCTTTCACGTCTTCCTTCGTTACCTCGGGAACGTCGTTCTGGTTGGCTGTGCGTTCTTTGTTCGTGCTTGCGTTAACACCGGCGGAAGCCTTCGTATCGGCCAGCGCAGGGCCGGCAGCAAGAAGCGCGATCGCCGATACCGCTGTCAGAAATGTCTTGTTCATAACAATATCCTCTCTTTTGCATTGTTGTGAGTGGTTCGCCGCAGCCAACGCGCACCCTGTCAAAATCGTTCCCGGAAATTTTTGCGGAACTTTCACCCTCTTTATTCATTGGCGGGGTGACTTCTCTTAACCCGAAACAAAAATCCAAGGAGAAAACGATATGTCTACCGACCAGAACAAAGTTCTTAATCACCTGATAGAAGTATGTGAGGACGCGCGCGAATTTTACCACGACGCAGCGGAGCAGGCGGAAAACCCCGCGATTAAAAAAACTTTTAAAAATATGGAGACGGTGCGCGAGAATATTGTTTCCGATCTGCGCTCAAGAGTTATGCTGGAAGGCGGTAAACCGGATGAAAGCGGAACGGTCAGTGGTAAAACCGCCCAGTTTTTCAGCCAGCTGAAAGCGGGCATCGCCAACACGGACGAAGCCCTGGTCAGTGCGCTGGAAGAAGCTGAAGACAAGGCGCTGGAGGAGTTTCACGAAGCGATGGCGAAAAACCTTCCTTCCGACACCATCAGTTTTCTGGACAGGCAGGAAAAGCTTTTGCGCAGAACACACGATCATATGAAAGAGCTGAAGGACACGCTTAAATTATCCGCTTAACGGCGTTTATTTCTTTCAGTTCCAGGACCGCCTTCGGAAACGGGGGCGGCTTTTCTGTTGGAACCGTATGGCCTTTGAAACGTTTGCTGTTTTAACAACCATTTTTGAAAAGGATGTAAGGACCATGAAAATCACAAAGAAAATATTGCTGGCTTCGGCAGCATGTGCGGCCCTTTTTACAGTAGCTCCCGCGATGGCGGAGACTGTGACAACGACGACCATCGTGCACCAGAAAGATATCCCCGATACGGAGAAGGTGAATTTTTCTGCCTTTGACCTGAACGGCGACGGCGTGCTTTCGATGCCGGAAGTGGGCACTGAGCTGTTCTATATTTTCGACACCGATGATAACGAGGTGATCGACAATCTTGAGTTCAATCACAAGCAGGTCATGACCATTATCCCGATGGAAAAAGAGGTTTATACCTATACCGACTGGGATAATGACGGCGATACCGACGAGACGGCGTTTACGCATGAAATGTTTTTCAACCAGTCCGGCCTGATGCGTTTTGATGAAAACATGGACGGTCTTTCCGCCGCCGATTTTATCAATAAAAGCATGCTGGAGCTGGATACCGACGAAAGCACGGTTATCGAACTGGATGAATGGCAGCAGGCCTATCAGGATACTTATGGCCGCCCGGTTTCCGACCAGGATCGCTATAATTAAAAAATTTATGACGATCCCGCACGGGGAGCCGCCTCTTTTGCGGGGCGGCTTTCTTTTATGGGCAAGCCTAGAATTTATATCCGAAACTGAAGGCGCCGAAGACTGAAGTTTCGTCCTGGCCTTTGAATTCCTTCGAGCGGCTGACCAGCGTGTAGCT
>CAZBNG010000015.1:0-33589 GCA_964493095.1 uncultured Pseudobdellovibrionaceae bacterium
AGGGCAAAGTTTTCAGGCAGAAGCGCCAGCACGCCGGCGGCCTGATCCGTTGTGAGTTTGGAGAGCACGACGGCAACAGTCTGCGGATATTCCTTCTGGAGGAAAGCGGCCAGAACGTCTTCGTTGACGTTCCCCAGCTTTTCCCACATGGTCCGGCCAGCGGGTCCGCGGATTTCCTCCATGATGTTTTCGATTTTTTCGGGGTTTAACCCTGCTTTATTGAGCAGACGGAACGTGCTGTCCTGTGTGCCTACCAGCGAGTTGGTGGAGGACATTTGCTCCGCAAACTCCACAAAGAGCCTTTCCACTACAGTTGGACTGACTTTACCCAGTGACGCCATGGTTTGTGAGACTTCCATAATCTCGTCGTCATCCATGTGCTGGAAAATGCGGGCGGTCTGGTCCTCTCCCAAAGACAGCATCAGGATAGCGGCTTTTTCAGGGCCTGAGAGTGTCCGATAATCCTCGCGTACGCGCATTTACAGTCGTCTCCTCGTGTGTATGACTTAGTCTAGCTTTCCGATGTCATCCAGTTTCTGATAACAGAAACAGTCTCGTTCGGGTAATTTTCAACAATTTCTTCAACTTTCTTAATTGTGGAGGCTTTCACGCGGCCTTCCACACCCTGAATGTTGATCATCGATTCTTCGGCAGCTTCCTCCCTCATTGAATCCTCGCCTGACGGGGCGGCAAGCGCAGGGCTTTCCGGGCGTGCGGCCAAGAGATCAGCTTCGATGGATTCGTCGACATCAGGGGTTTCCATGGCCATCAGCCTGCTGACCATAGGCTGGAGAATCAGCATGACAACCAGAATAATCATAACGGCGACTGTCATGATCTCGGCTGCGTCAAGCAGGTCGCCTTTGTCAAAACCAAAAAGAAAGCGCGCATCGATAACTTCTTCATCCGTATCGATTTCAGCAAAGCGCATATTGATTACCTGGATAGAGTCTCCGCGACTTTGATCCAGACCGATTGCGGAAGAAACGAGGTCTGAAATTTTATCCAGTTCCTCCTGGGTGCGCGGTTCGTAAATCTTTTCTCCTTTTTCATTCGTGTTATAGCGGCCATCTACCAGAATGGCCACGGAGAGTTTTTTAACTTCACCGGCTTCGCGTACAGTATTGCGGACTGTTCGACTGATTTCATAATTTGTAACTTCTTCCGTGTGGCTGTTTTCAGCAGAAGGCTGTTTGTCGGTCAGGAAGTCGCTTCCTACGCCCGGAAGGTTGTTGCCTGCGCTGACACTTTCCGAGAGGGGCTCCCTTTCAAGACTGTTTTCCTCCGTTAACTGAGATGAGCGCACGACCTGACTTTCGGGGTCGAAGAGTTCTTCGTTGGTGCTGACGCGGTCAAAGTTCATTTCCACTGTCACGGCAGCGCGGACATTGCCGTACCCTACAACCCGGTTTACCTGGTCCTCTATTTTTTCCGTTAAACGGCTTTCGTAATTGCGGCGCAGCTCTTCCCCCTGAAGGCTCAGAAGATTGCCGTCGCTGCCTTCACCCTTTGCCAGCAATGCGCCGTTATTGTCTATCACGGACACGTTGTCGATTTTCAGGTCGGGGACGGCAGAGGCCACCAGGGATTGGATAGCAAGGATTTGGGAGTGTTCAATGTTGGCGCCGGGGCGTACGCCGATAAAAACGCTTGCGCTGGAGGGGCGGCTTTCCCGGCTGAACAGTTCGCGCTGGGGAAGCACGAGGTGGACGCGTGCGCTGCGTATATTTTCCACGGAGCTAATCGTTCTGGCAAGTTCGCCCTCCAGGGCGCGAACCTGATTGATGTTTTGGACAAAGTTTGTCGTTCCAAAGCCGGATTGTTTATCAAAAATCTCGTATCCCATGGAGCCTCCGTTCGGAAGCCCGTCTTGAGCCAAAAGCATACGGGCGCGGCCCACATCGTCCTGAGAAACGGTAATACGGGAACCGTCGGCTGAAACTTCGTATTTGATTTGCAACTCTTCCAGCTTGGCAGCCACGGCACCGGAATCGATCGAGGAAAGGTCTTTGTAAAGAAGCTTCATTTCCGGGGAGGATATCCGCATGGAAACAAAGATAAAAAACATTACCAGACCGACAAGTATGGCGGCCATGATGCCGAGACGTGACGGCCCCAGCTGCTTTAATGTTTCAAGAAAATTGTCCACCGATCCTACCTCTGTTGTTCTGGTGTTAGCCCAGTTATTTAGTTGAGCAGCCAAGATCCCGGAAGCGAGCAGGCCAATAGGTTTGTGCGATTCCAAGATACGCGAGAATTGCGAATCGCGCAAATCACAACTAACATTACCATTATAATATTTTTTAAAGATATTTTCCATTGTGCTGTGGATAAACGTTCGATTTGCGCCCGTTTTTTTTCGTAAGATTGCGACCCGCAGCCGATGCATGGTTGTCTGTATAATGTAGCGGTCCGCCTTGTAGGGCTTGACTTTTGCTTGAATGTGCGCTACTATGATACTAGGGTAGTATAACTTACACTTTTTGTATTTATGGAAATATAGTGGTGTGAGTGTTGAAAGGTTAAGGATAGCAATGATAGAGGCTGTTAACTCAGTTATATCCAATGCGCCGATATTGCGGGCTGCCAGTGTGCAGATCGATTCCTCGCAGGTTGCGGCGGCTGCAGAGGTAGCTCCTTCGGGGGAGCAGCCTGTTCCGCAGGCCCCTTATGTTAGCCCATATATTCGCGTTGACAATGATTACAATAAGGCTGTTTTGCAAATTCGTGATTCAGATACGGGGGATGTTATACGTCAGTTTCCTTCGGAAACGCGCTTGGCGCAAAATGAGGCGTCAGCCAGCCTGCAGGCCGCTATAGAAAAGAAAAGCGCACCGCAACCGGCCAAAAACGAATTTACCGTGCGTGGCCGCACTTCCGAGGTTCCCCATCAACAGTCTTCTCATGAAGATGAAGTGACATTATCTGCCCAGGCGCAGGCATCTATAAGCGTTACTGCGAAAACGCCCCATGCCCAGGCGCAGGCTGCTGTAGCGGCATTTTCTGCTGGTGCGCAAGCGGGAAGTAAAGGAGTGTCTGCGGGGGTTAGCGTCGTGGCCTAAGGAGCTTTTTGGTTACGTAATTCCACGCCCGGCAGGGCGTTTTTTATTGTCTTTTTTTGAAAAAATTCTACTGTGATGCAGGCTTTTCGGGTTTTGTCATCAGTCCTGCCGCGATCTCTCTGTTTATTTTTATAAGAGCATCCAGTTTTTCTTTGGCTGGTGTGGCCAGAATTTCGATTTCACGTTTAAAAATAAAATTGGCCAGATTAATGATGTTGCTACGCAAATCATTAGGGCGAGTCTGGCCGCCTTCCTCCGGGTTCTCCAGAGCGGTATCGTAAAACATCATCCATATCTGGCGGTTGTACTTTAGGGCCTCTTCCAGGTTTTGCGGTGTAATATTATCCCAGTTTTCCTGTATTTCTGTCAGAGCCTTGGCGGATTTGAGCAGCACCCTGCCTTCCATTTCTCTTTGGTCCGTTGTGTTTTTCTGCGCGTTATCGCCGTATGCTCCGGCGGCATGAGCGTATGGATTGTTATTTTTTTGTGGCATTTTCCAAAAGTTCTCTTTCGTGTTCTATAAGTTGTTTGGCCAGTTTGAGTGCTTTGTAATACCGATCCCCCAGGATTTGATCATTAATCTGAGCGAAGAAAAGGGCGCAGGAAGGAGCTGCTTCCTGGATTTCCTTGAGCATGTCAAAATAGATTTTGTGATATTCACGCGGGTTGCGTGCGAGGTACATGCACTGGATAAGAAAATACACCTTCTTGCAGGGGGTGTCCGCCTCTTCTTCCTGCATCACATCTTTTTCGCGCATTATGGCAGAATTGCCCGCAATGTGCAGACGGGTACGCTGACTGTCATTAGTAATAACAGCTTCGCCGATCAATATCTTTTCATGAGGTTTCAGATCAATTACGAGAGCCATGGAATTCTTCCTTCTCTAAATGGTTAAATAGCTTCTGCTACTTATTATATTATACCATAATTATGTTTGAAAGTGCAATGAAAACGGTATGAACACCAAATAAAAACCCCGGCATTCTGCCGGGGTTTTGGTTGTTTTGATCGGGTTGTCCCGACTGAAACTTTGATTAGAACAGACGAAGCACGGACTGTTGTGACTGAGAAGCCAGTGACAGTGAGGTAACGCCCAACTGCTGTCTGGTTTGCAGAGCCAGAAGGTTTGCGCCTTCTTCGTTCTGGTCGGCAACGGTCAGTTTGTCAGAGCCTTCCTGCAGCGTCGTGATGAGGGTCTTTGTGAAGTCCTCACGGTTCTGAATAATCGCCAGGTCGTTAGCGATAGAAGAACCAAAGTCACGAACTGAGTTAAGAGCGGTTCTGGTTTGCGTCAGGGCCGCTTCCACGGAAGATGAGCTCAGGAATGCCGCGCCATCGATACCAAGTCCGGCAACCGTGAAGGTTTTACCTTTTGTGGTCAATGTATTACTACGGTCTTCGTTGAAGACTGTCAGCAGGTCATCGCCATTCAGAAGGTTTGTACCACGGTATCCTGCGTCTGCAACCAAGCCATCAATCTGCTGAAGAACCGTATTAAAGTCGGTTTCCAGCTGAGAGATTTCGCCGCCACCGCCACTGATACGGATTGTCTCAATCGTTGATGTGTCCGTGGTTGTGGAGTTGTTGGCTGCGTTTGCAGAAGCCGTAACAGCGGCTGCGTTGATACCGAAGCCGAAGTCGATGGCGATGCTTGAACCGGCCTGGTCAGCAGTGTTGGCGTTGCCGTCAACATCTGACACGTAGGCGCCGATCTCAATGCTGTCTACGTCAGCACTCAGAGATGTCAAGGCGATCTTACCTGTGCTTTCATCGAAGCTTGCCTGGATACGAGTCTTCAGAACGCTGTCGTTGTTGATGCCATCCACGAGTTGTTGAATTGTCGTCGTGGACGAAACAGAGATCTGACGACGGGCAATGCCGTTAACGCCGATTTCGATAGCAAAAGCATCGCCTTCGCCTGTGACGCCTTCAGTAACTGTGAACACGTCATCGTTAACTGCGCCGGCGGTTGATTCGCGGTCACGAAGCAATGACTGCAAAGTTGTGCTTCGCTGTGCGAGCGTGGTTCCGTCTGACTGGTACAAGACGGCAGAAGATACCACAGAGGCTGCTTTTGATGTTACAACCACATTACTGGTGTTGGCGGTCGGATCTTCGATCTGGACGAGTTCGCCAAGACCGAGTTCTGCTGCCAGAGCTTGAGATGTGGATGTTGTAGATGCGCCGTCACCATCAATTTCAATGCGGAAGTTAATGTTTGACAGTGTTTCGATCTGCAGGCGGCCAGAGCTGCTCAAAGAAGCTTTGAATACCTGATCGCCGTCAGCATCAGTGATGTTGTTAACAGCGTTGATGATCGTTTGCTCTGTGTCGTTAGTGGCAAGTGTAATCGTACCGTTCGTCAGCGCGAACTCCTGGTCGCTGGAGTTTGTCGCCGTGAATGTGATCGTACCGCCGTTGAACGTAGAGGCTACAACCAGTTCGGACAGGTCCACGTTACCTTGGATAGACGTGCTGCTGGCAGCAGCAGAAGTCGCTTCAAGGGCGGTTGTCGCGATTGATTGAGCTTGTTCAACCAGTGAAGTCAGAGACGTAATACCGCCGTCAGCTGCTTTAATGGTTTGAATAGACTGTCCCAGACCATCCAGAAGAGCTGAAAGGTCGGAAGCGCGGTTGTTTAGTGATTGTGCAGCAAAGAAGCTTTGTGCGTTATCCAAGGCGCTGTTAACACTACGGCCCGTCGCGAGACGGAGCTGTGTACGGTCAATAAGGCTTTGGGTGTTTTGCAGCGAAAGAAGGTTGTTTCTCAACGCTGCGGTCAAGACGATATCAGAAGACATGATAGTTTCCTTTCCTAGGTTAGTTTGCTTTTACTAAGCGAAAGCCCATTACTTGGGCTCTTTTTTAAGAATATACCACTAAGTCTTAACAGGAAGTTAACAAGGTGGTGATGGGAAGAGAATTTATACGCAGAAATAGTAAAGTGTGTGCGTTGCGCACAGAAATCACTCTTGTCATAGAATATGATTTTTAAGCCGTGGTGTCAACGGCTGTACCGCGTACGCCGGAAAGGTCGGGTGCAAGAGCGCTTGTCGGGAGTGAGGCTCTGATTGCCAGTATTCGTTTTTTTAGGTTTTCCGTGGTGTTTGCTTCGGCAGGAGCGGAAAGCAGCGCGTTGCTTAGGCTGCTTGAGTTATTCAGGAACTGTTTCGTCAGAGTACGGGATCTAGCTGAAAGGCCTATGCCTCTGGCTCCGAAGCGGCGACCGCTGTCCAGAAGATCAACGGCGCTGTCGCCAAGCAGGCTTGGCGCAACAGCGTTCCTGCCCTGGGATATAGCCAGATTGGCGGCGTTTACGTATGATGATGCTCCTGCGATCAATGCCATTGTTAAATCCTTTAACTTTCATATCGCCTTAATCATCCTACCATAGGATAATTAAAAGAACGTTATTTTTTATGTTGCCGGCGGTTTATACACCCAGAACTGATACATGCCGATGAACGTATCAGGCTGTTCCTGTTCATATTGTTCAATATAATCAAGGTTTTTTGCGGTTTTATCATCGGGGAATTGCAGTGCGTAAGCATTATGCGCGGCATTGTCCCTGAAGATCATACGCACAAATACGAGGCCGAGTTTTTCCAGCGTTTCGCGAAGTTGTGCGATTGTATAACGGTGTTCCTGCACATGAAATATAAGGTCGCGGCAACCGGATGTCGTATAAAAATCGCTGCTTTTAAGAATTTTCCTGATTTTATGCCCCTGTGGCAGGTTTTTTATGTGTTCGCGGCAGTCCCTGATGCCGTCAAGTGTGGCAGGATAATTGTTCTGGGCAATAAACTCTCTTGTTTCGACTATATGCTTGCGTGCCGTTTCGCTGTATAGCCCTATGTTCATATAGCCGCCCGGTTTCAGGATGTTTGTTAAAACCTGCCAGCCCTTAAACGGGTCTTCCATGTGATGAAGTACACCGGTGCAGGCAATGCAGTCGTATTTTTTTTCTAGTTTTTCCAAATCTAATATGTCGGTCTGGTAAAATTTTATATTGGAATATTTCATTTCGCAGCATTTGCGCTGAGCATAAGCAATGCTGCTTTTGCTGATATCAATCGCTGTTATAGAGGCATCGGGAAATGAAAGTTTGTTGATGACAATCTGGCGCCCTGTGCCGCAGCCGGCAATAAGCAAATCCTTGCATTCAAAGTTATCAAAATAAACCCGCCCAAAAACGCTGCGTTTATTATCGGTAAAACTAGTGTGGTTTTTCCAGCGGGGGTAGGGGTTTTCTTCGTATTGTTCTCTTACTTTTTTCGAAACCGTATCTTCGATTTGACTGATGGTTTTTATATTTTTCTTTATTTCTTGTTCTTCCAAAGGTTCGGATATCTGGACGTTTACCAGTTCGGCAAGCAAAGGGTCGTCAGCAAGGTTTCGTTGAGCGTAGTCATTAATTCCAATGGCATTTTGAAGTTCGAAAAGTGCGCGGTAACAACCGGAAATGGCGAGTTTTAGCGGTAAGTTTTCTATGGCCTCCAAGGGAGTGTTTTGCAACTCGTTTAGCAGTTTGTTTAAGAGCTCTTTTTCTTCTTCGGTTACAAAGAGGACGTATTCATTGAAGAAACATTGTTCGGCTAAAGCATATAAAAGTTCTTCATGGCCGGAGATAAAGGTATTGTTTGCTATCCGCTCAAGAAAGTAATGTCTGAAGTGTCCGTAAACTCTTTCCATGCCTATGTTGGGCAGGTTTGTTTGCCTGACGCCCATATAAAAAAACGGGTCGCTGAAAGGTGTCATGTCAGGGTTTTTATCCACCTGCGTTCTGAATTCTTCAAAAGAGGGAGTGGAAAGAGACGTTAAATAATTTACGAGGGCTGGATCTTTGTTCACAAGCTGGAGCCATGCCGTGCTACAGTATTCATGCGGCAGGGAGTCCGATCTGAAAATGTCGAGAATTATCTGTTTGAATATTTCGTTGAAAACGTTGATGCGAATATTTTTCAGAATCAGGCATAGGTAATAACGGTATAGATGCACATCGCCGTTGTTTGCAGATAGTGCAAGTTCGCGCGCTTTGTTCATAAGTAATATGGCGTGTTCCGGCTTGTTGTCTTTGTGGTAGAACAGGGCTATGCCTGACCATGCCTTGGAATTTTTTTCATCAGAGGCTATGGCGTTTTCATAGGCGGTTTTCGCTTTGTCCATCATCGTCAGTTCGACATATATATCGCCCATTTCGGTAAGAACGTCAGAGCGCGGTATTATCGCGGCAGCTTTTGTAAGGGCGGATAAAGCTTCTGTAAGTTTCTGGTTATGATGAAGGCAGACGGCGTATCTATACGTGATGTCTATATCTGTTGGATTTTGCTTCAACGCGGCAGCGTACAAAGGTTCGGCTTTTTTATAGTCATTCCCTGTAAAAAACCTGTCCGCCCGTTCGACTTTTTTGTCTGTGAAGGGGGCGGGTGACTGATTATGACGTTTTGCTCGTACGGGCATAGCTTTTTTATCCTAACGCATCATCTAAAAGCCTGCAGCATAGAAAATAAAAAGTGGGCGCATCGGTGGTTGGGTTCTTCCAGGCGGGACATACCCGATGCGCCCTGCTGTGGCAAGAACTCCATTCTGGAGACTGTTTTTCCCACAGCAAACGGGTCCTGAGCGTTAGGGGTTAAGGATTGCAGGGTAGCAAGTTCCTAAAACCCAGGACCCAAACTTTTACTATCCTCTCAGGCTCAGAAGATCCTGAGTCATTTGGTCGACAGTGTTGATCGTCCTCGTCGCAGCACCGAAGGCGCGTTGGGAGACGATCAGGCGGGCGAATTCATCGGCCAGGTCAACGTTGGAGGCTTCCAGTGTTGATGGTTCGACAAATCCGGCTCCGCCCTCACCGGCTTCACGAAGGTTCTCTTCGCCGGAATCTTCAGTTTTGCTATACGCTGTCCCCGATACTTCGGTCAGGCCGTTCTTGTTCGCGAACGTTACCAGCGGTATTTGATACAGGTCTGTTGAAGCGCCGTTAGAGAAACGGGCAACGACTCGTCCTTCACGCGTCAGTTCAATGCCAGTTCTAAGTCCTAGCTCTGCACCGTTCTGGTCGGAGAAAATCACGTCGAAGTTTCCAGCGAATTGGGAGAAGCGGGCAACATCGATATCGATGGATTGCGGAGCGGAACCGTTGCCCCAATCAATGTTATTAAGGCTTACGACCGTATCGCCACTTGAGTTTGCTGAGGCGTTTAGCGTGCCGTCACCGTAGAAGTTGAGTAAGCCCTGAGTAATGGTGCTGCCATCGGGGTGGATAACTTTTAATTCCCACCATCCTTCAGTGTTGGGCGTCACCGCATCTTCGAGCGTTGGGAAGTCGGCCTGATTGTTGGAGGTCGACGTAGTCCCATAGGGGTTAGTCGTGCTCTGTGCACCTGCGGTGTTGAGAGTGAAGTCCTCGTAAACTGCCGCAAGCGGGGGGCCGCCGGCACCGCCGGGGAATTGCAGGCCCGTGCCGAACAAAGGCGTGCCCTCACCGGCAACTTCACTAAGCGTGATGTCGTCGCCGTAAGTAATGGCTTTGAGTTGGATCTGGCCATCGGCTGTAATAGAGGCGTTGATTTCGCCGCCACCGCCATAAGTGTCATTTAGCTGGTCTAACAGGTCGCCTACAGTATCGATCCGGATTTCGCCGGCACCCGCGGCAGCGCCGATTTTATACACCTGTGCCGCCGTGCCTGTAACGGTAACAGACATTTCATTGCCGGCGGCAATGCCTGTGAGGCTTGTAAGGTCAGTGTCCCGGGTTAAGACTTGTGACGCGTTTGAACGTGCACTGGCCATGGGTCCTGTCACCTTACGGTATTCAAGAGTCAACGTCTGTGCAGATCCCAGAGCGTCGAAAACGGTCAGGCCGCGTGAGAAAGCGGCAGGTGTTGATGAGGGAACAGGGTACCCGGTAAAGCCGGTCGTTCCGACAGCGGCGCCGCCGACCAGGCTTCCGTTGTTGATATCCTCTTCATTGGCGTCAAGGTTGATTGCCAGTTCTGCATCACTGGTTGGGCGCGTTAATCCCCCGAGAAATGCCACGTTGGCCGGAGAGAGGGATGTCAAGTCGCCCTGGTTTGCGGGGAGGTCTCCGTTGGAATCGATCGGCCATGCATATAACACGAAGCCGGATGCGTTTCTTAAAAGTCCTTGAGAGTCCTCGGAGAACGTTCCGGCGCGGGTATATAGGAATTCTTGCCCGGCCTGCGTTGAACGTTTGACGGGGAAGAAGCCGTTTCCAGAAATGGAAGCATCCGTCGTGGAGGCTGTTTGCTGGATTGAGCCTTGTTGGTCAACACGCTGCAGCCTGCTGACGCTCGCCGTGCCGGGTGAGAATCTTGAAGAACCACTTTGTGTGGTAACAAGCGAGTTGAAGCTGGCTTCCGAGCGTTTGAAACCGGTTGTGTTCACGTTGGCGATGTTGTTCGAAATGATCGCCGTATTCTGCGATTGTGCGAACAGCGCCGACACACCTGTAAATAATGATCCGAATAATCCCATTTTTTGTCTCCTTTTTTTACGCGTCTTTAAATAATGGTTAGAGGTTGTTTTTTTCTTGGTTAACGTTTGAGTTGAACGAGGTTGCGGGTCATTTCGTCTACGGCATTTAGAACCTGGCCGTTAAGGGAAAAGGCCCGCTGGGTTACGATTAAGTTTCCGAATTCACCGGACAGGTCGACGTTCGATGACTCGAGAGAGGTAGAAGAAATCGATCCTGCGCCGTTTTCGTCAACCTGACTAAAAGTGGGCTCACCAGAATCTTCGGTTCTTGCGAAGGCCGTGCCGGAAATGGCCCGCAGACCGTTTGCATTCGAAAATGTTGCTAACGGCAGCTTGTAAATATCAATGCGCTGACCGTTTGAAAACTCTGCCGTTACAATGCCATCGCGTCCGATTTCAATACCGGAGAAATTGCCGACGCCGGCACCATCCTGGGTGCTGTATATAACATTATAGTTGCCGGTGAACTGGGTGAATGCCGACATGTCCAGCGTAAAGCCAACATCTTCAGTGTCGTCGGCATCGTCGAAGTTAACCGGAGTGCTGGCCATATCTAGAAGGATATCACCGTTGGAGTCTGCCGATGCGTTCAGTCCTCCCGTGCTGTCAAAGTTTATAAGACCCTGGCGTAAAATGGTGGAGGAGCCGTTTGTCGGATCAGCAGGATCAGGGATAGTCAAGGTTACTTCCCACCACCCCTGGGTGTTGGGATTGGTGTCGTTCGAAAATGCCGGGAAGTCTCCTTGTCCGGGGTAAACGGTGTCGGTGGGGTCTGCTGTGATATCAAAATCCGGCTCGTAAGTGTAATCGGGAGTATCGTCCGGATCCTGTATGAAATTTAAGCCTGTGGAGCCGAGAACAGAGGCGCTCGACGTTGAGATATCCATGGTCGATGTAGGGTCTTTTGCCTGTACCAGCAACTGTCCGCTGCTGTTCAGGCGCGCTTCGAAAAGTTTTACGTTGTCAGCATCTGTAAAGTTGTTGATCACGTATAGCAGGTCGGCCATGGTATTTGCTTCATTGAGGGAAGTGTCTGCCGCGCCGTTAACGAAAGAAACGCTTAGTGTGTTTGTGCCGTCGCCGATCTCAAGAGTGTCGCCTGCCGTAATACCGTTTGTCGGTCCCTGAGGGTTGTCAACTAAAACGTCCTCACGGTTCATCTGCAGCGCCGTGCGTGAAGTAAAGTGTGCCATCGGGCCTACAATTTTGCGGAACTCAAGGTTGACGTTTCGCGGCGTTCCGAGTGTGTCGTAGACTGTTAGCGAGCGTGAAAAATGAGCGGTCTTGCTGTCGGCAGGGAGTTGCTGTGCTGTGCTGAACCGGTGAGGATCATAATCCTCTTCGCTTGCATTCAGATTGAGTGCGATGGAGGCTGTGCTCGTTGGCAGGATTTGTGATTCAAGGATGTTTACATCTACAGGAACGAGGGAAGATTCGCTTGTTTGACTGCCCTGGATAGAGCCGTCCTGATTAAGTGCCCAGCCGTGCAGAACAAAGCCTGCTGTATTGCGAAGTATGCCGCCGGCATCGGCGAAAAAGTCTCCTGCGCGCGTGAAAAGGGTTTCCAGCGTGGAATCGGTTCCGGCTTTGACCGTAAAGAAACCGTTTCCTGATACGGCAATATCGGTGGGTGATGATGTACGTTGAATCGAGCCGTTAACATCGGCACGCAGGATAGATGATGTGGATACATTATTAACGGAGCCGTTATGGCGGCTGCGAGCCGGATCGCCGATCAATTCCTTGAAACTGATGTCTGAGCGCCTGTAGCCGTTCGTGTTGAGGTTGGCGATATTCGTCGAAATATTTGACGTGGCGAGCTGCTGGGCTTGCATTCCGCCTGCGCTTGTATATAAAGAATTAAACAGTGACATTTTCTATTTCCTGTCTTTTATGCCCTATGCGCCCTCTTGAGGCGTTTGATCTGTTTCGTCTGTCGGTGTTTCGCTGGCTGCGGTTTCTTCAGGTTTGTTAGCGTTCAGAATGCTGCCCACGGGCACAGCGCGTTCGCCCACGAGGGCAAAAATCGTCCCGTTCTGTGTTTCCACGCCTTTCACAATGCCTTTGACAACTGTAGTGGCGTCAATTGGCTGATTGTCTGCATCAAGTGCGTTGATACGAACCTGATATGTGCCGGCTTCCGCCATGCCGCCACCTTTAAGCGTTCCATCCCACGCGAAGGTGTCCGAGCCGGAAAGCGAGGCTGGTTCAGAATAAACTTCATTTCCGCTTTCATCCAAAATACTGATTGTGGCCTCAACGGCATTGCCGTCAATGGCATACCGAATTTCCGAAGGATTTGTGCCATCATAGTTGAATTCGGAACTGATGTAGCTGGCTTCCATGCCGACATAGCCGAGAGCGGAGGTGAAGCTGTTGGTGAGGCCGAGCGATACCAGTGAGTCGAGTTTCTGGTTAGCGTTAATTTGCTGTTCGACACCGGAGAACGCTACGAGTTGGTTAGTGAACTCGGTCGTGTCCATCGGCGAAAGCGGATCCTGATTTTGCAACTGCGTTGTCAGCAGGGTGAGGAACTGCGTGAAGTCGGAAGCTAGTTGTGTCGACGAATTGCTGGTGCTCGCTTGCTGCTGCAGGGCTGTATTTAGAGATACGTCGGTTGTCATTTATACGTCCTTTTGTTCGGATCCTTATGCAAGGATATTGTAACTTGTGTGGCCTGTTGTAGGGTCTACCGACCAGTTCATCGTTGTTTCCAAAATTTCAATTCCATCTTCGTCGTCCCCACCACTTCTGCTCTGGCCGTTGTGTTGTTCATCATGTCCGCCGTTTTGACCGAAAGCATAGTTTTCACCTGCGAGTTCAAAACTAATCCCGGCGTCTGTATCCATGCCGGTACTATGCAAGGCGCGTTCCAAAACATGAACGTCGCGCTGGAGCATGGCCAGAGTTTCAGGTTTTTCCGCTTTAATAACTGTTTTAAGGCCTTTGTCTTTGTCGAAGTTCATGCGCACTTCTACACGTCCCAGGTCGGGGGGATTGAGGTGTAGCGTAATATCCGTTGTTTCACCCGAAGCAGCAGCTTTTTGTATTGTTGCGGCTACGATTTGCGTTGCCGGATGTGGCTGTGTAGCGCTGTGTGCTTGTGTAACCAGGTTGGTAATGCTTCCCAGCGTATTGACATGACCATTGTGAACGGCGCTAAGGCCCGTGTCGTCATAGTTGTCGAAACTTTGGGAAGACGAGAACAGGCTTCCGGTTAGTGAAAAGGGCCAGCCTTGCAGCACATTTTGGCTGGGAGACGTGTTGCTGTTTTGTAGTGCTTGTGCGTCCGTAGAAGTAAGTGATACAGGGCCTTTTTCTTCAGGGTTCTTGCCGCCGGAATTTCCTGCCGCGAGGTCTTCTAAAAATTGTTTGAAACGAAGATCGTCGGGGATATCTTCATCGCCGGCTGTCAGGTCGTTTACACGTGAGGAAAGATCGTTCGCCGCTTTCAGGCCGCGGCTGTTTTGTCCCTGTCCCAGGCTTTGAGCCAGATAGAGTGTCTCTGTCCCTCCCTGCGGTTTTGTGATCTGAATGAAGCCGGCAATGCCGAATTCCTGGGCGGCTTCCATTGCTCTTTCTTTTTCCATACCTTTTTCTATGAGGGCATGGGCAATTTTTTCCTGCAGATCGCTAATTTGTTCCGGTGTAAGATTAGCCGTTATTAGCGCGGTGTCGCTGTCCTGGGTGATGGATTGCAGGCGTTTTAAGATGTCCTGTGCGGAGCCTGTTTTGCCATCGTTGTTGCCTTTGCTGTCTATGGCAAAGCCGTTCAGGATGTCTTTAAGTTCTTCATCATCGAGAACGGGTTTGTTGGCGATAAGTTTGTCATCCATTTCCTGCTGGTTAAGGGATAAGGTATCTGTAATCTCTGTACCGAAGGATTTCAGAAGTTTTACGCTTTCAGTGATATGATCGCTGTCAGCCAGAAGAGTCGCGGGGTCGAGAGAAGGTTCCTTGCTTAGTGTCGGATTTTTTGATTGTAGAAGCGAAGAGCCGGGATCTTTTTTATCATCCGTTTTATTGCTGTCCTGTAAAGATTGCAGGAACATTTCCATGAAGTCGGCCACAGGAAAGGAACCTGAAGCAGGGATGTTTGCGGAAGTTGTTGCCGTTACCTGCAAAGATTTGTTTTGCGCAGTGTAAAAACTTTCTATGCTCATGCTTATCTCTCTTGCTAGGCCGTTTCGCTGATGCTGCCTGTTGATATTGTCTTGTTGTTATCTTTATGAATGCGTCCCGTAGCGCCATAGCTTAGGGCGCTGCTTTTTTCCGCTTCTTTTCGCGCTGCCTGCCGCAAGGTGCTGCCAAGGCGGTCGACACCTTTTTTCATGCGTTCTAGCGCTTTCGAGTTTTGTTGGCCCAGTTTGAAAAGTTCTTCCTGCATATCTTTGATTTTTTGCCGTAATTCGGAACTCGTATTTTGCATTTCATTTTTGCGCTCAATGATCTGGCTGACACCATCCTGATAGTGCTGTGCTGTCATAAGTTTTTCTTCCTGGAGATTGAGAAAGGTTTGGGTGTCGGAATTTATAAGAGCATCCGTTTCCTTTTCGTAGATGCTTTTCAGGTTGCCGATTACACCGAGCATATCCTGCAGTGCCCGGGTTGGGTTGCGGGACAAAATAAACGGGTGTGCTTTTCTTGGCTGTGCCGGTTGCTGTGTCTGTGTCATGAGTAATGGCTCTCCGTCTTAAAGTATCGTTTGAGTCTCGTTGCCGGCCACTGGAGGGGAACTTAGAAAAAAGTTGCCGGTCTGCCCTATTTCCTGAGCGTTAAACAACGTGCTTTGCGTGTTGCTCTGCGCGCGCAGATACATTTGTTTTATAAGTTCCCTGTTTTCGGACATTTTTGCGGCCAGAGCGACTTGCGCCTTTTCCAGCTTGTCCAGAAGTCCACGGTCAATTCTGCGGAAATCGTTGAGACGGTTACGAAATTCTTTTGCTGTTGCGGCGTATCTTTCACTGAGTTTTTCTTTCTCGCTGTGCATGATACCCAGATGGAGAGCATCGTTTTGCAGAAGGGCTTGTGTTTCGCGTTCGGCAAGATTCAGGAGGCTCTGAGTGACCTTGATGACGGTAAGGACGGCGTCAACAGGTTGGCGCGGTAAAACTTCAGTGCTTGTGTTTTGCCGGGGGTCCTGTGTTTTATTCTGCGCTGTTGCCTGCATTTTCAATGTGCTCCTTCATTTTGTTTTGCATTTGTTGTTGTTCCTGAAGCCGGATCATTTCGGCTTTGACCGGTTCTGCTATCCCGATGCTGCCGGTTCTGGCCATGAGTTTGCCGTATTCCTGAAGCATCACGCCGCGGAAAACTTCTTCGCCTTTACCGCCTCCAAACGGGCCGTCTGTCTCTACGCCTTCAAACATCGGTTTCATCATTTCGGAGATAAAAACAGCTTCGAAATCCTGCGCGGCCTGGTCAATGTTCTTGAGGTCTTTTGTTTTTGCCGCTTCATTGAGCTTGCCTACAGCTTTGGCGCTGGTGTCACTTTGTGCAACCTGCATCATGGCGAAAGCGGTATCTGGCGAAAGAGCGTCCATTTCTACATGATCTCCACATCTGCCTGCAGGGCACCGGCTGCTTTAACCGCCTGCAGTATTGTAATGATGTCACGGGGCTGCATTCCCAGACGGTTGAGTCCTGTTACCAGGTCTTGAAGAGTGACCCCCGTATCAAGGTTTGCCAGTTTCACATTCTCGCCCTGATTGGCTTCAATGTCCGTGCGGGGCACAACGACAGTTTGTCCTTGCTCAGAGAACGGGTTTGCTTGTGAAACCTGCGGTGTTTCCGTCACGTTGATGGTGAGGTTGCTTTGCGCAATAGCCACGTTACTGATGCGTACGTCGGCCCCCATCACAATGACGCCGGAGCGTTCAGAAATTACAACGCGCGCAGGTTGGTCCGGCTGAACGGGTAATTGCTCTATATCTGTAATAAGGTCTACGATTGTGCCGTCAAAGTTTGAAGGGCGTTTCAGAATAACGGTTGCTGAATTTTCCGATGTGGCAATCGGCCTTGCTACAAAACCGTTGATAGCCTGTGCTATGCGGCGGGACGTGGTGAAGTCGGGATTCTTAAGGGCAAGACGGACTTCCTGCAATTCTTCCAGTTTAAAGTCGATTTCACGCTCAACGATGCCGCCGGCGGGAATGCGGCCCGATGTGGGGATGTTTTGTGTGATCGTGGCGGCTTCACCGCTGATCGAGAAGCCTGAAACAGTTACTTCACCCTGTGCTACGGCATAAACTTCGCCATCCGCCGCAAGCAGGGGGGTTACCAGAAGAGTGCCGCCCTGCAGGCTGTCGGAGTCGCCCAGAGCCGATACGTTAACATCTATTTTGGAACCCTGGCTGGAAAAGGCAGGTAGAGTTGCGGTTACCATAACGGCTGCCACATTGCCCGTGTTCATAGCTTGTCCACGGACGGAAACGCCCAGCCGTTCAAGCATGGCAATAAGGCTCTGTTGTGTGAAAGGGGAGTTGCCCAGACTGTCGCCTGAACCGTTCAGGCCAACAACAAGTCCGTAACCGATAAGTTGGTTTTCACGAACGCTTTCGATGTCGACGATATCTTTTATTCTTGATGTTTTGGCGAAGGCCGAGGGCGCGCATAAAACGAGCAGAGAGAAAAATAGTCCGGTCACCAACAGAAAGCCCAACGCTCTGTGTCCCTTGAACCTGAAATGCGGTGACCGGAAACCCACCTTGTTATTTTTATATGTTTTTTCTTTACTCATCATTTTTCTTCAATACCCAAAACGTTGTTTGGTCTTTCTTCATGTTTCCCTCGGGCAGAACCTGCCGAAGGGGAAAGCTTTGTGTTTTTATATGCGAACGGCGTGCCAGTTTTTGCGTGCAGGTCACAGAAAATAATGCGGTTATAACGCCCGGATTTTGTAGGTTTTACGGCGGTTTCAGGTGTGATTGGGGAAAAGAAGGCGGCAAATCTTTCCTCTTGGCGGGGAAAAACAGGTATAATAGAAACAGATAAGGTAATTACAGGAAATGAGAGTGCTTAGATGAAAATTCAGGGCCCCGGAAGTTCGCAGGCTGCTTCCAAAACCAAAAAATCAGGGAAAGCCTCAGGATCAAGCGGCAATTTCGGTGATTTTATGACTGAAAGTGCCCATGAAACGGCGGGAGCCGGTGCGACAAGGTCGATTGCTCACGTTGATTCTCTTCTCGCCGTTCAAGGGGCGGAAGATCCTACAGAGCGTGCAGCGCGCCAAAAGGCGCGTCAGCGCGGTAAGGTTATTCTGGATGAACTGGATAAAATCCGGGTGGCAATGCTTTCCGGCACACTCACGATAGGGCATATGATGGATATAGCCGATGTTGTGGCCGGGCACAGGCAAAAGATTACGGACCCGGTTTTGACAAGGATAATGGACGAAATTGATCTGAGAGCGCAGGTCGAACTGGCCAAAATGCGTGTTGCTATGGATAAAAAGAACGGTTCCACAGGTGGTTTATAACCCCTGGTCTTACGTAATCTTTTTCTTGTTTTCATGAAAAACCCCGCGTATATTCCTCCCCGCTCGTAAATTTAACGCTACAAAGGATAAAACGACTATGGCAACGCCAAACAGTGTAATCGTTCCTCCGGACTATGACCCTGAAAAAGACAAGGGTGAGTTTATGAACCCGGTAATGCTGGAGTATTTCCGCCGCCAGCTTATTAACTGGCGTACAGAATTGCTGAAAGAATCGGAGCAAACGATTTCTGAAACCCTTCAGACGACGGAACTGCAAAAACCCGACATCGCGGACCGTGCTGCGGCGGAAACCGATCATGCCTTGGAGCTCAGGACTCGCGACAGGGAGCGTAAATTGATATCCAAAATCAATCAGGCCCTGGAACGCATCGATCAGGGAGAATACGGTTACTGCGAGGAAACCGGAGAGCCTATTAGCATCGGTCGTCTTAAAGCGCGTCCAAACGCGACTTTGAGTCTTGAAGCGCAAGAGCGGCACGAGCGTATGGAGCGCACCCAGCGCGACGATTAGTTGTTCACTGGCTAATTCTTTCATTTTCAAAAAAGAACCGACCATCTGGTGATGGCCGGTGAGAGGTTAGGGTGGGTAAAACTGTTTTAGGCGGATTTTTGTTTCCGTTAAGCCATGCTTTCTAGAAGGGGAATACGATATCGTATAGTTGCTGGCCGTAGCGCGGTTGTTGAACATCCGTAATCTGCCCTTCTCCACCATAAGCAATGCGCGCTTCCGCGATCTGCTCATAGGAAATGGTATTGGATACTGATATGTCCTCGGGGCGGATAACGCCGTCGATACGCAGGACTCTCTTTTCGAAGTTTACCAGTACTTCTTGTTGACCGCTGACAACCATATTGCCGTTTGGCAAGATCTGTGTGACCAGAGCGGCGAGTTGAACACGGATCTTTTCATCACGGTCTATGCTGCCGGTGCCTGTATGAGAGGAGTCAGAATTAAAGGATGTCAGGTCGGGGTCGAGAACGCCAGTCGAGGGGTTGTTGACCGCTTCAGGTAAAACCTTGTGCAGTGATTGTTCTATTCCCAGAAAACGGTCCAATGTTGAGCCTTCATTGCTGTTGCGGGTGCGTTCCGTTTCATTTTGCAGTTCGGCTTTGTCGTCAATGTCAATCAGCACAGTGATGATGTCGCCGACGTTGCTGGCACGTTGATCTTTGAAGAATGTAGTGCGGTCTGCCGACCAGAGAGAGTTTTTATTTCTGGCCACATTTGTCGGAGCAGGCATAGGCAGGCTGACCGGCTGGTAGTTGGCTGCCGTAGTCGGGTTGCTTATTTTGCTCATTTCCGGGGGGGAACCAATATTGGACACACGGTCCAGCGCGCTGCATGCTGTCAGTAGGCTGCATGTGCCAAGAGCGAGGAGACTTGTTCTGATTGCGTTTGTTTTTACCCGTTTCATTATTTTTTCCTTTTGTTGTTTACACAGAAATGGCGGCAATTTTATATCGCTGCCGGTTTAGAATGCGGCTACCACAACTTCGCCGCTCCCTGAAACGGTGGCGTCGATTGTTCGTTTGCTGGCGGCGTTAACAACCTGTATAACATCGCCTTTGGCTCCGTCCTGCAGAGCCTTGCCCTTGGCTGTCAGGGTAAGGGCGCCACTATTGAAAACCATCGTGATATTTTCACCTCTGCTAATCATGCGGGGAGCTTCAATTTCGGAGGTGCGTACAGGCTCACCGGAAAGAATAACGCGGCGCGGAGTCATGCCTTCAAGGTTTTCTGCTTTCAGAATGGTTTCGTCTTGTATGAGGCGTTTTGGCACTTCTTTGTATTCAATGTCATACTTTCCAATAATGGTCCCTTTACGTACAGATTCACGCAAGACAGGGATTTCTACGAGGCGTTCGATCTTGCCGTTTACATTGATGCGTTGAATAGGGTTTTCTTTCGATGGGGCAACGAAAGTGGCGGAAAACCAGTCGTTATCCGGTCGGTATTCCAACTGGCTGATTTCAGCGCCCGGTGCCATATCCTGAGGCAGGATGATTTTGGGTGTGCCATCGGAAAACAGAACATTGAATTTTCCTGTGATCCCTTTTTCCTTAAATCCTTTTCTTAACGCATGTTCCATGAGATCACGGTCAACAAAAGTCGCTGCACGGTTCAGGACAATATAATCCGCAGAGCTAGCCGGACGCCAGGGCAGGTCCAGAGCGATGGCTATGCGCATCAGGGTGCGTGCATTAAGCACCATTTCCTGACCGGGGCTGGGGGCGGGCCCTAATACGCGGTCTTCGTCACGGGGCAGATCGTAAAAGATGTCGCCAAGTGTAATCATGTTTCCTTCTACGGCGCTGTTTTGTTTCAGACCGATAGCCTGGGCCGGCGAAGGGATGGCAATCGTTCCGGCCGCGAGTGCCGTCAGAGTTATTGCCAACATCGCCTTTCCGGCTTTTTTTGTCTTTTTATGAGTTACGCTAAGCATCTTTCTGTTTCCTTAATTATCTAAGTTGTGAAGCAGATTGCATCATTTCATCGCTGGTTTGAATGACATTTGAGTTCATTTCGTAGGCACGTTGCGCTGAAATCAGGGCGGTAATTTCCTGCACGACGTTTACATTCGACTGCTCAAGCGCGCCCTGACGTATTGCGCCGTATTGGTCGGAATTGGGGTTTCCTGTCGTGGCCGTGCCGGAAGCCTCGGTTTCCAGCATCAGGTTGTTACCGATGGAATTCAGGCCTGTCGGGTTCACAAAAGTGGCAAGCTGGATCTGCCCCAGGGTTGTCAATGTTACCTGTCCGGGAAGACTCACAATAACTTGTCCGCTTTCATTAACCTCAAGGTCTGTAGCGTTGGAGGGCACGGTGATGGCCGGAGTCAGCGGATAACCCTGAGAGGTTACGATCTGGCCGGTCTCGCTGATCTGGAATGTGCCGTCCCGTGTGTACCCTGTTTCGCCGCTGGGCATTTCAATCTGGAAAAAACCGTCCCCGGTAATGGCAAGATCCAAAGGGTTATCTGTGAGTGTAATCGGACCTTGTTCATGCAGCCGGTATACCGCAGAGTTTCGTACGCCCAGACCGAGTTGAATGCCGGAGGGAACGATTGTTCCAACATCTGAGGAGGTGGAACCGGGGCGGTCAATGTTCTGGTATATCAAATCCGTAAATGCGGCGCGTTGACGTTTGTATCCGGTAGTAGTCATGTTGGCGATGTTGTTGGAAATCACATCCACGTTGGTCTGCTGGGCCAGCATGCCTGTCGCTCCAATATCCAAAGATCTCATTTTTCAGTCTCCTTTTTAATTTTTAAATTTCTTTAATTCGTTTCTATTGTCCCGTCCGAGTGAGTGTCTGGATGGCCTCGCGCAGCCGGTCGTGTTCTGTTTGTACAAGGCGCTGGGTTGATTGGTAGGAGCGCAGTATGTCAATCATTCTGGTCATTTCAGTGATGGCGCGTACATTGGAGCCCTCCAGGTAGCCCTGCTTGACAACAGTGTTTTCCGCTTCATGCCCCTCTTCGGTAGTCACATAAAGGCTGTCCCCGACAGGATTTAGCGTTTGTTCGTTATCAAACTCATGTATCATAATCTGGGCTATTTCGCCGTCCTGGTTTGAAATTATGCCATGTTCATCGATTTTTATTTCGGTGGAATCGTCAGGAATCTCAATGGGGCTGCCGCCGTCGTCAAGGACAGTATGGCCTGTAGCCGTTAAGAGTGTTCCTTCCTGGTCAAGGTGAAAATTACCTGCGCGTGTGTAAGCAGTTTTCCCTTCTGAATCCTGAACGCCTATGAACCCTTGCCCTGTCAGCGCAATATCAAGGGGGTTATCAGTCTGGGTTAACGGGCCGGGGTCGGTGTTTTGGTACTGTCCGTACTCTGATACGAAGGAAAGTGGAGCATCAGTTCCCTGAGGATCAGAAATTCTTTCTGCGAAAATGGAGTTTTGAGCACGAAATCCGGGAGTGTTTACGTTGGCAATATTATTGGCCACGATGTCCATACTGTTACGCAGAACCATCTGGCGGGATAATGCAACATAGGAGGTATTTTCCATTTTAACGTAGGTCCTTTTACCCGTTATTATTGTTTTGCAGATGACGTTGCATATCGCGTGCCAAAGAAATAAGTCTAATATTTACAGAGGGTTATTGTCTCGTGGGGAAAGGCGAAAAAGTTTCCGGCAGGAAAAATGGAATTTATATTAACGGTGTTAGGGCAATATTTTCCGTCTTGTTGGGGGTTAATATTTCTATTTTTAAAATCTGATCTCTGAAGAACGAAAAATTCGTTGATGGTTCAAGGTTATGCTTTCAAAGAGATTTGTTTTATTCTTAAGCTGGTCTAAACTCATTTAATCGTTAAAGTTATTCAAGCAACTTTCGAATTAAAATTAGGAAAAACTATGGCCGATGATGATGACGTAAAGAAAGATGATGTCACCGATGACGGAGATCTCCGTGAAGAAGGCGAGGAGGGAACTGAAGGCGAAGAGGGCGGCGGTGACGAGCAGCGCTCCTCTTCCGGGGGCAAAAAGAAGCTGCTTTTGATTATTGGCGGTCTTTTCATCCTGCTTGTGGGTGGCTCAGCAGGGCTTTATTTCACCGGCATGCTGGATAGTCTTCTCGGGAAGCAGGCCGATGAGGTGACGCAGCAGGACGGCGGGCATGGAGAGGCTAAGGACGCCAAGAAAAAAGGTGGAGGGCATGGCGGAGGTGAGCAGGAAGACGGAGAAGCGGCCTTCCTTGAAATTCCCACCATGATCGTAAACCTGAATTCCCCGGACGATGGGGAAGCACGTTACTTGCGGTTGAGTGTTCAGCTTGAGCTTGAAGATCCGGCTGATGTGCCGAAGGTTGAAGCCGTCATCCCCCGTGTTGTAGACCAATTTCAGACATATCTAAGGGAATTGCGTGTTTCCGACTTGCGTGGAAGCGCAGGAATATACAGGCTCCAGATGGAGCTTTTGTGGCGTGTCAACCAGGCGGCTTACCCTGTAAAAATCAAAGACGTGCTTTTTCAGGAAATTTTGATCCAATAAGGTCATATATAGTATAATAGCTAAAACGGCACAAAAATTGCCTGAAGATGCCCAGAAACAAAGATTATTAGGTAACCGGAAAGCGTTAAGATGAGCGAAACCGAGACTGAAGCTGTCGAGGAAATGAGCGAAGAAGAAAAAGCCATGGCTGCAGAATGGGAGGCTATGGCGGCTGACGATTCTGAGGGCGGCGCCGGCGGAGATGCGGATGACGCCATGAGTGGCGAGACCGGGACGCGTATTCTCAATCAGGATGAAATCGATAGTTTGCTGGGGTTTGACGACGATGGAGCCGGCGTTGAAACGTCCGGGGTCATGGCGCTTATTAACTCCGCCATGGTCAACTATGAGCGTTTGCCGATGCTCGATATTGTGTTTGACCGGCTTGTTCGTCTTATGTCGACGTCTTTGCGCAATCTGACGACCGATAACGTGGAAGTATCTCTGGATCAGGTTTCTACCGTTCGTTTCGGAGATTATATGAACTCGATCCCGTTGCCCGCGATGCTGTCCGTATTCAAGGCGGAAGAATGGGATAATAATGGGCTGCTTGTTACAGACAGCGCTCTGATTTATTCGATTGTGGATGTGTTGTTGGGCGGACGTAAGGGTACTCCGGCCATTCGTGTGGAAGGGCGGCCCTATACAACAATTGAAACCAAGCTCGTCGAAAAGATGGTCGATGTGCTTCTTGGCGATCTTTCTTCCGCATTCGATCCGTTGTCTCCAGTCAGTTTTGCACTGGACCGCATGGAAACCAATCCGCGTTTTGCAACAATCAGTCAAAGCGGCAGCGCTTGCGTTCTGGCAAGGCTTCGCGTGGATATGGGGGACCGTGGCGGTCGTGTCGAGGTGTTAATTCCTTATGCTACCCTTGAGCCTATCCGTGAATTGCTGTTGCAGATGTTCATGGGAGAAAAGTTTGGTCGTGACTCTATATGGGAGAGCCACCTGACGCAGGAGTTGTACAAAACAGACGTGCAATTGCAAGCGATATTGGGAGAGGTTTTCTTGCCGCTTGGTGAGATGCTGAGCTGGAAAAAAGGTTCTCAGGTTATGTTTTCAACCAGCGTCGATGAAGAGCTTGAGTTGCGATGTGGCGATTTTCCAATGTTTAAGGGGCCCGTGGGGCAGAAACAGGGAAATATTGCAGTGCGGATTGAAGATTATCTGCCCCCTGAAAAAGAGGATGAGTAATGAGTGGTCTTACGCTGGGTTTGTTTATGGATGTTTCGGTTCTGGTGTTTTTGAGCGTGGCTATTTACCTCGCCCTGAAACTCTCGAAGAGCCTTGAGAACTTCAGGGAATCCAAAGAAGATTTTAGTCATGTGATCGCGGCCTTGTCCGCCAATGTCGATAATGCGCAAAAAGCTATTGGCAAGCTGAAAACGGCGGGACAGGAAGCGGCTGCAGACCTTACCCCGCTGGTCAACGAGGCAAGGGCGCTTGTGGAAGAGATGAAAGTGCTTAACGAGGCCGGTTATAATCTGGCAGAGCGTCTGGAAAATCTTGCCGAGCGTAACGGCGAGATCGCCAGAAAAAGCAGGAGCAGAATGGGAGGATATGGAATTAAAGGTGATGTTGTAGAGCCGTTTCCAGATAAGCCTGCTGGAAATGAGCAACTGCTCAATAAGCCGTATTCCAGGCCTGAAGAAGATGATATGCCGTCGTTTTTTATCAATGATCGCGATTATGAAGAGGAATATGAGGGAGGTCCGCATGCTTCCGGTGATGCGATGGCCTGGGAAGATGAGGCAATGCCTGACGACTTGCAAAGCGCAGCAGAGAGAGAGCTGTATCAGGCCCTTAAGCAAAGCAAGAGACGCAGTAGCGTAAAAGGGTAACTTGAAAAAATAAATGTAATGGCACATGTGAATTTTTGGGAAAGGCTGAGACTATTGCCGCTGCTGATTCTGGTGGCGTTTCTAGCATTTTCTGTCCGTGTCGTAGATGTTGTATCGGGCTTTTACAGTCTGTCAGCGGTTGCTTATGCTGTTGAAGGAAATCAGGGGGCGCCAACAGCCTCTGAGGCAGCGCAAGCTGAAAATCCTGCTTCGCAGGGAAATCTGATAGTGTCGGATGACAAAAAAAAGGAAGAAATTCCTGAGCAGAGTATTACAGCCGAGGATGTTGAAAGCTTGGGGCTGTCCCAGGAGAAGCCTGTGGACTGGCTGGATTCCACTGATTCTGATCTGGAGTACTCTGATGTTCGTATGGAAATTTTTAAAGATCTCGCCAAACGAAGAAAAGAGCTCGACGACAGACAACAATCTATAGCAACGCGAGAGGCTCTTCTTCGTGCTGCTGAAAAGGAACTGGATCAAAAATACAAAGAGCTTATTCAATTGCGTAACGAAATAGAGGGGCTTTTGGATAAGCAGTCTAAAGAAGAGGCAGAAAGGCTTAACAGCCTTGTGCGCATTTACGAAGGCATGAAGGCAAAAGAAGCGGCACGTATTTTCGATACGCTTGATCTGGATGTTTTGGTGGCTGTCATGGGGAAGATGTCGGAGCGGAAATTGTCTCCCATTCTGGCGAATATGAACCCGGAACGGGCTCGCACAGTTACTATCATGCTAGCCGAACAGCGTCGGCTCCCCGAACTGCCTAAAAGCAATTAAGGGCGTTATTTTTCCGTTGTAAGCGTTATTCATTCTTTTGTATTCTGGATTTCACAGGTACTTAAATCGTGCTATTCTGCACGATATCGTGGTTTCACGGTCTTTAAGGTTTTTCTTTGTCCTCGTTCTCTGGGGATGCTCTTTCAGGTAGATCTACGGCAATACATGGCACTTGCATAAAGGAGATTAAAGTAGTGGTAGATATGAATATGAACGTCCTTATTGTGGATGATTATAATACAATGCTTAGAATTATGAAAAATTTATTGAAGCAGCTTGGCTTTGTAAATATAGATGAAGCAATGGATGGTGCCGCAGCTTTTGAAAAGGTGCAGCAAAAAAAATATGGTCTTATTATATCAGACTGGAATATGGAACCGATGACGGGGTATGAGTTTCTCAAGAAAATCAGATCGTCAGACCAGTCCTACAGTAGCATACCTTTCATTATGGTTACGGCGGAAAGCAAGACTGAAAACGTAGTGGCGGCCAAACAGGCAGGTGTTGATAATTATATTGTAAAACCTTTTAATGCGCAGACGCTTAAAACAAAAATTTCTGCTGTATTAGGAGAGTTTTAAGCCTTTTATTTGTAGGAGAGTATATATGGCGCAGCCAATGATAGATCATGAAGAGCATAAACAGGCTTTTGAGCGGGATGAAGTTATCAAGATTATTAATTCAGTGATTTCCAAGGTAGAGCATGCCGGGGATGTGTCTCGTGATATGATTTTCGGAGAGCTCAAAGAGCTTCGCAAAGTTATAGAGGATACCCGTAAGGAGGTCGGTGCAACTGGTGCCGGCGATATTAAGCATAAACATATTCCAACGGCTACAGATGAGCTGGGGGCGGTTGTTGAGGCTACCGAAGAAGCGTCTGGTGCCATCATGGATGCTTGTGACGTCATACAGGAAAAAGCCTCGCAAATGGGTGGTGATGCTGGTGATGCTATCGCTGCCGAGGTTGTGAAAATATTTGAGGCATGTTCTTTTCAGGATATTACGGGGCAACGTATCACAAAAGTGATAACAACTTTGTGCACTATCGAAGAAAAGGTGAACAGGCTTCTTGCCGCTGCGGGGGGGCACGCCGGCGTGGTAGCGGACGATAGCGAGGACGAAGGAAAAGAATCCGCCGGAGGCGGGGACGATGGCTTGCTGAATGGCCCACAACTACCCGGGCATGCGGTGACGCAGGACGATATAGATAAGCTTCTTGCAGAATTCGACTGATTTATAAACGTTGTTCTCTCATTATTATTTTTGCTAGAATCTGCTTTGGAGAAAACCCATGGCCAATCAGTTTCTTGCGCTAGCTATGTTCATTATGTTGCTGTCGTTCTTTATTATTCTGAACGCCATGTCGGACTATGAGGAAGAACGTTCCCGGCCTATTATGAGCAGTATCGCGGCCGTGTTTAGCGCGAAAGCTGTGGACAAGGAAGATTTTGGCACAACAACGCGGGAAACTCAGGAGCAATCTTACAAACAGGGGGATGCGCTAGATCAGGTAAAGGGATTATTTACGGCTGAAGTAGCGGGAGTGAAAGCTCAAAAAAACCGCTTGGGCACATCCATGAATCTTAAGATGAAGCTCGATGATTTTGAGCGGGCTATTATGACACCGAAATCATCTGATATTGAGCTTTTACCCACATTGGTTTCTCTAATAGACACGCAAGATAACATTCCATACCGGATGGACATTGTCGTTGGCACAGGACAAAACCCGGCAAAAATCGCTAATGAAAATCCCGATGAAGCCCGCAATTATATTCACAGAGCTTCCGCGCTGGCGGATGTGTTGGAGAATGCTGGCCTTCCCAGAAAGCTGGTTTCAACCGGTCTGGGTTCGGGAAGCGCAGGGTATGTGGATTTGAATTTCCAAAGATATGAACCATTTAATCCTGTTGGTGTGCGGGGAGGCGGATAAGATAAATGGACGCGGAAAGCGAAGAACCGGAAAATGAAGAGGGTGCTGATGAAGAGGCGGCGGTGCGCAATGCCAGGCGGGAAAGACTCTTCGGGCGCCGAAGGCGCCGTAAAAATGAAGAAGGAGAAGAAATAGCTCTTTGGTTGATTACCTTTACAGACGTAGTGGCTCTGATGCTTACTTTCTTTGTGTTGCTTTATGCGATGTCGATCGTCAAGGAAGATGAGTGGGCGGAAATGACAGGGGCTGTAAACCAGGAATTTGGTCAGTTTTTTTCATTTTCTGAAAATAGTGGAACGCAGGATGCCATTGAAATTGACAAACTCGACTATGCCAAAGCGCTTGATCTTGGCTATCTGGAGTCTCTGATCCGTGATTTGATCGGAAAAGAGGAGATGCTAACCGATGTAACTATTTTGAAACAAAGGGACCGCCTTATTATTTCCATGCCTTCTGCGTTATTGTTTGATACAGCCAGCGCACGTATTTCAGAAGAAGGTAAGAGGGCATTGTTTTCTGTGGGTGGCGCATTGTCACGTATACGTAACGGTTTGGAGATTGTGGGGAATGCGGATCCGCGCCTGATTGAATCAGGGGAAACTCCTTTTAATTCAAACTGGGAGCTTTCACTGGCACGGGCCATGGCCGTTGCGGGCGTTCTGCGCGACGTGGGGTATTCCCGGGATATGACGGTAAAAGGGCTTTCCAGTGCGCGTTACGACGAATTACCATACGATATGGATGAAATGCGCCGCCTTGATTTGGCGCGGCGTGTAGATATTGTTATTCTGAAAGATACGAGAGCGCAACGATCCTTTATGGATATCAAATAAGATACCGAACCCGTAAAATTCGGAATACTGTTTAAATCCCGTGTAACAAACGCTTCCATGCCGCTCTATTCCTTGTTCTTTACTGCCGCCTGTGGCAATTTTAAATGATGAGATGTGCCTTTTTTATTCTGGCTTTTATTCTGTCCTGCTTGGGAGTAACCGGGCATGCATGGGCTCAGAAACACATTGGTGTCCGGGCGGGTGATCATAAGGAGTACTCGCGTATTGTTCTGGATGGGGCTGCGAAGGCACCCTATAAAAAGAATATTTCTGATGACGGCAAGCTTACGGTCATCTTTCAAAATGATGTTGTTCTTGATGTTTCACAAATGCCCGATGGGGCGACAGGAAACATTCTAGGCTATTCTGTTGATGCTAAAACGCCCAACACTTTTACTATAAACATTCCCTCGGGCAGCCGTATCCGGGATTTCAAAATAGGCCAAAAGCTGGTTTTTGATATATACGATCCTCCGGGAGGGCGGCAAACGGCATCCAAAAAAGAAGAGCCGAAAAATATAGAGGAGAAATCTGTTCCGGAGGAAGCGGCCCCGCAAGCTTCAGCCGCAAAAGAAGACAAAAAGAAAATCGAAAAGCCTGATGATACGGCGGCATCCGAAACAAATGAAAAGCAGGAGATGCAAAAGCAATTGGAGGGCTTGCACACTGATCAGATGTCCGCTCAATCACCTGCAGTGGTGGAGGAAAAGCCGGAAGTCGAAGCTGTGAAAGAGACGCAGATTAAGATTCCTGAAAATGCTGTGAAGCCTAACTTGATAAGTTTGTCTTCCACGCAGGAATTTGGCATGGGCGCTTTTGAAAATCGAGGGAATTTGTTTTTAATTACAACGAAAAGCGATGAGTTTTTAAAGCCGCAAATTAGCGGTCCGACGGCGCTTAATATGTTCCTGTTCGAAGAAATGCCCCTTGAGGAAGGTAAAGTTTTCCGTACGAAACTGCCCATGGGTCTGAATATTCGGGCGGAAGGCAGAGGTCTGTTGTGGCGGGTGATTGTTGGGGGAAAGAAACAGGATAGAAAAGCCATTATCCCGGAACGCAAAGATGTGCGTGAAAAACAGCTCCGAAGTGGAAGCATTTTTTTCCCTCTTAAGGGCGCGGGCCGTCTTATTGACATTAAAGACCCTTTTACGGGAGAAAATTTTAAAATTGTGACTGTGACAGTGGCATCTGAGTACAATGCAAAGCGGCAGGATTTTATCGATTTTGATGTATTACCCTCTGTTATAGGGCTGCTTATTCGTCCGAAAGCAGACGATCTTCAAATATCGATTACGGATAAAGGTGTTGAAATTTCGCGCCCGGAGGGGCTGGCTTTGATGACCAACACGATGCTTGCTTCTGCTAAGGCCAATCGAGATGTCGTTAAGGAAGAGTCGGAATACCAGGCGCCGATCAGGATGATCTATAAATTTAATGAATGGAGAAAAGGGGGGATGGAGGCGCTCCATAAAAATAAAAACACCGTTCTTTCCGATCTTAAACAGCAAAAGCAGGTAGAGCAGGTTGAAAATCTTATCCTTCTGTCAAAAATGTATCTGGCTAATGTCAGGGGAAGCGAAGCGCTTGGTTTTCTGAGATTTGCAGCGCAGGAAATGCCGGAAATCCAGCAAACTCCGGAATATATCGCATTGCGGGGAGCCGCCAAAGCGCTGAGCTGGAAAAGCGCGGAAGCCTTCCGCGATTTGTCAAACCCGGTATTAAAAGAATATGGAGAAATTGATTATTGGCGTGCTTTTGTTCTCGCCGACCTGGGCGATTGGGAGCAGGCGGCCGAAGTGATGCCGGAGCGATTTGCGCCGCTTTATTCTTATCCCAAAGCGATCCGCGACAGAGTTGGCATAACGCTCGCGGAAATTGCATTACGTGCCGGTAAAGTCAACCATGCGGAAGAACTTCTGGGGATTGTTGAAGGACAGGACCAGGATCAGGAAGAAGATTACGGCAATGGGTTTGAAGGTTCTTATCATGCCGCGTTGCAGTACCTGAAAGGCGAAGCTGCGCGCCAGAGAGGCAAGATTAAAGACACATTTAATCTGTGGCAGCCGCTTACCGAAGGACGCGATGATCTTTATAGAGCCAAAGCGGGACTTGCGCTGACAAGGTTGCTCATGGAGGAAGGTAAGCTTGATAATCTTCAGGCCATAGACCAGCTTGAGCGGCTTCGTTACAGCTGGCGTGGCGATGAACTTGAAGCTCAGATTAATTATTGGCTTGGTAAACTTTATTTTGACCAAAAAGAATATGTTAAAGGGCTGACTATCATGCGCGATGCGGTTACTTCCGCGCCGGATACCGATATGGGCCGGAAGGTAACAAAAGAGATGGCCAGTGCGTTTGAGGATCTTTATCTCGGTCCGAAGCTTGAAGGTGTCTCTCCTCTGGATGCTGTTGCCATATACGAACAATTCAGTGAACTGGTTCCAACAGGGGCAAAAGGCGATAGAGTGGTCGAGCGTCTTGCAGAGCATCTGGTCCGGGCCGATTTGCTCAGTCGTGCCGGGGATTTGCTTGAATATCAGGTTGAACACAGGCTAAAGGGAGTTAATGCCCTGAATGTAGCGGTGCGGCTCGCTGGCATTCGCCTTCTTGATTTGAAACCTGACAAAGCTCTTCAGGCTCTGGATAAGGCCGCGCAAATTATGCGCACGATTCCAGTAAAGGATATAAATCCTGCGCGCGTTACTGAAATGACACTTTTGCGTGCCCGGGCGCTTTCAAAACAGGGAAAAACGGATCAGGCGCTGGCGTTGTTAAACGCTATGGAGCCGGAGCCCAATGTTAATAAGCTAAAAGTTAGTATAGCCTGGAATGCGGGTTACTGGGACGACGCAGCTGAAGCGCTTGATTATGTGATAAGCGATGAAGCATTTTCTTTATCCCGTCCTCTTTCGGAAGAACATGCCGCCATGCTGCTTAACCGCGCCATAGCGCTTAACCTTGCCAGTGATCGTATCGGCTTGTCCAACATGCGAGAAAAATATAGTGATGCCATGAGCCGCACAGACAAAGCACGTATGTTTGAGGTCGTTACGCGTGCACGTCAGAGTCCCGCTTTGGCCGATAGGCAAACGCTGCTATCCATTACGTCTGAAGTCGATATGTTTAGTGACTTTATGAGCAGTTACAGGAAGGTGGCAGGAAAGGACAATGAAGCCGAAATGCCTGCTGAGCTGCCGGTGCCTCCGTCCGGCGGTGGTAACATACCTCAGGGAGCACAAGACGGTGCGGCCGCTACTGGCCAGTAACACCGCTCTCAAAGCTTTGTATGAGCGTTCCTGAAATCAGGTGCCAGCCATCCACAAGCACGAAGAAAATAATCTTGAACGGCAGGGACACGGTAACTGGCGGCAGCATCATCATACCCATGGCCATGAGCATAGAGGCGGTAACCAGATCAATAATAAGGAAGGGTAAAAACAACATAAAGCCAATTTCAAACGCCCGTCGCAATTCGGAAATCATAAAGGAAGGAATGACGACCTGAAGCGGCAGCTCCATAACGTTGCGCGGTCTTTCCGTTTCACTGAGTTCAACAAACAGGTCGAGGTCAGAAGGGCGGGTGTGTTGCAGCATGAATTCTTTAAATGGGTCTGTCGCGCGTTTGAAGGCATCAATTTCATCGATTTCCTCATTGATTAGGGGAACGATGCCATCTTGGTAAGCGCTTTCAATCGTTGGGGCCATGATGAAAAACGTAAGAAACAGTGCCAGAGAAAGCATAACGGTATTAGGGGGCGTCTGCTGGATACCGATAGCTGTGCGCAGGAAAGAGAGCACAACGACGATTCGGGTGAAACAGGTCATCATGATCAAAATGGACGGGGCAAGAGACAAAACGGTAAGCAGCATTACCATTTGAATGACGCGCCCCGTAACGGTGCTGTCGCCATCCTGCCCCAAATCGATCGATATGCTTTGCGCCAGTGCGGTGCTGCATGCAAGTGTGATCCCGATGGCTATCAACAGTGATAACAGTGATGGCAACAGCGAACGGAGGCGTTGATCTTTGATAAGGCTCTGTATCATGCCGGGTTTGTTATGCGCTTTTTTTTCCGTCATTCTTAGGTATTGTAATATTCGTTTCGACAACAGTTTCACCGTTAACGCCCAAAATAACAAGATGCTGTTTATTATCGCGCTGCAATAATACCAGCTTTCTACGTCCGTCGAGAGGCAGCGTTTCCAGAACTTTGAGACGACGTGGCCCGGAAGACGATGCCATGGCTCCTGTAATTCCTGATTTTTTGAGTAAAAATGCCAGACCGCCCATCAGGGAAAGCACAAAAACCAGCGCGGCGATAAGTTTCAAAATCTGGTAGAAGTCGGCGGTGTTCATTTTTTATTTGTGCCTCACTTCTTTCTGTTTTTCTTCTTTGAAAGTGGTGAGGCTTTGCGCCAGATGGTCAAGGGCGCTGATCAGCAAGGCCATAGAAGGAGCTAGCATTTTTGCCGTTGCAGGATTGGCGCGGCGGATTTCATCGCAGAGTTTCTCCGTTTCGTGGTCAAGCTGATCAGTTTTTATAAGTTTTCCTGACAAAACACTGGCTTCAGTGGACTGAACCAAAGCGATCAACTCGTGAAGGCGTTTTTCGAATTGTTCTGTGGCAGTAGAGTTCATTTTTCTTTTTTACCATGCATAACAGGGCAGTCAAAGGGATTAGGTTGTCCGTTAGCCTTGTACACATAGGACAGAATTTCCGCTACGGCCATAAACGCTTCCGATGGAATAGGGCTGTCCAACTCAATTTTAGATAACATTTCAACTAAGTCACTGTCTTCACGGACTTTTATGTCATTTTCAAAAGCTAGCTGCAGAATTTTCTCGGCAATTTTTCCCCTGCCGGCGGCAGTGATGCGTGGAACCTCGCCATCTTCAGTCCCATCTTTAAGAGCGACTGCAGTTTTTCGGGTGGGAATTTTCTTTGTATTTAAAGGAGTTAAGGATTCTTCTTCTTTGAATTCCCGATTGTTCCGGTCGTTTTCGTCCATTGGCACGCTTTCTGCATATCTGTTTTCAAAGTGGGTAAAAAAAAAAAGGTTCTAAATAATGAATATCGAAAATATATAGCTTTTAAAAGCATTAGATACAAAAATGGACTATTTGAACCAGCGTCAGCGCGT
>CAZBNG010000016.1:0-33303 GCA_964493095.1 uncultured Pseudobdellovibrionaceae bacterium
GCTTTCCCGACACCCATTTTATCGTGCGTCCCCATCCGTCGGAAGCCCACGATATCTGGGTCGAAAAATTGGCAGAATTTCCCAATATGCACATGGTATACGAAGGCGCTGTTACACCCTGGATTATAGGGGCGGCGGCGATTTTCCATTTTAACAGCACCACGAGTATCGAGGCGAAAATGCTGGGATGCCCCGCCGTGACTTACATGCCGAGCCTTCCGACCTATATGGACAGGTTCGAGCTTGAAGTGCCCTTAACGCTCTCTCATGTTGCCCGCACGCGCGCGGACTTTCTTGATAAGCTTGAAACGGTTTTAGCCAAGTCTGAAAAAGGCACGGACAGAGATATAAAAGGGGGCTGGTTGCATATAAACCCTGATGAAACGGCAGTGCAGCGCATTATGCGCGAGTTTGAAAAAATTGCACCGGAGCCTGCTCGCGCGCTCAGCACCCCACAACCAACATTGCGTCAGAAAGTAAAACGCTTCCGGGATAAAGCCTTTGTTTCCATGAGTAACTCTGCGTTTATTTCCCGTTATGTGCCTAAAAATATTCTGGATCGTGTGGTTGGTCTGGCCTACGGCGCACATAAGGGGCGCGGTCTTGATATCAATCATACGGCGCATACGGTGCATACCATCCAGAAACAAAATTCAAAAAGCGTTCCGCTTGATGTAAAAAATCTGACAGATTCCATTTTTATGGTTTCGCAAAAATAACAGGAAAGAATTTATGACCGACGGTTTGAAAAAAATATTCTTCTTTATGCGCGCTTATAACGATCTGGATATCCAGCTCTCGTTAATAACGGAATTTGCCGCTGATAAACGCTTTGATGTGCATGTGATGTTTTATCCCTGTGACGGTTTTATTACTCATCCGCGTATCCATGAGGCGGTTGACTTCATGCAGGAAACTTACGGCGTGAAGATCGGTTCAGTATTGGAAGACCCTGCCTGCCCTCTATGGTTACGGGTGCTCTACAGAACAAAAGACTGGGCGTTTAATATGCGTCAAAACCCGCTGGTGCGCGGCTTTTATCCTTTTGCGCGGCTGTTCCAGGCTTTAGATGTCGGGCTTGCCAAGGTATTAAAACCTGTGTTTTTAGGAAAAACCCCCAACTGGGTGCAGGCGATGGCCCAAAACTGGAATCCTGACATTGTTTTTACTGACGAGGCATTGTTTCAGCCGGGTCGCGCGGCGGTTATCGATCAGGCGGTTTTAGGACTAATTGAAAAAGGTGCTGTTTCCTATGCAATCCTGACAGGTCATCGCGTTTATTTCGACGTCTATCCTTCCGGTAAAAAGGAAGGCGGTGTTTACCGTCCTTCAAAAGCAAAAAGATTTTTTGTGCCCAGCGATCTGAATAAACAGATATGTAGCGTTCTTTATCCTAAAGAAAAAATTATTGTTGGTGGAAATTTGCGCATGGATAGCGGCTGGATTAAACGTATCCATAGTGAAATTCTACCTGATGCGCCCAACCTGCCTGACGCTCCTGTGAAAGTGGTGTTGATGTTGTCCAAGATGAACTATGGGGTTGAAGCGAACCTGATGAAGGAAACCATTCGCCGTCTGGGCGCAATGGAAGGTGTGGCGCTAGCGATAAAGCCGCATACGCGCGGCATGAAATTCGATTTTATGCCCAAAAGCGAAATTGGCCACGCTGTGATTGCCGATAAAATTCCATCCTCACAGCTGATTGCATGGGGAGATATTGTTCTGATGACGGGTTCAAGTATTGTGTTTCACTCCATGCAATGCGGTAAAGTTTCCGGATTTCTTAAGTATTGTCAGGATCTTGAGACTATTTTTGATGACGGCAAATCTTGTGAAGTGTTTGAAAGTCTGGAAGGTCTGACAACCTATGTTCAAAACGCTGTTGAAAAAGGGATTCCGCAACCGTCTCCCGAAGTTGAAAAGGCGCGTGCCCATTTTACAACCCACGAAATTCATGGTGATGTAAAAGATGGCCTTACGGCGCGTAATTATAAGCATATAATACTGGAAGATCTTGGAATGGAAGAAGCGGACACCCCAACTTTGCGGAAAAAAGCGAAAGCATGAGCGAACACAGTAAAAATTTCAAGGATGCGTTTGTAGAGCAAGGCAAAACCATTGTCGAGGCCATGCGCATTATTGACAATGCCGCCCTTCAGATCGCTCTCGTGGTGGATGATGATGAAAAACTTTTGGGAACGGTCACCGATGGCGATATCCGCCGCGGCATTCTGGCCGGTATTCCGCTGGAGGGTAATATCACAAAGATCATGAATGCGCACCCTACCACTGTAAAAGAGGGGGCGTCAGTGAAAGAGATTATGGACCTGATGACCGCGCGAAAAATTTACCAGGTTCCAGTGCTTGACGATCAGGGGCGTGTGGTGGAGCTTGAGCGCCTGCGCGTGCTCCTGGACAGGCAAGAGCATGAGGCACCGAAAAAGCCTGCAGATGTTTCCACCAATCCTTCCGAGGTTACGGTTTTTCTTATGCTTGGCGGAGAAGGCAAGCGTCTTCATCCCCTGACTAAGGATATTCCCAAGCCGATGATTTCTGTGGGGGGGAGGCCGCTGGCTGAAACCATCGTTTCGAACTTTGTCGCGCAGGGATTCACGAAGTTTTATTTCTCTCTGAATTACAAGGCCGATATGATCCGGGATCATTTTGGAGACGGCTCCGAATTCGGCGCTCAAATCCAGTATGTTTTGGAAGATGAGCCAAGGGGCACCGCCGGGTCTTTGAGTCTGATTCCTGAACATCCGAAAGGCCCGCTTATCGTGATGAACGGTGATTTGCTGACCAATGTGAACTTCGCCCATATGGTCGGCTTTCACCATGAAAACAAGGTTATGGCCACGATGTGCGTGCGCGAATATACGCATGAAATTCCCTACGGAATTGTTGAAAATGACGGCACCAAGCTCGGCTCGATTATTGAGAAACCCTCTCACAGTTATTTTGTGAATGCCGGGATATACGTGCTCAATCCCGAGGTTTTAAACCTCGTGCCGCGCGAGGGATTTTTCGATATGCCCGGCCTGTTTGAAAAAATACGCGCCATCGGCGGGGAGAGTGCCGTCTTTCCGATCCGCGAATACTGGCTGGATATCGGGCGGTTTGAAGATCTCGAACGCGCGCGTGAGGAATACGCGGAAGTTTTCGGCAGCCCCCAGACCAAGAGTAAAGCCGGGTAAAGGCGATGAGTCCCCAAAGCATTATTTTCGATTTTGACGGTGTGCTGGTTGAATCGGTGGCCGTCAAGGGAACAGCTTTCGGTGCGCTTTATGCCGATCACGGGCCGGAGTTTCAGCAGCAGGTGGTTGAGTATCACGAGGCCCATGGGGGCGTTTCCCGTTTCGATAAAATCCGTTACTACGAGGAACAGCTTTTAGGGCGCAGCGTGACGGAAGGGGATATAAAAAATCTTGCGCAGCGCTTTTCCGATATCGTGGAAGAGCAGGTTGTGGCCTGCCCTGCGGTTGCCGGGGCACTGAAATTCCTGGAGGAAAATCACGCCCGTTTGCCGCTTTTTGTTGCCTCCGCCACGCCGCAGGAAGAGCTTGAGCGGATTGTTTCAAAACGCTCTATGAGCGTATATTTCAGGGGAGTTTATGGCTCTCCCGCCTCCAAGGCACAGAACATAAAATCGGTGCTGGAGACCTATCGATACGATGCGGATCGCACGTTTATGATTGGTGATACAATGAGTGATTTTAAGGGGGCGAAGGAAGCTGGGGTGAAATTTATTGGCCGCGTTGCTGCCGGAAATAAATCTCCCTTCCCGGAAGGAACAAAATTTGTTCAAGATTTAACAGCGCTACAGGAAGCGGTTGATGGTTTCTGAATTTTTTTACAGTGATACGGATGATCTTGCCCATGCTCTAGCGGAGCAGATTGCCGGAGACCTGAAAGACGCGCTTAAAGAATTTGCTCATGCCACATTAATTTTGCCCGGCGGGTCAAGTCCACGCGCGCTGATGCAGCAACTGGCGCAATGTGACATTCCGTGGAATGATGTGACTGTGAGCACTACCGATGAACGAGCTGTGCCGCTGGATAGCGAAGAGAGCAATGCCGGGCAGGTCCGAAAACTGCTGGGCATCGCTCCCCTCTGGCTTTGTGATGCTGATGCCTGGGAGCGTCTGAAATTTCCTGCCACGGTAACCGTTCTGGGTATGGGCATGGACGCGCATATCGCTTCGCTGTTTCCCGGTTCCACGTTGCAGCCGGGGCGCGGAATCGTAAAAACGCAGGCTCCCAATCCTCCGTATGAACGGCTTTCCCTGACCCTTGAGACGCTTCTGGATACACGGCGTTTGATCCTGCTTGCGTCCGATGCAGCAAAAGCAGTGCTGGTTAAGGACGTGATGGTCGGGAAACACCCCGGAACACCGCTGGAATCCCTTATGCGCGAATCCAAAGAAAAGCTGGAAATTCATGCATTTGCCGTGTAAAAAAGGCGGATGATAAGTGGTTTGAAACAAAAGCTTCGCAGCGGGGAGCCTGTTATCGGCGGCTGGGCTATGATCGGTCACCCGGCGGTGGGCGAGATTATGGGCCGTGCCGGGTTTGACTGGGTTGCCGTTGATCTTGAACATACGGCGACCGATATTCAGGTAGCGGAAAACCTTATTCGCGCGATTGATGGCGCTGGGTGCCCGGCGCTTGTGCGCCTTACCAATAACGATGAAAACCTGATCAAACGCGTCATGGACAGCGGCGCTTCCGGGCTGATTGTCCCGATGGTTGAGAGTGCCGATGACGCGCGCGCCGCCGTGAATGCCATGTATTACCCTCCGCGCGGCAAGCGCGGCGTGGGTCTTGCCCGGGCCCAGAAATACGGTCCCGGCTTTGATGAGTATAGAAACTGGCTGGAAAGCGAAGCCGTTTGCATTGTGCAAATCGAGCACATTAACGCGGTGAAAAACGCCCGGAATATTCTTGGCGTCGAGGGTGTTGATGGCTATATGCTCGGCCCTTACGATCTTTCCGCATCTCTGGGAAAACCCGGTGATTTTGACAATCTCGAATTTAAAGCCGCCGTGGAGGAAATGCACGCCATAGGCCGTGAAATGGGTAAACCCGGCGGGCTTCATATCGTAGAACCCGATGCGGCGAAGTTAAAAGAGGCCATAGATAAAGGGCTGACCTTTATCGCCTACAGCATAGACACGCGCATGATCGATGCCGCGTGCCGCGCTGGATTGAAAGCTATCAAAGGAGAAAAATAATGAACGTTGTTGCGATTATTCCCGCCCGTATGGGGTCTTCCCGTTTCCCCGGAAAGCCGATGGCGCCGATGATGGGCATGCCGATGATCGGGCATGTTTTCCTGCGCACGGCGATGGCGAAAAGCCTCTCTGACTGCTGGGTGGCGACCTGCGATGAGGAAATTAAAAACTATATTGAATCAATCGGCGGCAAAGCCGTAATGACGGCCGATACGCATGAGCGTTGTTCTGATCGCTGCGCCGAGGCAATGACAAAGATCGAAGAGCAGACAGGTAAAAAAATCGATATCGTGGTGATGGTACAAGGCGACGAACCGCTGGTAACGCCGGATATGATTGATGCTTCCGTTAAGGCCATTCAAGGCGCGCCCGATGCGGGTGTTGCTTGCCTGATGGCCGATATTACGGATGAGGAATCTTTTAAAGACCCCAATGAAATCAAGGTCGTCGTCGATAAGAACGATCGCGCGCTTTACATGTCGCGCGAACCGATACCGACAACCAGCCGCGGCGCAACGGCCCAGACCAGCCGCCGCTTAAAACAGGTTTGCATTATTCCTTTTACGCGGGAATACCTGCTGCGGTTTAACGAGCTGGCACCGACCTCTCTGGAAATCGCAGAATCTATCGACCTGAACCGTTGCCTTGAGCACGGCGATCCGGTCCAGATGGCGCATATAGAGGGCGCAATGTACAGCGTCGATACACCCGATGATTTGCGCGCGGCTGAGGAAATCCTTTCCACCGACCCCCTTATAAAAGCCTATCTGGATGGCAAAAAAACAGCGGCGGCTTGAATGGGAAAAATCCTGATTACCACATCAAGTTTTGACCTTGAAGCGCCGGAAATAAAGGCTCTTGAAAAGACCGGGTATGAGGTTGTTTTAAATCCCTATAAACGCCGCCTGAGCGAAGAAGAAGTCTCCGGGCTTCTGACACCTGATATCACCGGCATGATCGCAGGTGTTGAACCGCTAACACGCAAGGTCATAGAGGGGGCGCAGGGTTTGAAAGTGATCTCCCGCTGCGGTACCGGCATGGATAATGTTGACCACGAAGCGGCGCAGGAACGTGGAGTTGCACTTTGCAACACGCCTGACGCCCCTGCAAAGGCCGTGGCGGAGCTTACGGTCGGCCTGATATTCAGCCTGCTGCGCACTATCCCGGTGCAGGACCGTTCTATTCGCGCCGGGGAGTGGGAACGCCCGATGGGCCGTCTTTTAAGTGAGCAGGCCGTCGGGCTGGTCGGTTTTGGCCGTATCGGTAAGCTGGTTGCCGGCCATTTAAAAGCGTTTGGTTGTGAAATCCTGTTTTATGATCCTTTCGTTCAGCAAAGTGACCTTGGCGAATCTTTGCCCCTGGACGTCCTGCTGGCGCGCAGCGATATTATCAGTCTGCATATGCCCGCCAATGAGCAAACGCGCAATATGGTGGATGCCGCGTTCCTGCAGAAAATGAAAAAAGGGTCGTATTTTGTGAATACCGCGCGCGGCGAACTGGTGGATGAAGAGGCGCTGGCCTCTGCCGTGCTTAACGGACAATTGGCGGGTGCAGCGCTGGATGTGTATAAGGAAGAGCCTTATAACGGGCCACTGGCCCAGCTTTCCAATGTTGTGCTTTCGGCCCATACCGGGTCCTATGCCAAGGAAACGCGCGCGCAGCAGGAGGCCGAAGCCGCGCGGAATTTACTGGAGGCTTTAAACGGTTTTGATGAGAAACGGGAGCGGGCGCATGGCTGATAAAGGAAAAGTTTTACTGACGGGTGGGAGCGGTTTTCTGGGTTCGCATACGGCCAATGCGCTCACTCGCGCGGGATATAAAGTGCGGATTTTTGATCGCGAGGAATCCCCTTATAAACTGCCGGAGCAGGAAATGGTGATTGGCGATATCACCGACCGCGCGGCACTGGAAAAAGCGCTAAAGGGATGTGATTACGTGTATCATCTGGCGGGTATTGCCGATATCGGCGACGCGGGGAAGGACCCTTACCGGACGGCGGAAGTAAATATTCTAGGTACGCTGGGTGTTTTGGAAGCAGCCCGGAACGCGGGAATTAAACGTTTTATTTTTGCCAGCACCGTCTACGTTTATTCCAATTCTGGCGGGTTTTACCGTGCCAGCAAGCAAGCTTGCGAAGGGTTTATCGAACTTTATCAGGAGCAGTTTAATCTGCCTTATACGATCCTGCGTTACGGGTCGCTTTACGGGCGCCGTGCGGGGCCGGAAAACGGCATTTATAAGCTGATTAAATCCGCGCTGGAAAATGGCGAGATTACCTATAACGGTGACCCCGATGCCATGCGCGAATATATCCACGTTGCCGATGCGGCGAAGCTTTCCGTCGATATTCTCGATGAAAAATACGCCAACCGCCACGTGGTGCTGACGGGCAATGAGCGTCTGCGCGTCGCCGACCTGATGCGTATGATCGCCGAGATGCTGCCGAATAAACCGAATCTGAAATTTGGGGAACAGAACCTGCAAGGGCATTATGTGATGACGCCGTATAATTACAGTCCGAAACTCGGCCTGAAGCTCGCGGGCAATGATCATATTGATCTGGGGCAGGGGCTGCTGGATTGCATTGCCGAGTTTCACGAAAACGCCGAACAGCAGAAACAGAAAAAAGCATCATGACCAATGCGGCCGTACAGACTGCTACCGTGATTAAGGAAGAAGAAATCCGGCCTGATGATCTTTTTTCTGAATTTTTACGTTTGGCGGCAGCCGATGCAGAAGGTTTTTTTGATCGAAGCCAGTTTGTAGCGATTCCTTGTCCTGCCTGTGGAGAGCCCGGAGCAGGAAACGGATTTGAAAAGTTCAGTTTTGAATACGGGCAATGTAAAAATTGCGGGACACTTTACGCATCCCCGCGCCCTAATCCGGCGGAGCTTTTGCGTTACTATGCGCAGTCGAAATCTCAGAAATACTGGCTGGATACGATTCTTCGTCAAACGGGAGAAAAACGCGAGCAATCTATCCTGCGCCCTAATCTGGAGCGCATAGAAAAACTTTTGATTGAACGTAACAGGGTGCCTAAACGAGCGCTGGATGTCGGGGCCTCCGGCGGGGCATTTTTAAGTGCGCTGAGCGAAAAATATCCTGAGGCGGCTCTGGTGGCAATCGAGCCGGGGCAGGCGGCAGCGGAAAAATGCCGAGTTCGAAATATAACTGTATACGAGGATTTTGTTGAAAACGCCGCCGGAAAGGAAGGGGCGCAGGGCGATCTTGTTACGTGCTTTGAAGTTTTTGAGCATGTTCAAAACCCTCTCAAATTTGCCAAGGCACTATGTGATGTAACATCGCCCGGGGGTATGGCTGTTATCACCTGCCTTGGTGCCGATGGTTTTGATATACAGCTTTTATGGGATAAATCGCGCGCTATCATGCCGCCGTTTCACCTGAATTTCCTCTCAAAGCAGGGTATGGAAACTTTGTTTGCCAAAGCCGGTTTTGATAAAGTTGAAGTTCTTACTCCGGGCCGTTTGGACGTGGAAATTGTCTGTAAAAGCATACAGCGCGGGGTTGTTCCGGATAATATCAGCCGCTTTGAGCAGCTGCTTTTATCAAAAAATGAAGAGACGCTGGCTAAATTCCAGAAATTTCTTGCCGCGGAAGGGCTAAGTTCCCACGTTTGGATTTTGGCTTACAAGAAATAAGCGCTAAACTTCATACACTACGAAACAAATGCGCTTGGACAACGCAACCTGATTCATCTTGATATTGGGGTGCTTTTTAAGCCATTCAAAATAAGCGCGCTGCATGCCGTGATTGGGGTGTGTGTGGTGACGCACCCAGTCGTCAATCACAATAACCGATCCTACCTGCAGTCCTTCGGTGATAAATTCGAAAATAGGCTTGGCGGATTCATAGATATCGCAATCGATATAGGTCATCGCGATCTTGCGTTTTTCAAAAATATTTTTTGCCAGTTCCGGCGTTAATGTCTTGTCGTAAAAGCCCTTTACCGTTTCAATGCGCTCACGGGGAACCCCCGCTGCCGTTACGTTATGAAGGAACAGCTCTTCGGCGGCGGCGTAGGCGCCCTTTTTGAAATGAGCCGGAGCGTATTTGTCTTTTGTCTCGGGCAGACCCTCGAAAGAGTCGTAAGCCCAGAATTTTATTTTCGCCGCTTCTTCTGGCGGCAGGAGCCGCATCAGGTTCAGTGCGTTTTTCAGGAAAGAACGTCCCTGAAAAACACCAAATTCGTGATAATCGCCAAACGCGTTATTCATGACGGCAGTTTCCAGGCCAAAATCCATTGGCCAGTCGAACAGCGACTTACGGATCTGATTGTTAATTTTGCGTTCTATAGAATGTTTAAGCTTCGCTAACATATTAGATGTTCTTTCCTAAATTTAAGCGCGACTTTATAAGCGCTTTTTAATGGATGCAATTGAAAATACTTATTCTGGCGGCAATTCCTGAAATTCCTTAAGGCAGGCAAAACCGTCGGCGCAGGCTATCACGATTTCCCGGTTGGTCAGGCAGGCAACGCTGCCGGGCGGGTAGCCATGCTCTTCTTCCCATGCCTCGCACTGAAAAACGGCGAATTTACGACCCTGAATATGCGCCATCGATCCGTAACGGCCAAAAGCCCGCGCTTTTTTATCTATTTCTGTGACCGGCCCTGTAAAATCCAGCATCCGCAATTCTTCATCGGGTGGCGGGAAATAAAGCACCTGACTTTCGTCCTGAGGCTTTGCTTGCTGCCAATATCGCGGCAAATCTTTCATGACGTGAGGAAGGATGTCCTCGCTGCGCATGGCGATGCGTACGGAGAGGGTTTCAACGCTTTCACGCTCGTGCAAGGGCAGGGGCTCCTGATACAGAATATCTCCTGCATCGAGTTTTTCTGTAATTTTATGAAGGGTAACGCCCGCCGCTTCCGGGTGACTCATGATAATGTAAGGGGTGGGCATCAAACCCCGGCCCTTAGGTAAAAGGGCAGGATGAAAATTAATGGCATAGGCACTGTCTTCCGGAATGGGCGGAATTTTAAATGGGTAGCCGGCGGATAAAAATACTTCCGTACCCTGTTTAAGGAATCCTTCAAGAACCTCCGGCGTAGGGGGCTCCAGCGAATAGGGAACGGAGAGCTCTTCCGCTAAGGCAATCGTTCTTTGATTGAAATTAAAGATGTTGTCGCATTCAAATGTCATGATGCCGTGCAGCTCATGCCCCTGCTCCAGAAGGCGGCGCACGGCGGAAATCATGAAATCATAGCCGAAAAATACGAATTTCATGGATTTCAGTATTGATGATCCAGGGAGGGATCACAAGAGGCGATTAAACTTTCTTATCGAAAATGCTGAGCACTTCTTTTTCAAGTTCTTGCGATGTTTTTAACACGCCCAGATTGGCTTTGTAGCTGATTTCCGCGATGTTCAGGTTGACCGCTTCTTCCGTCAGGTCGACATTGGGAACACCTATAAAGCCGTTTTCATCGGCGAACGGAGAATCCGGCGAATAGGCTGCGGAAAAGGGATTGTTTTTCTGAACGATAGAGCTGCTGACGCCTAGTGAATTGCCGTTTTGATCGCTCTGGGCGTTTTGTACGGTGGTCAGGGCGGCATAAGGCGTTTGGCCGTTACCCGTGATCGAGCCTGCGGTCTGGACATTCGCGATGTTCGAGGCGCTGGCATCGATCTTTTTGGATGCTGCTTTTAAGCCAGAAAGTGCTATTTCTACCGTGTTCATGATCCTTACCGTTTATTTTTACCCGTATAGCCCTATTTTACTTCATGCCGGGAAGGCAAAAATGAAGCAAAATGAATATGCTGTGGTGCAATTAAACCCATTTTCATGATACCATGGAATTCGTTAATATCTTATTGTGAAAAAGGCCTTTTAATGCGTTCTTTTTATTTTAGTTTATTGATTTTATTAAATATTTTTATTTTTGCCGCCGTTCCGGCATTTGCCGGTGCCAAGGCCTGGCCGCATTTATTCTGGGGTCAGCGCCACTGGGATACCCTGAATTTCCAAAACCGCTATATTCAGGACGCTAAAACCCCGCAAAATGAGCAGGCTGAAATGAACTGGAGTCCGCAGGATTGGCTGGCGGACAGCAATGGTGATCCTACGCCCGTTATGGAAGGTTTTTACCGGAGCGGCATAATCACCGACCAGTATATTGAGTGTTCGGACCGGAATTTTGTGGAGCGCATGCTCGGAAAACTAGGTGTTTCGCTCTCTGCGTGCAACGGTACGCCCGTCCTGGAGGTCGGCTGGCCCTTTATGCGGTTATCCGACAATGAAAAAATCCGGATTGCCGCTTTCGTCGATTACGTTTACGAGATTTCATCGCAGGATGAAAACGCGATGTTTGAAATTTATCTGAAGGAAAAACACATTCCCATCGGTGTATACACTCGCAGCGGGCTGCAGTTGCAATAACCGGGCCGTTGAAAAAATATGAAGCAGCAGGAACAACTTTTAAACCAGATTAAAAGCTATAACCCCGAATTCAATCCCGCGGTGATTGAGGGCGCAATCGACTATGCCAAAAAAATGCATGAGGGGCAGATGCGCTCTTCGGGGGAGCCCTATTACACCCATCCGGTTGAGGTTGCTTCCATTCTCGCGGAAATGAAGATGGATCCTGACACGCTGGTAACGGCGATCCTTCACGATACGCTGGAAGATACCGAAGCCACCTATGACGAGCTTGAAAAAAAATTTGGCAAGAACGTAGCGGAGCTGGTGAACGGCGTTTCCAAGTTGACGCGGATCGAGAGTCAGACCCTGGAAGGCAAGCAGGCAGAGAATTTCCGCAAGCTGCTGCTGGCCATGTCGGAAGATATCCGCGTGCTCCTCGTGAAGCTGGCCGACCGCCTTCACAATATGCGGACACTGGACGGGATTAAAAAACCGGAAAAACGCAAGCGCATAGCGCTGGAAACGCTGGAGATTTATGCGCCACTGGCCGAGCGTATCGGCGTTCACAAGATCAAGGAAGAGCTTGAAGACCTTGCCTTTTGCTACCTGAATCCGGAAGCGCGGGAGAGCATTATGAACCGCCTGTCCTTCCTGCGTAAGGAAGGTACGGTCGTTGTTGAAAATATTCTTACCGAATTGAAGGACCAGCTTAAAGCAGCCGACATTAACGCGGAGGTGACGGGCCGGGAAAAAACCCGTTATTCCATCTGGAAAAAGATGCAACGCAAGAACGTGGCCTTCGAACAGCTTTCCGATATCATGGCGTTCCGGATTGTCGTGGACGATGTGGCCGCCTGCTATAACGTGCTGGGCCTGATCCATGGCCGTTACCCCAGCGTGCCGGGACGTTTCAAGGATTACATTTCCACGCCAAAGCCCAACGGCTACCGTTCCATCCATACAACTGTAATGGGGCCTTCGCGCCAGAGGATCGAGATTCAGATCCGTACCCGTGAAATGCACTATGAGGCTGATATGGGCGTTGCCGCGCACTGGTCTTATAAAGACGGTAAAATGCCCAGCCTGAAGGATGTGAAGAAATACCGCTGGCTGCGCGAGCTTCTCGAAATCCTGGAGCAGGAACAGCGGCCCGAGGATTTCTGGGAGCACACGAAACTTGAGCTGTTTCAGGACAAGGTGTTCGTCTTTTCGCCCAAGGGTGACCTGATCGAGCTGCCCAACGGCGCGACGCCGATCGACTTCGCCTACGGTATTCACTCGGATATCGGCGACCGCTGCGTCGGGGCGAAGGTAAACGGGCGCATTGCCCCGCTTAACTCCGTACTGGCCAACGGTGATCAGGTGGAAATCATCACCGCTAAGACGCAAAACCCGTCTCCGACATGGGAGCGCTTCGTGGTCACGGGCAAGGCCCGCTCGCATATTCGGAAATTTGTCCGCAATCAGCAGCGCGGCGAATATGTCACGCTGGGCCGGGCGATGCTCCAGAAGATTTTCCGGCAGGAAGGCTATGAATTTACCGAAAAAGCCGTGACCGGTATTCTTAAGCAGCTTAAGTTGCAGGAAAACGAGGACGTTTACGCCAATATCGGCTCCGGCATTACGGTGGCACGCGATGTGTTCAAGCTGATATTTCCCGCTCATAAAACAGAGGTTGCCAAGCGCCCGTCTGCGGATATGGATGCGGCGGCGATGGTGCGCAAGCCTATGGATGGCGATGCGCCCATGCCCATCAAGGGGCTTATTCCCGGTATGGCGATGCATTTCGCACGCTGTTGCCACCCGCTGCCCGGCGACCGGATTGTCGGGATTGTGACGACGGGTAAGGGCGTGACCATCCATACGATTGATTGCGAAACGCTGGAGACATTTGCAGATACGCCCGAGCGCTGGCTTGACGTTTCATGGGGCGATGGGCCCGATACGCCGGAATCCCACGTGGGCCGTTTGAATGTCGTGGTGCAGAACGAACCCGGCTCGCTGGGCACGCTTTCCACCGTTATCGCTAAGAGCGGCGGCAATATCACCAATCTGAAAATTACCAGCCGTTCGGTTGATTTCTGGGATATGAGCCTTGATATCTATGTAAATGATATCAAGCATCTGAATGATGTGATCGCCGCCCTGCGCGCCACACCGATTGTTTCTTCCGTGGAAAGGGCCAAAGGGCGGTAATAAGAAGCCTATTTAGGGTCCAGCGGCGCGGCGGCAAGCGCTTCAAAGGGGAAATCCAGCCTGTTCCGCCCGCACAGTTCAGTGAGCTCAATAAGTACCAGTCCTCCGGCAACTTTTCCTCCGGCGTTACGAATAAGATCGCCGCTGGCCGCCATAGTGCCACCGGTTGCCAGAAGGTCGTCCACAATCAGGAATTTTGCACCGGGGCGGATAATATTTTTCTGGATTTCGATACAATCACTGCCGTATTCCAGGTCATAGGTTTGGGAAAGTACTTCACCGGGGAGTTTTCCTTTTTTGCGGATCATGCCAAAGGGAATGTTCAGGCTTTGCGCGACAGGCAGGCCGGTCAGGAAACCCCGCGATTCAATGCCCAAAACAATATCAGGATTATAGAGAGCGGCCTTTCTGCTCATATCTTCGATAATCTGTACCCATATGGCGGGTTTTATCATCAGTGACTGGATATCGTAAAAATTGATTCCGGGCTTGGGAAAGTTAGGCACAACCGCTATATGATCAAGTATATCCATAGCTTTATATTCCCGTTTTATTGGTGTAAAGAAAACAAAAATAAGGAAGTTTTACCCACACATGTTGTTTAAAAGGCGCAAATCACAAGGGGTTTTCAGGAAAATAAAGGAATCGCTCTGGCCATCCATGGGGTGGCAGAGGGCCTTTACCTACCTTAAGCATAGAATTATCCGCCTTAAGGATAGCCCCCACCGGATTGCATCGGGACTGGCAATTGGGGTGGCTATTTCCTTTTCACCGTTGATTGGTACACATTTTATTCAATGCGTAATCCTTTGCTATATCTTTCGCGCCAATATGCTGGCCTCGTTTCTGGGGACGGTGGTGGGTAATCCGACGACCTTCCCTTTTATATGGTGGATCAGCTATGAGCTAGGTGCCCATATATTAAAAGCATTCGGAATGGAGGGGCTGACGGGCATGCCGGCTCATATTGATGCTAACGATGTATGGGATATTTTTAAAACCCAGTTTACCGGCGTGTTCTGGCCGTGGATGTTGGGTGGATACATTTTGGCGGTGATTAGCTGGTTTCCTTCTTACTGGTTCTTTAAATCTCTGATCACTGCGGCCCGCGTAGCCCAGGAAAAAGCCAGGGAAACACTGCGTTTGCACCGTGTGCATAAAGTGGCAAAAGAGGTTACGGGGCAGAAGAAATGATTATTGCCATCGGATCGGATCTTATTGATATAAGGCGCGTAGAAAAGGTTATGGACCGTTATGAGAAGCGTTTCATACAGCGCTGTTTTACACCGGAGGAAATTACTAAGGCCGAACGCCGTCGCGGAGCCGGAACACATATTGCCACTTATGCAAAGCGTTTTGCCGCCAAGGAAGCCTGTTCCAAGGCGCTGGGCACCGGGTTTTCAAGCGGCGTGTTTATGAAGGATATCGGCGTTACAAATAACGAAAGCGGCGCGCCATCGCTGGTTCTTACGGGCGGCGCGCTCGCGCGTCTTCGCGAGATGACACCGGACAACATGCAGGCGAAAATCTATCTGACCCTCACGGATGAGCCGCCTTTGGCGCAGGCGCAAGTGATTATTGAGGCTGTTGCTTTATAATGCTGGCCAACAAGTTTCCAATCCTGTAAAAACCATTTAATGAGTCAGAGCATCCAAGATAAAAAAGCCAGAAAGAACGCGGCAAAATCCGGTGAAGTGCCTTTGAATGCAAAGGAGGAGCTGGCGGAATTTTTTAAAACGGCGCTGATTGCGGTGATCCTGGCGCTTTTAATTCGCACCTTTTTATATGAGCCTTTTAACATTCCCTCTGGTTCTATGAAACCGACTCTGCTGGTTGGAGATTACCTGTTCGTTTATAAACCGGCCTATGGCTATAGCCGTCATTCCTTTCCGTTCAGTCTGGCTCCGATCGAGGGACGTATTTTTGCCAAGCCGCCTGAACGCGGCGATATCGTGGTATTCAAGCTTCCCAGTAATACGCATATTGATTATATCAAACGCGTCATTGGCCTGCCGGGCGATACGGTTCAGGTGAGGGAAGGACGGCTTTACATCAATGGCGAATTGATTCCGCGTGAACCCACGGGCATAGAACGGGTTGATGTTGCGGGCCGCGGAGCGGTACCGATGATGGGCTATCTGGAAACTCTTCCCGGCGGCGTTATTCACCGCATTTATGAAGAGGGTGACGACATGCACTTGGATAACACGGACGTTTATACCGTGCCGCCGGGGCATTATTTTATGATGGGCGATAATCGTGATAACTCTCAGGATAGCCGTGTGCTCTCTAGTGTGGGATATGTGCCGTTTGAGAATATTATAGGTCGTGCCGATTTTCTTTTCTTTTCAACCAATGGCTATGCCGATCTTTTTGAAATCTGGAAATGGCCTTGGAGCATCCGCTATGACCGTTTTTTTAAAAGTCTTGAACCGGTGCGAATGCACGAAAACCAATAGTGAAGGTCTGGTTGATGAGCACACTTCCGCTTGAAACTCTGGAAAAGATAATCGGGCATAATTTCAAAGATAAAACACTGATTGGCACGGCGCTCACACATTCCAGTACGGGACAGGGAAAGAATTACGAGCGCCTGGAATTTCTGGGTGACCGCGTTCTGGGGCTAATCGTAGCTCAAAGTCTGTATGAAAAGTTTCCAAATGAAAAAGAAGGTGATCTGGCAAAACGTCTGGCAGCCTTGGTGCAGGGATCTCTTCTTGCTAAAATTGCGGCAAAAATAAACCTTGGCGCTTATATCCAGTTTTCCGAGGCAGAGCGCATCGCTGGCGGTGCAGATAACGATCATATTCTCGCCGATGTGTTCGAAGCGATGTTGGGTGCGCTGTATATTGATGCCGGATTTGATGTTTGTTCTGAATTTGTGACTAAACTTTTTCAGGATGATTTTTATACGATGAAAAAACCGCCGCAACACCCCAAAACGGCGCTGCAGGAATGGATGCAGGGGGCCGGCCTTTCCTTGCCGGTTTATGAAATTGTAGGGCAAAGCGGTCCTGACCATGCACCGGTTTTTGAAGTGAAGCTTAGTATAAAAGGTTATCCTGTTGTAATTGCTGAAGGGCATTCACGGCAGGAGGCAGAGAAGGTTGCAGCACTTTTAATGTTGGATCAGCTTAAGAAAAGCGGCGTGCTATGAGCGGGCAACAAGGTGAAAAGACGCGTTGCGGTTTCGTCTGTGTTCTCGGCCTGCCTAATGCCGGAAAATCCACTCTTGTTAACCGTATGGTAGGATCCAAAGTGTCCATTGTCTCACGCCGGGTGCAAACAACACGTGCGCGCGTTCTGGGGATCGTTCTGGACGGTTCTTCACAGATCGTCATGATTGACACGCCGGGGGTCTTTACGCCCCAAAAAACGCTTGAGCGCGCCATGGTCGGTGCGGCATGGGATGGCATTGAGGGTGCCGATAAAATTATCCACCTTGTCGATAGTGCTTATAAAAATCCTGTAAAGGAAAACCGCCTGATTATGGATCGGCTGCAGGGTCGCAGGAATGTTATTTTAGTCTTGAACAAGGTCGACAATGCGAACAAGCCCTCGTTGCTGAAGCTGGCGCAGGAAATGAATGAAGAATTTCCGTATGAGGCAACCTTTATGGTTTCCGGTCTCAAGGGAGCGGGCGTGGATGATCTTATGCACGCACTGGCCCGCGAAATGCCCGAAGGGCCGTGGGCCTTTCCCGAAGATCAGGTCAGCGATATGCCGATGCGCCTGTTTGCCGCCGAGCTTACCCGCGAGAAGATTTTTCAAAAGCTGCATCAGGAACTGCCTCATGCCGCGCTGGTGGAAACCGAGAGCTGGGAAGAGTTTGACAACGGCGATTTGAAAATCACACAGCTTGTGTATGTGCAGCGTCCCAGCCAGAAGGCTATCGTTTTGGGTAAGGGAGGTAGCCGCATCAAGGAAATCGGGCAGGAAGCCCGCCGGGAGCTTGAAGAGATTCTTGAGCGCCGCGTCCACCTCAAGCTATTTGTGAAGGTGCAGGAGAACTGGCCGGAAAAGGTGGAGTTTTACAGAGCAATAGGACTTGATTTCAGAGGGTGATTTTTTGCTCCCCGTTTTTGTGGATAAAGAAAATTTTTTACAGCTTTATCTTGGCGGCGGGTTGTCTCCCTGCTAGAGTAAAAACTCCAAAGACATACGTGTTAAATTTTTTGTTAAAAATCAGGCGGTTGACCTGCTTTTTACTCTACTGGGGAGATAAGAAAATATGAGTTGGACAGATGATCGCGTGGCCCTGCTAAAGAAACTCTGGGGCGAAGGCAAAACGGCGGCCGAAATCGCTGGTGAACTCGGGGGGGTTACTCGTAACGCCGTGATTGGCAAGGCGCACCGCCTTAAACTTTCAAACCGTGTTTCTCCCATCCAGCAAAACAAGAAGCAGGTTCCTGCTAACAAATCAGTTCCCGATAAAAAAATTGAAACCAAAGTTGCCGCTGCACCTTATGTTGCTGTGGAAACAGATTGCAACCGTAACCGTGTTAAGCTTATGGCTCTTAAGCCCAGCATGTGTCGCTGGCCTTTGGGCGATCCGCGTGACGAAGATTTCGGTTTTTGTGGCGATCATGTTATTGCGGGGCTGCCTTACTGTGCTGAACATGCCAAAATGGCCTATCAGGCGGCTACCCGTAACAAGGTACTTAAGGCGGAAGATTTCGAGGAAAAGGCGCGTGCATCTGATATGCACGAGCAGGAAGAGCGCGAAATCAAGAAAGCCGTCAGCCAGTAAAGGATTAAAATTTATGGTTAAAACCGCTGGAAAAATCTTCCGGCGGTTTTTTATTTAATGGCAGATATGGCAGGTTATGATGAAAGTCTCTAAAACGATTACATTAAAGCGGTTATTTGGATAACGGACGAAAGCGAATGAAATTTTCACGTGTTATAGCGATTATCATAGCGCTTTGTGCTTTGGCCTGGATTTTATCGGGCATTATTATGGGCAATAGTGAAGCGACCCCGGAGCAGGCAGATCAACCCATGCAGGCGACAAAAGGATCCGGTGCTTCGAAAGTGATGGAGGTCAGGGTTTATGAATCCCATGCGGAGGACTATAACGGCCGGGTTGTTGTGACGGGACGTACCCAGGCCTCGCGCATTGTGACATTGAAAGCGGAAATAAGCGGACAGGTCGTGGAAATCCTTAAGGAAAAGGGCGCACGTGTCGGCAGGGGGGATGTTCTGGCAAGGCTTGATATTCGCGATCGAAGCGCCCGTGTGAAAGAAGCACGTGAACGTGTTGCGCAGCGAGAAATCGAATACAATGCGGCGGAGCAGCTGCAGAACAAGGGATTTAATTCACGCGTGCGGCTGGCGCAGGCTAAGGCCGATTTGGAAACTGCCCGTGCTGCCATGAAAACTGCGGAGGTGGATCTGGCTAACACCACGATTACGGCTCCTTTTGACGGTGTGATTTACGAGCAGGATATAGAAATCGGTGATTTTCTTTCTGAAGGAGCGGCTCTCTTCACTATAGTTGATCTTGATCCTATAGAAATCAGCAGCTATGTCTCTGAGCGGGAGATTGGCAACGTCGAAATGGGAGCGCCCGCGCACGGTAAATCGCTGGGGGGGCAGGATATTGAAGGAGAGGTTTCCTTTATAGCCCCTGCTGCGGATGAGCAGACCCGGACGTTCCGTGTTGATGTTTCTGCGCCTAACCCTGATTACAGAATTAAGGATGGCCTGACCACACGTCTTGAAATTCCTGTGGCTTCCAGTCCGGCACATAAAATTTCTCCTGCCATTCTGGCGCTGGATGAAGAGGGAAGAGTCGGTGTTAAAATCGTGAATGATGAAAACAGCGTGGAATTTCTTCCCGTAACAATTTTATCCGATAAAGCGGAGTTTATGTATGTTGGCGGTTTGCCAGACACGGTCAGGATTATCACCGTGGGGCAGGATTTTGTTGTGCCGGGCCAGAAGGTAAAAGCGGTTGAATCCGCCAGGGACGGGTCGCTATGATGGCACCGATCATCGATGCGGCCATCAGTCGCAGCCGCATGGTTATTTCCATTCTTGTTCTCTTGCTGATCACGGGAACTTATGCGTATATCAGCATTCCCAAGGAATCATCACCGGATATCGATATTCCACAGATATATATTTCCATGCATCTTGAGGGTATTTCACCAACGGATGCAGAGCGCCTGCTTCTGCGTCCGGTGGAGCAGGAACTGACATCGATAGAAGGTGTCAAGGAGATGAAATCGTCCGGTTATCAGGGCGGCGGGTATGTCCTTCTCGAATTTCAGGCCGGATTTAACAAGGATAAGGCCATGGACGACGTCCAAAAAGCAGTCGACCAGGTTCGCCCCGATTTGCCTGAGGATGTTGATGAACCGAAAGTTACGGAGGTTAATTTCAGCCTTTTTCCGGTTCTGGTTGTTACGCTGTCGGGTGATGTGCCTGAGCGCACCTTATTAAAACTGGCGCGCCAGCTTCAGGACAAGCTTGAGGCGATCCCTTCGGTGTTAGAGGCCGGGATAGCCGGTGACCGGGAAGAACTCGTGGAAATTATTGTCGATCCTCAGCTCTTGGAGAGCTACGGCCTTGAAGGCATGGAACTTTTGCAGTTTTTTGATCTTTCCAACCGTCTTGTCGCCGCAGGGAACCTTGATACCGGGGCGGGACGTTTTGCCATTGAAGTTCCGGGACTGTTTGAAAACGTTTTTGACCTGATGGAAATGCCGCTGCGCGTCAGTGATGATTCTGTCGTTACCGTGGGTGATATCGCCGAGATACGGCGTACATTTAAGGACCCTGAGAATTTTGCGCGTCTTAATGGTGAACGTGCTGTGGCGCTGGAAATAGTTAAGCGTTCAGGCGAGAATATTATCGATACCATCGACGCGGTTCGTAAAACGGTGAACGAGGAAAAAGCCTTCTGGCCTGCCGGAGTGGAGGTAACGTTCACACAGGATGAATCCGAGAATATCAAAACCATGCTTCTCGATCTTCAAAACAATGTAATCAGCGCGATTTTGCTTGTTATGATCGTGGTGGTTTTTTCGCTGGGTCTTCGCTCCGCCGCGCTGGTGGGTATTGCCATTCCCGGTGCTTTCCTGACCGGGATATTGTTTCTTTATTCCGTAGGGCTGACAGTAAACGTGGTGGTACTTTTTGCCCTGATTTTATCGGTAGGAATGCTGGTGGACGGCGCGATTGTTGTGACCGAACTGGCGGACCGTAAAATGGCGGAAGGGTTTCACAAGCGCGAAGCCTATGCTATTGCCGCCAAACGTATGTCATGGCCTATTATCGCTTCTACCGCAACGACATTGGCGGCCTTTGCTCCATTGCTGTTCTGGCCGGATATTGTTGGCGAATTCATGAAATACATGCCCATTACCCTGATTGCGGTATTGTCGGCCTCTCTTTTGATGGCGTTGATTTTTGTACCAGTTATGGGCGCGATTTTCGGCAAACCGGGTGCTGCAGGAGATGCCGCGGCCATGAAGGAACTCAGCCTTGCTGAAACCGGAAATCTGGATGAAATCAAAGGGTTTACAGGTTTTTACCTTTCCGTTTTGAAGAAAGCTCTGAAAATCCCTGGGCTGGTTTTGGTAGCGGCGGTCATGATGTTGGTCGGGGTACAAATTGCCTATGGAAAATTTGGCAAGGGCGTGGAATTTTTCCCCGATATTGAGCCTGAGGTCGCCACCGTGCTTATACACGCGCGCGGCAATCTCTCGGTATTCGAAAAAGATGCGCTGGTGCGGGAGGTTGAAGACCGGGTACTGACCGTGAAGGGGGTGGAGTCCTTCTATACACGTTCGGGAAAGTCCGCGCAGCAGGGTTCGGAATTGGCGGAAGATGTGATAGGCCAGATTCAGATGCAGTTCAAGGATTGGGACCAGCGGCCTACTGCGGACCAGATTTTGGATAAAATCCGTGCCATGACTGCGGATATGCCCGGAATATACGTGGAAACCCAGAAGCAGGAGGGCGGGCCGCCAACAGGCAAGGCCGTGCAGGTCGAGCTTGGTTCACGTTTTCCTGAAAAATTGGATAGGGCGGCGCAACAGGTGCGGAATGCGCTGGATGAAATAGGCGGTTTTCGTGATGTCGAAGACAGCCGTCCGCTTCCCGGTATTGACTGGGAAATGGATGTTGATCGTGCTCAGGCATCTAAATTCGGTCTGAATATTACCGCGATAGGAAATTATATCCGTATGGTAACCAACGGTCTGACCGTGGCGGAGTATAGGCCTGACGACAGTGATGATGAAATCGACATCGTCGTGCGTCATGGCAGGGAAAACCGTACACTTGACCAGCTTGATCAGGTGCGCATAGAAACCGGGCAGGGATCGGTGCCCATCAGCAATTTCGTTCGCCGCCGCGCCGAACCGGCTGTAGGTATTATTAATCGTTCTAATCAGAAACGTATTATCACGGTAAAGGCCGATGTGCCGCCGGGAGTGAATGTTTCCGCCAAGATTGATGAGGTTAAGGAGTGGCTTTTAAAAAACCGCGATGAATTTGATTCCGATATAGAAATCAACTTCAAGGGGGAGGATGAAGATCAGCGTAATGCCCAGAGTTTTCTTGTGAAAGCGTTTTTGATCGCATTGTTTATGATGGCGATTATCCTGGTAACTCAATTTAACAGTTTTTATAGTTCATTCCTGATATTGACGGCAGTCATTATGTCTACAATTGGGGTTATGATCGGTCTGATAGTAACGGGCCAGCCTTTCGGCATTGTCATGAGCGGTGTCGGAGTGATCGCCCTGGCCGGCATTATCGTGAACAATAATATTGTTCTGATTGACACATTTGATCAAATGCGGGTGGAACACGGTGGTAAGATGAGTGTACGTGAAATTGTGTTGCGCACAGGCGCGCAAAGATTGCGCCCCGTTATGCTGACTACTGTGACGACGGTGGTTGGTCTTTTGCCGATGGTTCTGCAGATGAATATTGATTTTGTTGCGAGAGAGGTAAGTGTGGGAGCGCCTTCAACGCAATGGTGGGTTCAGCTCTCTACAGCGATTGTCTTCGGTCTGAGCTTTTCAACTGTTCTGACTCTGGTGGTAACGCCATGTGCTCTGATGGTGAGAGAAAATGCTGCGCGTTTCTGGGGTAAGCTAAAAGATCGCTTTAGCCGGTAACGTTTACCGACATGCAGCAAAAAATGGTCGGTATATCTAGTTTTCAGGATTGATAAGTTCGATTTTCACCGCTTCGCGTCCTTTGTCGACAGATTTTAATGTGACGCGAACGCGTTGTCCCGCGCGTAACTCTTCAATTTCCAAGGCATCCAGACAGCTTTTGTGCACAAACACGTCCTTCATACCGTCATCGGGAATGATGAAACCAAAGCCCTTATCGGGTTTGTACCACTTTACAAGGCCACCCATGGTAAATGTGCCGTCTTCGCTGTTAGCTTCCGGCATAGTGGTAATTGCGCCGCTATCGATTATTTCCAGAACTTCCTTGACCTGCTTGCCTTTGGGTCCATCGTAAATGGTACAGATTAGTATGGCGCCTTCGCCAATGCCGTGCACGCCAATTTGCTGCAGTGTAGTAATATGAAGGAAGGCATCGTAGCTCCCATCTTCAGGCACAACAAAACCAAACCCCTTGGTGCCGTTGAACCACTTGAGATTCATCTTGACCGGTTGTAATTCCGCCTCTGATTGCGGCTGTTTTTGATTGTCCTGCAAAACCGAACACACCTTTTACACGTATTTAAACTCAATAATGATAAGTACACAGTGGAAGTTAACGCAGAAATGCGAAGAAATATTAACAATATTGCCCCAAATATTGCGTTAAATCCACATCAATTTCAAAAAAGATGCATTTTTTATGCGTTTGATTTTTAAAATATAGGCGCTGCCTTCGCACCATTTATGTACTATAATGGGAAACACGGCGCTGTGTTTGATCTTAAGATATTATAGTGAGTACCTATGGATGATCATGATAGCAAAAAAGATTACCCTTGGTTGAAAAACTATCCTGGGGAAGTGAATTGGCATAAAAAAATTCCTGCCCGGCCTGTTTTTTTTATGCTGGATGATACGGCAAAAAAATATCCCGATTCTCCGGCATTCGACTTTTTGGGGCGCAAATACACCTGGCGGGAGATTTTCGATCTGAGCAATAGGCTGGCCAAAGGATTGCAATCCATGGGTGTTTGCAAAGGGCAGAAGGTTGGCATTTTTTTGCCCAACTCACCAATATTTTTGATTTCATATTACGCAATCTTGAAAGCCGGGGGTACGGTTGTGCACTTCAATCCGCTATACGCTTCCACTGAACTGGCGCACCAGATAGAGGACAGCGAAACGGATATCATGATCACGTTTGATCTTGAAATATTGTACGGCAAGATGGAGAAAATGCTGCATGCAACGCGTCTTAGTAAAATAATTGTTGCGCGTTTTACTGATATTCTTCCTTTCCCTAAAGATAAATTGTTTAAGTTTTTCAAAAGAAAAGAGATCGCCAAAGTAAAGCGTAATAAACGTATTTTTCAAATGGACGTGCTGCTGGATAATGATGGAAACCCTGATAAGGTTAAAATTGATCCGCGAAAAGACGTGGCTTTGCTGCAATATACCGGCGGTACGACCGGAGTGCCCAAGGGGGCCATGCTTACACATTATAACGTTTACGCCAATGCTGTGCAGTGTTTGAGCTGGCTTTTCGATGCTAAGCCAGGGCAGCAAAGAATGCTCGGTGTCTTGCCGTTTTTTCATGTTTTCGCGATGACGGCCATTATGAATTTGAGTGTGCTGGCGGCTTTTGAAATCATCGCTTTGCCGCGTTTTGACCTGAAAGATACGCTGAAGGTCATTCATAAGAAAAAACCGCATTATTTTCCGGCTGTTCCTGCGATTTACAGCGCTATAAACAATTCTCCCAAGGCCCGTAAGTACGACCTTTCATCCCTGCTTTACTGTATTTCAGGAGGCGCGCCGCTCCCCACTGAAGTGAAAAAGGCTTTTGAAGAAAAAACCGGCTGTGTGGTTGTGGAAGGTTACGGTTTAAGCGAGTCTTCGCCCGTGGTGTGCGTCAATCCTCTTAAAGGAGAAAATGTTGCGGGTTCCATCGGTTTACCCTTGCCTGGCACGGTGGTGGAGCTTATTGACCCTGCGGATCATAAAACCCACGTGGCCACGGGCGAGCGCGGAGAGCTCTGCGTGCGCGGCCCCCAGGTGATGGCCGGATACTGGAACAATCCGGAGGCCACGGGCGATATGCTGCGCGAAGGCGGGCGTTTGCATACAGGCGATATTGCGGTTATGGACGAGCGCGGTTACGTTTTTATTGTTGATCGTATCAAGGATATGATTATTACCAACGGCTATAATGTGTATCCACGAAACATAGAAGAGGCTATTTATAAACATCCTAACGTTGAGGAGTGTATTGTGGCCGGATTGCCCGATAAACAGCGCGGAGAGATAGTTAAGGCTTGGATTAAGCTGCGCGAAGGACGCGAGCTTACCGCTGAGGATCTGAAGGTGTTTCTCGAGGACAAGCTTTCCCCGATGGAAATCCCGCGGCGTATAGAGTTCCGGACCGAGCCGTTGCCAAAGACGATGATCGGCAAACTTTCCCGTAAGGATGTTGTGGAGCAGGAACTGACGAAAAAAACCTGAACGGCTAAAGGATTTCCGTTTCTTTAAGACGTTTTTGCACTTTGGCGGCAAAGCGGCTGGCCGAGCCGGAATAACCGCTATTTTCATTAAGTGTTTCGCTGAGCAACTGTTGAAGTTCCGCCTCCACATGCCCTTCAGCATGAATGGCGATAGAATCTTTTAAGGCGGGACGGGTTTTAAAAAGTGCAGCAAAATCGGGTCCTTCCACAAGGTGCAGGGCAAAAACCTGTTTCATGGCTTCCTGTTCAAGCAAGGCAAAGATATCCTGCCTGATCCAGTTCGGTATTTGATCCCATCGGCAAGTCATGGCATTTTCAATGTCCGTAGCGCGTCGTAGCTGGTATTCCTCGGCTTTCAGGTAAGCCGAGGCGATATCGTCAAAGGTTTTCAGACCCATGGATGTGGCTTTTTCTCTGCCATTGTCGATATAGTTTTCGATCGGTTTTTGTGCGTCATAATCGTTGCGATGTGCAGCATAAAAGACTTTTTTTGCAATAATAAAGGTGCCTGCATTATCTTTGTATCCATCAAAACTTTCGAGAAAAGCTACGGTGTGCTGTCGTAAAATCTGGGGCAGTGCATAATTTCTGATATTTTCTACCGGAAGACTTTCCACCAATCGGCAATAGCATTGTGAAAGGGCAGCATCGGTCATATGGGCAAGGGCCGGATGCTGCAAATTGCCTTCTAATCCTTGGTTTTGTTGGTTTTCGATGGTTTCCGGAAGCGGGTGTGGCGAGAAGGCGGACTTTATGGCGACTTCGACTGCTTCATTGTTCTTTGCGTCTGTTAATGCCTGATCCATCAACAATTCGGCATTGATGCGGTAAAGCGGGTTTTGTGTCAGCAGGGCGGTAAGGTTAAAACTGCCTTCCTCGTCGCCAAAATCAAGAAGTTCTGCGTTATCGAGCGTAAAAACATCTTCTTCGTGGGAAGCATGGGCAGGGAAATGCTGCGAGACGCGAATAAAGACCTGCTCCATGTCCGGATTTTCTTCGGCGGAACCGCATTGGCTCAGGGCTTCACTCAGGCAGAAGTAGTACGTCATAAAGGTTATACTACCACCGTTTATTGCGCAACACGAGGGGGAGAATTTTCTGTTCAGGCGGTTTTCTTGAAGCCCCTGCAACCCTGTCATCCTGAAGCGTTTATCTGTTACGGTTAACCCCGCAACGTGCCGCCGGTTTTCTGCACAACGCTGTCGGTAATTTTCTGCGCCAGTGCTTCGAGGTCCTTATCTGTCAGGCTTTGTTCCCGTGGCTGTATGGTCACGCTGAGAGCCACGGATTTCTTGCCTTCCTGCACGCCTTTACCGCTGTATATATCAAAAATTGCAGCATCTTGTATCAGTGCCTTATCTGCGGATTTTACAGCGCGGATAAGAGTATCGGCCTCAATATTCGTATCAAGCAGGAACGCGAAATCACGTTGCACAGGTTGCAGGGGCTCCAGCCGCAGCATAGGTCGCGCTGTGCCGCCTTTTTTGTGCGGGGCAGGAATATTTTGCAGCATAATCTCAAATCCGCAAAGCGGTGTCTTGATATCCATTTCTTCAAGGATCGCCGGGTGAATTTCTCCGAAATAGGCCAGGACATTGGGGCCAAGGCGGATCGCGCCGGAGCGGCCGGGATGGTAGTAATCGGGGGCATCGCGGCTTACGGGTGCGCCTTCGGACGGGGCGCCGCAAATGTCCAGAGCGGCCCATACGTCGGCTTTTACGTCATAGGAATCCACATCGCGCGCTGCGTTGGTGTCTGCCCAGTGGCGCGGGTTATAGCTGCCGCTGCGCAGGCCCGCGGCCACATATTGCTGTCCGTCCATTTTGGAAGAGCTAAATACAGGGCCGATTTCAAACAACGCCGCATCCGGGTATCCGCGGTCGGCATTGCGCTGCATTGCTTCTATCAGGTTGGGCAAGATGGAGGGGCGCATCTGGTCCAGCTCCGATGAAATCGGGTTACTAAGCGATAGCGCAGCATTGTCGTTGGAGCCAAACAACGCTGCGCGTTCCTTGTTCATAAATGACCATGTTACGCATTCCTGAAGCCCGCGTGCGGCCAGCGCCGCCCGTGCCTTGCGGGAACGGGCGATAATCTGCGTTTCCGAGCCTTTTACGGCGGTGTGGTCGGCGGTTACGGATACCGGCGGTATGTTGTCAAATCCCTTGATGCGCACGATTTCCTCGGCAAGGTCGGCGCGCCCTTCCACATCGCCGCGCCATGCAGGCGGGGTTACCTTATAGGTGTTGCCTTCTTTCTTATGAGTAAAGCCAAGCTGGGTGAGAATGTCGAGTTGCTCCTTTTCAGGAATATCAATGCCGCAAAGCTGCTTCACATAGGCGGGATCAAACGCAATTTCGCGCTGCCATTGTGGCACGTCACCCGCCTTTACCACCTCGCTGACCTCGGTTTTATCAGTGCCGCACAGATCAAGGATAAGGCGTGTGGCGATTTCTACGCCCGGTGCGGTAAAGGTGGGGTCTATGCCGCGCTCGAAACGGTAGCGCGCATCGCTTTCTATCCCAAGGTCGCGGCCCGTGCGGGAAATGCGCGAAGGCGTAAAATAGGCGGATTCAAGGAATACGTTTACCGTATCTTCCTCGCAACCCGTGGAAACACCGCCTACAATGCCGCCAAGGCCGATAACGCCGCTATCATCCTCGATCGTTACTTCGCCGCCACGCAGTGTATAGGTTTTGTCATTCAGCGCCGCGAGTGTTTCACCGCCCCTGGCGGTACCGACCTTTATACCGTCCGTAAGCTTGTCGGCGTCGAAAACGTGCAACGGGCGGCACAATCCGACCGTCATATAATTGGTGATATCAACCAGCGTGGAAATCGGGCGCAGACCGATGGCTTTAAGCTGTTGCTGCAACCAGTCGGGGGAGGGGCCGTTTTTAACGTTCTTAATCATGCGGCCAAGGAAAAGCGGGCAACCGTCCTTGTCTTTAATCTCAACCGTAACCGGGGATTTAAACGTGCCCTTGACCGGGCTTTCATCTTGTTCAATTAACGTCCCTATACCGGCGGCGGCAAGGTCGCGGGCAATGCCCCGGATACCGGCGCAATCCACGCGGTTGGGGGTCAGGGAAATTTCGAAAACCGGGTCGTTCAGGCCGAAAATTTCGGCCATAGGGGTGCCGATTTCATATTTTTCATCCACTTCGATAATGCCGTCATGGTCGTCGGAAAGGCACATTTCCCGCTCGGAAACCAGCATGCCGTTGCTCTCCACGCCGCGGATATTGGCTTTTTTCAGGGTAACGTCGAGGCCGGGGATATAGGTGCCGCCGGGGGCAAAAACGCCCTTCATACCGGTGCGGGCGTTGGGCGCGCCGCAAACGACCTGAATTGTGCCCTGATCGGCGGTTTTAACCTTGCATACCTTCAGCTTGTCGGCGTCGGGGTGTTTTTCCGCGCTCTCCACATAAGCCACTTTGAACGGCGCAAAAGTGGCGGCGGGGTCGGTCAGATCTTCCAGTTCCAGCCCGATTGCGGTGAGTGTTTCGGCAATTTTTGCGGCATCCGCCTGCGTATCCAGGTGCTTTTTTAACCAGCTTAAGGTGAATTTCATATCGGCCTCTATTCGTCTTAGGCCTCGGTTTTACAGCGAATTTCGACTTTTTCCAAGCGCAAATGGGCGCTTTAACGAAATCTTAGGTTTTTTTTCGTAATTTTGGAGCAGCCAGACCGGGGAAAGAATTTTCGGGCAATAGCGGACAACAGGAAAAAGTCAGGAATGAAGTAAGAGGAAAAAATGGCGGACGTAGCAGTAAAAACACCGGAAGTTAAGAGTTTTGATGTCGGGACAGGTTTCGATATTGATTTTCAACCTGGAAACACGAAATTCCCGGGGTCGAAAACTGATGAACCTCAATTGTTTCTAAAAGCGGCCAGCGCGCTTATGGAAGTCTATCCTGACGAAAGAATTACTTTACTCGCTTACTCAACGGTACTTGAAAAAGATGCGGACGGTAAGGACATTGCAAACGAAAACAGAAGCCGTCGTACATCCCTGTCGGAGGCCTTGGCGGTAAGGGCTGTTTTAATCGATTATCATGTTCAATCACCAAGCCTTGATGTGAGGGCTTTGGGAAAGAGATACCAAGGGGATTCCAAAAGCAAAACAGGTGAGAACTTTGTACGCCTTGCATTCCAGAACCACCAGGCGGCGGGGTCCCAAGTTACAAAAGAGGTTTTGAAAAAAGCGGTAGAGCTTAGTCTCGCAAACCCGGAACAGTCTAAAGATGAGTTGATAGCAGCACTGCGCAAGGAATTACCTGCTGCGCCGGCGGCAGGAACGTCCGCCGCTAATGCCGCACCACCTCCCCCTCCCGCTCCGGCGCCAGCGGCATCCGCTCCGGCACCTGCAAAGGCACCGCCGCCGCCACCACCAGCGGCCTCCGCTCCTGCTCCGGCAAAGGCACCGCCGCCGCCACCACCTGCGGCCTCAGCTCCGCCGCCCGCGGCTCCCAGAGCGCCAGTTCCACCGCCACCTGCGGCGTCTATTCCACCGGCGCATGCGACGGCGTTAACTGGTCCGGCGCTGGATGTTTATAATCGCGTGCTGGATTACAATAAAAATGGTGATACTGCAGATTTCCTTTATAAGAATCTTAATGAGCATCCTATAGAGGATGTCCCGAATGCTTCTGTTGCAATTCAATTATTTCTGGGAAAAGGGAGTGCCGGAGATTTTAAAGCGGCTTTTGCCCCTGCCAATGACGACGGAAGCAAGCACGACCTCGGGATGGTGATCGTTGCAGTAGCGCTTAACAGCGAAATACCAGGTCAGAAGAAAATCCTGTTGGATGGGCTGGAGACGGCCTATGGGAAAGCAGGACTCGATTTCAAGGAGATGTTAACTGCCAGTTACGGTTATGCGGCGACTTTGTCTTTGAAAAAAGTTTCCGGCGTGGAAAGAATAAGACCCGTCTTTGATGACCTAAAGAAATTTTACGAGGATCACGACGTTCCCATCAAGAGTGTCATGCCTCGCTTTGACGTTGATGGTATTGTAGCGATGTTCCGCGGTACGACTAAGGACGTGGCTAAAGAAGTTTTGCGAAACATATATATTCAGGAAGATGTGGATCTTCCCGATATATTGAAACCCGCCGCGCCCACAGCCGCAGCTCCAACAGCATCTGACCCTGCAGCGAATGCACCTCAGCCATCGGCACCCGCAGCATCTGCGCCGGGCGTGGGTGTTACCGTACCTATTCCGCCAGCGGCTGCACCTGCAGCGCCTGCGGCATCCGCTCCACCCCCTGCGCCGCCAGTGCGTTCCGCGCCTGCTGCTGCGGTTCCGGCGCATTTATCCGGAGATGCTTTAAAGTTCTATCAGACTGTTAAAGCCGAAAATCAAGTTTCGGATGGTGCAAACTTGCGTCTCTTGCTTGGTCCTTTGGAGACGATCGGTGGAGCTCAGGCGTTCAGGGCATTTATGGGTCAGGCAAAACCGGAAGATATCAAGGCATTGTTCATGCCGGAAAACGACCGCGACAGTCATCACGATCTTGCGCAAGCGTTGATGATGTTAGCTGTCAAGGATGCGCAGGATAACGCCGAGCGCGACCAAATTGTCGCCGGCGTTAAAGACGCTTACGACCAGATAGGGGCTAAATTTAGTGATGCGTTGGCAGAAGATGAGCACAATGGTTTCCAGATAAGCCTATACGATGCTGGTCGTAACGGTAAAGTCTTGGAAGTATTTCAAGCGTACAGTGAAATTTATAAGAATAGCGGTGTTGATATAGCTGATGCCCTGCTGGCGAGAGATCATTCATCTTGGAAACTGCGGCATGGAGTGTCGCACTACGCTTTACAAGAAAGATCAGAGGAAAAGCTGCTCTCTCTATATAAAGATTATAAGACTATTTATGAGCAGGCAGGGCTTTCTATAAAGGATTCGCTGAAAGAAGGTGATCATAGAGTAGCACGCTATATGACTGGCTTGACCCCTTCCATAAAAGCGACATGGGTTAGTATTTACAATGACGCCGGGCTTGACCTGCCCGATTTTCTTCAAGGTGTGGCCCCGTCAGCTACGGCGGAAGCAGATCTGGCAAGTGCGAAAGCCACGCCTCCTGCTGCGCCAGCGCCACCTTCGGCATCCGCTCCGGCTCCTACAGCGCATGCGACGGCGTTAACCGGTCGGGCGCTGGATGTTTATAATCGCGTGCTGGATTACAACAAGAAGGGTAACGAGGCTGACCCACTTCATGATGATCTTGTAAATAATAATCCAAATGCTTCTGTTGCACTTCAATTATTCCTGGAAAATGGAAGTGCCGAAGAATTTAAAGCGGCCTTTGCCCCCGCCAATGACGAAGGAAGCAAGCACGATCTTGGTATGGCGATTGTTGCCATAGCGTTTAACAGCGCAATACCAGGTCAGAAAGAAAGCTTGTTGCAAGGGCTGGAGACGGCTTACGGTAAAGCGGGACTCGATTTCAAGGAGATGTTAAACGCTAGTTTCGGTTATGCGATGGCTTTGTCTTTGAACAACGTCTCCGGTGTGGAAAGAATAAGACCCGTCTTTGACGATCTAAAGAAGTTTTACGAGGATCACGGCGTCTCCATCAGGGGTATCCTGTCTTACATTAATATTAATGATATTGTAACGAGGTTCGACGATGCGGGCAAAGAAACGGCTAAAGAAGTTTTGCGAGACATATATGTTCAGGAAGGTGTGGATCTTCCCAATATTTTGAAACCTGCCGCGCCCGCGGCTCCCAGAGCGTCAGCGCCTGCCGGCAATCCGGGTTACAGTTTTAAAGTTGACCTTCTGGAGCGCACTCTGGCCGTTATGGGCCATGACGTCGGTACAATCGACGGTGTTCAGGACGGCAAAACCGAGGCCGCGATCAAAGATTTTATGAAGGCGCATCAAATTACGGCAAGTTATGACGTGAACGATACAGATGCCGTTCTGACTCTTGTAGGAGGCGCATTGAATGATAAGCTGGGGCTGGAAGAAACCCGGGCTTTGAGCGGGGAACTTAACCGTCTTCTTGGAGGAGATGAGGTGCAGGTTACAATCGGCCAGGCCGTGCTGAAGGTCATGGGGCTTTACGGCAATGTCGACGATGACGGAAAAGACCGTAATACGCTTCTGGATGGCAAACCCGGCCAAAGAACCAGGCACGGTTTGGACGTTGTAAAAGAACGCCTTGCTGCGCTTGAAAGAAAGTCTCCGGCCCAGACAGATTTTGGCAAAGCCGCAGGCGGTCCCGCGCCGAAACCAGACGCGCCGGAAGCGCAGGCACCGGTTGCAGGGCGCGAGATATACAAAGCTCTGTGGGATGATAAAATTCTGAATGTATTAGAGCGTGAAGGTATTCAGCCCAAGCTTTACAAAGCTGACGGTAATGGTGGTTTTACAGATTTGGGCCGTACATTGTCTATAATCGATGACCCTAAAAAAGTACAAAATCTTAATATTTCCTTCGTTGAAACGGGAGTTAAAGGGTATGTGAAAATCCTGCTTGACGGGAAAAACCCGGGAAGTAGCGAGGATAATCCGCAAGGCATTGAAACGATTATATCTTCGGAAGACGCCAATACTTTGATCGTTAAGGCGACAGAGGCGGCAAAAGCACCTCCTGCGTTGGGTCCGGCCAGAGCGGTGCCGCCTGCACGGGCAGTGCCGCCAACGCCTCCGGCTGAAGGGCAAAAAACACGCTCGGCTGCGCCAGTACAGACTCCGGCAGGAAGTTCCGGTGCGCGCATCACGGCCGACGGCAGCGAGGATGACGCTATACTTTACGCCAAGGCTGAAGCGCTTCTAAACGACGCTAAGGATATGGACAAGAGCAAGGGCGTTCTGGCTGTTGTCGATACGGATGGCAAGCT
>CAZBNG010000017.1:0-32767 GCA_964493095.1 uncultured Pseudobdellovibrionaceae bacterium
GTTCATACATAAACTATAAAGTATAACGTTATGGTTTTCAAGTTTTTATTGCTTTAGGGGTCGGAGAATAATTGTCACCCGACTACAATCCCTGCCATTTATCATACTTAGGCGAATTCATGAACAGGTCGAAGGGTGTATTCAAGGCATACTCTAGCTTTCCGCCGTTTAATTCTAGGTTTGAAAATACGTAATTGATAACTGCCCGTCTTTGATCGTCTTTTGAACTCTCGAAGGGGTTGGCAACCTGGGACACAAGCCGTAATAAAGCTTCAGCCGTTTGGAAGAATGTTTTATCGGCTTGTGTGGGTCGAATAACACAGGCATGAAAATTTCTATGAAACTATATGCCTTTTGGGAACGAATATTGTATTATGTGGCCCATGCGAAATATTTTGCTCGGTTTTTTGATGGTTCTGATGCTTACGCCTTCAATGGCGTGCGCGATGCCGTCTTGCGCCGGTGAGAGACAGGCGGATGCCGCGCGCCTTCCCTGTGCAGGGCATCATGCAAATCATGAACATCAAGGGAAGCATACCGGTAAGGTTAAACTACTGAGTGATTGCACGGGCGTGGATATGAAAACAACCGATACGACCGGCATCGACAAACTTGTCCTGATGGAAGATTTTTCGGCTTACACGCCGATGGCGGATATTCCGGTTAGCCATGTCACACATATGGATTCAAAAGAAATTCGTGGTCCGCCGCCGGATTGGCCCGGTTTATATAAAATACAGCCTTCTCTTATCCTCACCACTCAGAGATTCCGCATATAGGGTTTCTGCACATTTTATTTGTGTGCAGAATTTAACTCTAAGGACTCTGAATTTATGAAACATATCATTTTAACTTTATTTGGGCTTTTGCTTCTATGTGTGTCCACACAGGCGCGGGCGGATGAATATAGCCTCACCATTGCACGTAAAACTGTAAATATTACCGGGCATCCGGTTGAAAAACTTGCGATTAACGGTACGATTCCCGGCCCCACCCTGCATTTCAGGGAGGGCGAAGACGTAACCGTGCATGTCACGAATAAACTGGATGAGCCGACTTCCATTCACTGGCACGGCTTTCTGATTGATGCGGCTATGGATGGCGTTCCCGGTTTTAACGGGTTTCCGGGTATTATGCCGGGTGAGACTTTCACTTACCGTTTCAAGGTACGGCAAAACGGCACCTACTGGTATCATTCCCATAGCCAGTTCCAGGAACAGGACGGGCTTTATGGCGGAATCGTGATCGCCCCTAAAACACCCGACAGTATTAAGGCAAGCCGCGATTACGTAGTGGTTTTATCCGATTTCACGGATGAGCGGGGGCGCGATATTATGGGGCATCTGAAAATGATGTCGGATTACTATAACTACGCCCGCCGAACCGTTGGCGATTTCTTTGATGATGCGAAAACGCAAGGGTTTGGCAAAGCGTGGGAAAATATGAGCATGTGGGGCGAAATGCGCATGTCGCCGACCGACCTTTCGGATGTAAGCAATTATACCTTTCTGATCAACGGCAAGACCCCGGACCAGAACTGGACGGGAATTTTTAAGCCGAACGAAAAAGTGCGTCTGCGTTTTATCAACGCTTCGGCCATGTCAATTTATGATGTGCGCATACCGGGGTTGAAAATGCAGGTCGTATCGGCGGACGGTCAGAACGTGGAACCTGTGCCGATAGATGAATTTCGCTTCGGCGTGGCTGAAACTTATGATGTGATTGTTTCCCCGAAAGAAGACAAGGCTTACACCATCGCTGCCGAACCGATCGACCGCACAGGCTTTGCCATCGGTACGCTGGCGCCGCGGGAAGGTATGAAAGGAGAGATTCCCAAGCAACGTCCCCGGGCTCTGCTAACTATGACCGATATGGGTATGATGCACATGGGGCACGATATGGAGGGCATGGATCCTTCAAAGATGAATCATGGTATGCCGGTGGACCACGCCACTATGGATCATAATATGTCCGGTATGAGTATGGACATGCAAAGCGGCTGGTCGAAGGCCGGAACGCCGGAAGGCGACAAGGCGTTGGCCTATTCGGATTTGCGTTATCGCGGTATTCAGAAAGATATCCGTCCGCCGGAGCGCACGATTGAAGTGCGGTTGGGTGGCAATATGGAGCGTTACATCTGGACGATGAACGGCAAGCGCTATCAGGACTCCGGGCCGATGCATTTACGCTACGGCGAACGTGTTCGCCTGAAATTCGTCAACGAGACAATGATGGCGCATCCGATGCATTTGCACGGCATGTTCGTTCAACTGGAGAATGGTCAGCCTGCTGAGAAGCTGCCGAACAAACACACGGTAATCGTGCCGCCGGGGCAAAGCTATTCCGTGCTGCTAACAGCCGATGAGCCCGGTGAGTGGGCGTTTCACTGTCATCTGCTTTATCATATGGCTGCCGGCATGATGACCAAGGTGGTGGTGGCAAAGCTTGACCCGGCGGATGTCCCGCCGGATAAAAAGATGAACATGCCGATGAAACATGAGACGGGGCACGATACGAAACAGCAGGCGGAAGGGGAACATCATCATGCGCACTAGTTTTTTATTATTTTCACTTTTGCTTTCCGCTGTGTTTATCCAGCCCGCCCAGGCTAGTGATGAACATGGTGGTATGATTTTTCATGGCTTTACGCTGGAAACAGATTACGGGGCCGGGGAGCACGGTCCTGTCGCAAGCTGGGATTTGGATGGCTGGATCGGCGGCGATTACAATAAGCTCTGGCTTAAATCGGAAGGTGAACATGCCGATGGTATAACAGAGAATGCGGAATTGTGGGCCATGTATTCCCGCAACGTTGCGCCATTCTGGGATGTGCAGGCCGGCATAAGGCATGATACGCGGCCCGTTTCTACTTCTTATGCTGTGTTCGGGGTGCAGGGGCTTGCGCCTTATCACTTCGAAACAGAAGCGCATCTTTTTGTTAGTGATGAAGGAGACGTTAGTGCCCGCCTGCGCGGGGAAACCGATATGCTGTGGACGCAACGCTTCATTTCCCAGCCCTATGCCGAAGTTAACCTGTTCGCGCAGGACGTGCCGGAACAGGATATAGGCGCAGGCGTTTCCAGTGCCGAAATCGGTCTGCAAACCCGCTACGAACTTAAGCGGGAGATCGCCCCCTATCTTGATCTGCGTTATGAGCGTAAATTCGGAGAAACCTCATCCATCGCCCGGCGTGAAGAGGGCGATAACGATAATTTTATCGCTGCACTGGGGTTGCGGCTTATGTTCTAAAGAAAGGTATATTGTTATGAACACAACGACAAATAGTGAGAGTCTCAGTAAAGTAGCGGAAATCGGCATCTATTTCTGGATATTGAAAATACTGGCCACCACACTTGGTGAAACAACAGGAGATATGCTCGCCCAGACCCTGAATCTCGGTTACACGGTGGGGCTTTTCGCGACCGGATCGGTTTTACTGGTCCTGCTGGTATTGCAAATCCGCGCCAAAAAATTTCATTCAGTACTGTTTTGGGCGGCGGTCATTGGTACAACGACCGTGGGCACAGAAATCTCGGACTTTATGGATAGGACATTGAACCTGGGTTATATGTACGGTTCCCTGGTATTGGTTGCAGGCTTACTGGGTACTCTTGCATTTTGGTATTCCCGGGAAAAAAGTTTAAGAGTTTATCCGATTACGCAGACCGGACCTGAAACTATGTTCTGGATAGCCGTTTTGTTTTCAAACTCTCTGGGTACGGCTTTTGGCGATTATCTGACCGATAATCTGGAGCTTAGTTACATACAGGGCGCTCTTGTAACCTCCGGCGTGATCGGCGTTGTTATTTTGCTTCATTATATAAGTCACGTGAAGATCAACCAGGTCATTTTATTCTGGGTTGCCTTTGTGTTTACCCGTCCGTTCGGAGCCACATTTGGAGATTTTTTGACCAAACCGGTGGATCATGGCGGGCTTGATCTGGGAACCATCAATGCATCAGTGGTCACTGTCCTGATATTTGCTGCCGTACTTTATATTTCCAGAAAGACCAATCACCAGGACTAGCAAAAGGAGAAAACCATGACACATATCGAAATCATACCCAACTGGCACCCGATACTGGTACATTTTACCATTGCGCTTCTGAGTGTTTCAACGTTGCTTTTCGTGGTGGGAACGTTAGCGCGCAAAGAACCCTTACACAGCCAGCTTGCCATCGCCGCCCGCTGGAACCTATGGATTGGAGCGCTGGCGGCACTGGTCACAGTTCTGGCAGGGGCTTATGCGTTTTCAACCGTTCCGCATAATACCGAAGAAGCGCATATGGCCATGATCGATCACAGGGGATGGGCGTTGAGTGCGGCAGGTATGTTCATCGTGCTGGCTTTATGGTCACTCATTGCGGCATTGCGCGGAACGGCGACATTTGACGGATCGCGCCATTATCTTTTTGTTGCCCTGATCGTTACTGCCGGCGTTCTTTTAGCTGTGACAGGATATAAAGGCGCGGAACTGGTTTATCGCCATGGTCTTGGTGTTATGCCTATGCAGGCGGCGATGGGAAATGCAGGGCATCACCATGAAAGCGGAATGATGGATGCTATCATGGACGGGTTGATGGAAGGCGAGGAAGGGGAGCATCAGCACGGTCACGGTGAAGACATGGAAGAAATGCATGAGCATATGCACGAAACGCTGGAAGACGAAGGTCACCACCACGACAATGAAAATAATTAACAAAACCCCGAAAGGAAAAAACAATGCGAAAACTTCTGATAATACTGATGCTGACAATTATAGCTGTTCCGGCCATGGCACAGGAACAAGCGCACGATCATCCTGCAGACTGGCTGAAACCCATCAAGGCCGAATACGTCTGCATGGTCAATGACAAGGCTTTCGATAGCACTCAAATTCCGGTCCCTGTAGAAGGAAAAACTTATTACGGATGTTGTGCCGGATGCAAAGCCACGCTGGAAAATAACCCATCTTCACGCATGGCCACTGACCCGGTTAGCGGCAAGAGCGTCGATAAAGCCGAAGCTGTCATAGGTGCCGGTCCGGACAAGACGATCTATTATTTTGAGAATGAAGAAAACTTCCAAAAATTCGCGGATGGTTCGATGCCGGAGGCAGACATGACGAAAGATAACATGCATGCCGATTAGCAGCCAAAAATTGGAGAATATAAAACAGTTTTGTAATAACTGCGTATTTAAATTCCAAATAATTTAAGGAGAAGAACGATGAAAAAATTTATGTTGATACCGGTATTGGCCGCTATGGCTCTTCCTGGTGCTGCTTTTTCGCAAGGCAACAACAATATGATGGCAGGCGGAGGCATGATGATGAACGGCCAGACGCAACAGCAAGCAATGCCTGTTCCTCAGGATCAGGACGAGGCCAAGCCGCAGGAGTTTGATAAACAGATGCAGACAATGGCCGATCATATGCAGGAAATGCAGCAAATGATGGACCGGATAACACAAACCAAAGATCCGCAGGAGCGCCGGAAGATGATGCAGGAGCACTGGACGGCGATGCAGGATATGATGGGCCAGATGCATAATATGTGCGGACAGTATGGCATGATGGGTATGTGTATGGGACCAGGTATGATGAATAAGAATACGATGGGCAACCATATGATGCATGGCCCGATGATGTGGCAGGATTATCAGAAAATGTCACCCGAAAAGCTTAAAGAGCAACAATATATGATGGGGCGCTTTATGGGCATGCAGCAAATGATGATGAACCAGATGATGGAGCATCAGCACTGGATGCAGCAACAATAAGGCATTAACGTTCTAAGCAACAAGGAGGCCTATAATGGTATATTTCTTTGTCAAAACCTTGGTGACGGCCCTGATTGTCGCCGCCGTATCAGAGGTTTCTCGGCGCTATCCCTTATGGGCCTCCCTGCTTGTTTCTTTGCCTTTAACATCCATTCTGGCCTTTATCTGGATCTATGTGGATGGCCGGAACGATGCTAAAATTGTCCAGATGTCTTACGATATTTTCTGGTTGGTCCTGCCCTCGCTGGCGTTCTTCCTTATCCTGCCGTTTCTGATGAAACATGGGCTGGGCTTTCCGCTGGCAATGGGTCTGTCCGTCATTGCTATGGGAACTTTTTACGCGGGCGGTGTTTGGCTTTATAAAACAATTTCATAAGGAAATTTAGCGATGCAGGATATTATTCAGCCACTTGGCGACGCCATACACATGATTGCCGCTATGGGGTGGCAAATTCTTTGGGGGCTGGTGTTCGGATTTTTACTCTCGGCCATTGTTGACGTGCTGGTATCTAAAGCGGAATTGCAAAAACTAATGCCGGACGACTCGCCGGGTTCTATCACACGAGCATCCCTTGTGGGGGCGGCCTCATCGTCCTGTTCCTATGCCGCTGTTGCCATTGCCCGCTCAATCTTTCGCAAAGGCGGGAATTTTACGGCGGCAATGGCATTTGAATTTGCCTCAACGAACCTTGTTATTGAACTTGGGATTTTATTGGTCGTCCTGATGGGCTGGAGCTTCGGTGCGGCGGAGTTTATCGGCGGGCCGCTAATGATTGCGATTATGGTTGTGCTGTTTAAGGTTTTTCTCAAACCTAAAATGGTCGAAGCTGCCAGACAACAGGCCGAAAAGGGCCTTAAAGGACAAATGGAAGGGCACGCTGAAATGTCTATGGAGGCGCGCCGCGGAAACTGGAAAGAACGTCTGGTTTCGGCCAAAGGCTGGACCTCGATCAGCCATTATTTCGTGATGAACTGGGCAATGTTGTGGAAAGATATTGCACTGGGCCTTATCATTTCCGGTACGCTTGGGGCGCTTGTCCCGGCAGAGTTTTGGCAATCACTATTCTTTGCCGACGATCCCATGCTTTCTAAAATATGGGGGCCTGTAATCGGCCCATTGATTGCCATTGCGTCTTTTACCTGTTCGATTGGTAACGTGCCGCTGGCTGCCGTATTGTGGAATGGCGGTATCAGCTTCGGCGGGGTTGTTGCGTTTATTTTTGGAGATCTGATTGTTATTCCGATCCTCAATATTTACCGAAAATACTATGGAACGCGCATGAGTCTGTTCTTGCTTGTAACATTCTATATATCCATGGTGCTGGCGGCGTTCGGTATCGAGATTTTATTCGGCGCTATGGGGTGGATTCCGGAAGCCCGCAATCTTGATGTCACCCACGCCGCATTTTCATTCAACTACACAACCGTTCTTAACGGATTAGCGTTGTTGCTGGCCGCATGGCTTTATTTACGCTATCGCCGTACCGGGGGGCCGGAAATGATGAAAGCTATGGAACATGGCGAGCATTGTCATCACGGCGGTGAAAAAGACTGAGATGTTTAAAAAGTCATAATTCACAGAGTTGAACGGTTCTATGCCTGAATGGTGCAGGCAAGGGCACAATAAAGAATTCTGTATTGTATTTTGAAAGCCCGCCATTTCAGATGCAAACATGTGAACATAGTTTTCTCATGCATTACACTTCACTTTTTAACCAATTGAAAAACAATGGTTTTTTAAATTTTCTCAAATTTAAGCCAAATTTAGGTTACCATTGAATGATTCTTAAAAAATGATTAGAGGCCTTTTGCTATAATGAGAAGATAGCGTGTGAACCTTTGGAGGTTTGCTATGTTCACGGTTTCAGAGCAAAAAACTGCGTTATATAAAAAGAGCTGCCGGCTTTTCATTTTTCGCAACCACGGCCATTTTAATGATGGCAGGGCTTCTTGCTTTTATTCTGTGTATTTTATTCCTCCATTAATGCGTGCCGGCAAAATTATAATCAATTGAAGAGGGAGTGTGCGTATGGGTGCTGTAAATACAAAACGGGGAGAGCAAGGCGCTGAACGAGGGTTTCCTGAAATTCAGCCCTGCCATGTTTTTCTGATAGAAGATGACGCGGATGATCGTATTCTGGCCAAAAAGAAACTGATGAATTCTAGATATGTCGGCAATGTTACGACGTTCGGCGACGGCAAAGAGCTGATAGAATATATGCGTAAGCAGGGTTTTATGGATCATTCAGTTATGCTTTACGCTCAGATCTTAATGCTGGTTGATATAGAGATGCCGCGCAAAAGCGGGCTGGAAGTTATTGAGGAATTAAAGTCCGATCCTTTTCTGCAGCCCATTCCACTGGTCATTGTTACGGGTACGGAATCGCCGGAAAAAATGGTTCGAGCCAGAGATCTGGGTGCCAGCGGTGTTTTCAAAAAACCCTTGAGCGAACATATGCTGGACCAGTTTTTTCTGGATGCGTGGCAATGGCCGCCACGTGAGTTATGGAGTTAATTTTTAATTGTTTCAACGAACCGGGAGAATTTATGAACACAGATATCGTTTCGCATAGTGCCGTTAAGCAACAGCCGCCACAGGATTCCTTTACGGTGTTTCTGGTGGATGACGATCCTGACGACTTAACTCTGGCCAAGCGCATCCTGAAATCTTCGGATCATATTGAAAATGTGGTTTGCCTGACAAGGCCGCGCGATCTTTTCCGGGAACTGGAAATGCGGTCGGTTCTTAACCCGTTAAGCGGCTTGCGCAGCCTGATTCTTCTGGACATACATATGCCGGAACTTGGCGGTATAGAGCTCCTGGATCAGCTTAAATCCAGCCCCTATACCGAAAATATCCCGGTTGTCATGCTCACGGGTGATCACCACACTGATAATATTGAAAAAACTTACCGTATGAATGCGGACGCATTTATCGTAAAACCGCTAAATGCAAATCACGTGGACCATTTTCAGGCCATTCTTAGTGGCAACAATAAACGAAAAGAAGCGTTTTAGAAAAAACCTCTTGGCGGATTCAGCTAGAGCCGCGACATGCTGGCGGTTTCGAACCAGTATTCCTTGAATGTATCGATAACGCCATATAATTCGTCGAGATTGACCGGCTTTACGATATAGGTGTTAGCGCCGCTCTCATAACTTTCCTCAACATCTTTTTCGGAATCCGATGTTGTGAAAACAATTACCGGAATGGACTTAAGGTCATTGTTTCCCTTAATTTGCCGCAGAACTTCCCTGCCGTCGGTTTCGGGAAGATTCAGGTCCAGCAGTATAATGTCGGGTCGCGGCACGCCGCCGTTTGTATGCTTTCCTTCATGATAAAGGAAATCCAGAGCTTCCTGGCCGGTTTTGCAATGAAAAACAGGGTTCTCCATGCCTTTTTTCCTGATGACCCGCAGCACTGATTCATAATCAGGCATGCTGTCTTCAACGATTAAAATTGCTTTGTTCTGATGCGCTTCGCTGTCTTTCATGGTTTAAATACCCCCTCAGACTCTAGGCCAACTCTTATATTATAACGCTTTTAGTGTTATACAGGAAAGGGTTCTCTGTATTTACACCCTATGCTGTTCAATTTTATGAAATGAAGCAGGATACAACAAGAGGAACCGTAATATGTCGCATGAACGCCTGTGGTTTTTTCTGATTGTCGGGATTGCCGTATTGCTGGGGGCGGCGATACTGGGGCTGAGCTGGCCCGGTTTTTATGCTGCCGGGCAACAACAAGGTCCGAATCTTGAAAAATTGCTGGGGCGGCAGGATTTCGGAGGTGAATTTGCGCTGGTTAATCAGGATGGCGTTCTGACCGAAAGCGCGTCATTCAGCGGCCAATATAAGTTGATTTATTTCGGTTTCACCTATTGCCCGCAGGTTTGTCCCACAACGCTGAAAAAAATGACGGATGCACTTAATATGCTAGACGGGCAAACGGCGGAAAAAATCGTGCCCGTTTTTATCACCGTCGCCCCACAGCGCGATACGCCGAAGGTCATAAAATCCTATATCTCGATGTTTCATCCCCGTTTTACGGGGTTTACGGGAACGAAGGCGCAAATTAACAGGGTACTTGAACGCTATCGTGTTTTTGCACAGGAAACGCAGAAGGAAGCGTTAACGCAATACGGGATGAACCATACCTCCTTTATATATCTTACGGATCCGGGTGACCGGGTCATTGCCGTTTTCACACCCACGCAGGATGCAAAGGATATAGCCGTATCGCTGGCCGGGATTTTGGGTTAATATATTAAGAGTAGCATAATTTTCAAATACCCTGGTTTTTCTGCGTTTTTTGATTCCAAGGAACGGGAGGTGCCCTCATGGAGGAAGTGGTAAACGCTATTTTTAGTAACCAGTTTATTCCGCACGGTTTTTGTTTTATGTGGCGGCCTGAACTGGTCTGGATGCATGTGCTTTCGGATCTGACGATTGCTCTGGCTTATTTTTCAATTCCCATCACGATCATGATCCTTGTAGCTAAGCGTAAAAAAACAATGCCGTATAAATGGGTTTTTACGATGTTTGCCGCCTTTATTTTCCTGTGCGGCATGACACATATTCTGGCGCTTATCAGTGTGTGGCAGCCCATCTACTATTTCGAAGGGATAATCAAGGTCTTTACGGCGGCCGTTTCTCTGGCGACAGCCATTTTGATATTCCCGCTTGTGCCCGTATTGCTTAAACGTTTTGAGGAAATGAGCGAGGAGCAGGACCAGGAAGAGAAACGCACCAATTAAGATGAATGCGGTCGGTTCAAAAATGAAAAAAACGGAAACCGCTAAGGAAGATGAAGAGGTCGTAGTTTTTAAGGCCTACAGCCGTGTGTGCTTTATTGTGTTCGTCGGCATCATACTCTCGATCGTATTGTTCCTGATGGTTCTGACCCAGAATCTGCGTACGCGGGAGAACGATTTTCATCACAAAATGGAAACACAGACCCTCTCTCTGCGCCATAGAATTGAAGTCCTGGAGCAGTTCTGGAAGGATATACAATCCTTTTATATATCTTCACACGAGGTGGAGTTTGGCGAGTTCAGATCGTTTTCTCAATCGTTAATCGGGCGTGACGAAGTGTTGCTTATCGGTCAGATACCGGTAAACGTCCAATCTTTGTCGGCTGGAGATATTTTTCTGACTTCCCGGGCGTCGAAAGACGAAAAACAGTTTAAAGATTTTTTGGAGTCCGATCCTTTTATCCGTAAGGTGACGCAGAAAGTGCGGGCATCCCGTACGGTTGAAATCGGTTCTGTTTCCCTGCCGTTTCTGAAAAACGGGGAGGGGCGCACCGTTATTGTTTCCGCCGTTCCTGTTATCAAGCGAGAGCAAAAAACAGAGCATTTGACCAATATTATTCTGACATTTCTGGATGCTGATCTTCTTCTTGATACCGCTTTTAAGGATACGCGGCAGGATGCCAATACATCTGTTTACCTGACAGATACGACCGGCGATTCACGGCAGCTTATATTCGAGCATTACAGTGATCCGGATGTCTCTTCGTCCATAGAGGACAAATTGGAAGAGGTCCGGTCCGGTTTTTCCATGTCACTGAATATTCCTTTTGGCACCCGGTTCCTGGAAATCGTCTCCCAGCCTTCTTTTGACTATATGGGTAAAAGCGCCAACTGGTCCCCATGGCTGGCGCTGTTCTCAGGATTATCTCTGACAGGGCTGACAGCCCTTTGGTTTTACGAGCAAATCAGCCGCAACCTTGCTATCCGGAAAATCGTTCGTGAAAAAACCCGCGCACTCAGTATCAGCGAGCAACGTGTGCGTTCGATTTTCAATCACGCGCTGGATGCCATCATTACCATTAGTGAAAAGGGTGAAATCATAGAATGGAACCGGCAGGCGGAGGAGGTTTTCGGGTGGTCGGATCAGGAAGCTATCGGTAAGAACATGGCCGATCTTATCATTCCTCCGCCCTATCGTGACCGTCACCATAAAGGCATGCAAAAATTTCTTGCCAACGGGACTTCCAATATCCTGAACAGGAGGATAGAGCTTGAAGCCCTGCGCCGCGATGGGCTGGCTTTTCCCGTGGAGCTTAGCGTGACCGAGCACAGGAGCGACGGGCATTATAATTTTACGGCCTTTATCAGCGATATTACCGAACGCAAGCAGGCGGAGGAAGCCCTTAAGGATAGTGAAAACAAAATGCGCACGATCGTTGATAATACAGTCGACGGTCTTATCACAATCAATGAAAAGGGAAAAATCGAAACCTTTAACAAGGCCTGCGAGGACATGTTCGGCTATTCCGTGAAAGAGGTTATCGGCAAGAATATCAAGATCCTGATGCCAGAGCCTTACCATAGTGAACATGACGGTTATCTGTCACACTATTATAAAACCGGGGAGAAGAAGATCATAGGGATCGGCAGGGAAGTCGAAGCCAGACGCAAGGATGGAACGGTTTTTCCCATTGATTTATCCGTGAGCGAAGTCACTGTTAAGGGACGCAGGCTTTATAGCGGAATTATCCGTGATATCACGGAGCGCAAACTGGCGGAGACACGGCTTCTTGAATATACCGACAAATTAAGGCGCAGTAATCAGGAGCTGGATGATTTCGCCTATATTACGTCTCATGATTTGAAGGAGCCGCTTCGCGGTCTGCATAATTTTTCCCGCTTTCTTATCGAGGACTACGAAGACAGGCTTGATGAGGAAGGGAAAAATATGCTGCATACCATCGCCGACCTGACGAAACGTATGGACGCCCAGCTCAGCTCGCTGCTGCATTACTCGCGTCTGGAGAGGACAGAGCTTTCCGTGCGTAAAACCGACCTTAACGAACTCGTCAACAATACCATTGCCATGCATGATATTCAGATCAAGGAAAGCGGTGTTGAAATAAAAATTGAACGACCTTTGCCGGAAGTCGTTTGTGACTACGTACGTATTGCGGAGGCATTTCAGAACCTGATCGGCAATTCTTTGAAATATAATGATTCAGCCGATAAGGAAATCGAGATCGGCTACCGGGAGGATGATCCGGACCATCCCGGGGAAATCGTTTATTTTGTGAAGGATAACGGGATAGGCATTGATGAAAAAAATTTGGACAACATATTTAAGATATTTCGTCGTCTGCATGCGCAGGATGCTTACGGAGGAGGTACAGGTTCGGGACTGACGATCACGAAGCGCATAATCACCCGTCACGGCGGGAAAATCTGGGCGGAATCACCCGGAAAAGGACAGGGGACGACATTTTATTTCACTATTCCGCCACAGCAGGAAACGCCCGTTTAAGGATGCTGTGTAACTACTTAAATATTAAAGAAAATACCCTGCGTTTTTAAAGTTTATTGTGAGAGATATTACAATTTCGTTCATTGTAACGTTGTTATAATGGAAATTCAGAAAGGGTAAACGGATATGGCGATGCCGCGAGCTTCACGCAACGCTGCGAGCGCTTATAAAGTGCTTGTGGTCGAAGATAACCCGAATGACCGGGCCCTGTATAAAAGAATACTGGGCAGGAGCGATGTGGCCTTTGATATCTACGAGGCCGAGAATGTTAGGGAAGGGCTTGCCATGAGCAGCAAGCGCGAAGTCGATTGTGTGCTGCTCGATTACATGCTTCCGGATGCGGACGGGATCGATTTCATACGTTCTTCCCAGGAAGATGGTCTTGAGATGAACGCAGCCATCGTCATGGTAACGGGGCAGGGAAATGAAAAAACCGCCGTCGAAGCCATGAAACTTGGCGCCATTGATTACATTACAAAAAACTCGGTGATGGAGGGTTTTTTCGTACAAAGCATTTTAAACGCCATTGAGCGGGCGGACCTCAAGCGGCAGGTCAGGCAATATCAGGAAGAGCTGGAAAAATCCTATATGGCGCTTTCTGACTTCACGCATACGGTTTCCCACGATCTGAAAGCACCTTTGCGCCGTATCATCCAGTATTGTGACATCCTGAAAGACGAAGTGGGAGACAAACTCGGAATTGAAGGCACAAACTACGTTAACAGGCTGAGTGTAAATGCCGGGCGCATGCAGACCCTGGTCAGCGATTTACTTAATTATTCGCAGACGGTTAATGCGCAGGAAGACAAGGTCGATCTGGACTTTGAAAAGATTATCGACGAAATAGTGGAAGAGATGAAAATCCATATCGAGGAAAATAACGTCACTATCGTGGCGGACGGACTGCCCGTTGTTCCAGCCTATCCTGTCCGAATCAGGGAACTGTTTCAGAACCTCATTGAAAACGCCATTAAATACAGGGGTGAGAGCGATCCGACGATCTCTATTTCCTGCAAGGAAGAACCGGACGGCTATCTTTTCTCTGTTCGTGATAACGGCAGAGGGATAGAGGAAGAATACCATGAGAGGGTATTCAAGGAATTTGAGCGACTGCACACACAGGAGGAAATAGAAGGCTCCGGGCTTGGCTTATCGATTTGCAGAAAAGTGGTGGAAGCTCATGGCGGGAAAATATGGGTGGAATCCCAGCCCGATCATGGTTCTACGTTTAAGTTCATGGTTTCCAAATACTGAGCGGCTATTTTAAAGATAGTGGCAATTTTATGATTGTTACCCTGTTTTTGCAAAAAAATTACTGATTTCAGTGATGTCCAAGGGCTTTTTAAAAACAGCATCGGCTTTATAACTGTAAGCTTTATCTAGGTTCCAGCGGTTTTGTTCTCCGGTTACGACAATGACAGGTATGTCTTCATACCGGGGATCCGCTTTTAACATACGCAAGACTTCAAAACCGTTCATGAGTGGCATATCCAGATCAAGGACGATAAGCACAGGGGCTATATGCAGGAAATCCTTATCTTTAGCAGTATGTTCTTTTAAATATTCCTGGAGCTCCCGGCCATTTGGGAAGCATTCCACCTTGCCGATGTTTTCCAGATGCATAAGCTCTTTTTGGGAAAAAAGCTGGTCATCGAAATCGTCTTCCACCAACAAGACCCTGTAGAGGGACATATGATAGTCGTTTGCTGATTCGCGATGTCTTACCAAACTGCCTTTGGTGTTGTTGTAAGGTGAAAACATCGCTTTTTTGATAACCCTGTCCACTTTATGCCCCCGTGTTTGTATTTTTATATGTGCTTGATACGATCGTTTTTTGCCGACCATTGTATGCGGCTTACATTTCTGTAAGTCACTCTATATTCTAACAAAAATGGCAATAAAAAACTGTGAACAGGCTCACAATCGATTATAAAAAGTACAACTCCCTGTTGTGTCCGGAAAAAAAATTATACTCTTGTAATCTACAACCATGATGAAAGGATATTTTCATGGATACCCGGGAAGAAATCGCAAAACTTCTGATGAAAAGCCGGTTGTTTAAGAATTTTTCTCCTGAAGTTATCATGGCTATGACGCCTTTTTTTACCCCATGCCGTTTTAACAGCGACAACATGATTTGCATGAAAGGGGATCCATCCGATTATCTTTATCTTATCTGCGAGGGGGAAGTTGAAGTTACGGTGTCCTCCCGTGACGGGAAAATCATCGTGCTGGAAACGCTCTCGCGCGGCGATGTCTTCGGTGAAGTGGGTTTGCTGGATAAAGGGCCGAGAACCGCCGATGTGACGGCCAGGACCGATATCTCACTTTACCGGCTTGAAGCGGATGATTTTGAAACGTTGACGCAATCTTTCAGCCCCGGAGAACTTAAGGCGATTACGTCTTATGCCTGTTATTTGTTTCGGCGGGTAACCAACAGTCTGGAAGAAACGGCGTTCATGGATGCCGATATAAGAATTGCCCGCAAAATACGCGAATTGTACGAACATAGTGAAAACAAGAACGGCAATAGCTTCAGGCTCAACATATCGCAGGAAAATCTGGGAAGAATGGCAGGGCTCTCGCGGGAGGCGACCAATAAGGCCTTATCGCATCTGGAGGAAAAAGGGCTGATTCAGCACAAATACAAACGCGTTTCCGTTCCTAATGTAAAAAATTTTCTGGAAGCTTTGAAAGATTAGGGGATTTCAGGCAGGATTCACCGTTTATTTTTTATACAGCTTACCGAAAAGTCTTGCTGCAATACGTATCCAGGTGATCGACAAACAGCCGCAGGCGCGTGGAGAGATAACGGTTGGGCGGGAAAATAGCGTAAAGATTGCGCTCTGGCTGCGTCTTGTAATCTGTCAGGACGGGGACCAGGGTGCCGTTTGCCAGATCCTCGCGCACGAAAAATACCGGGGCGGCGAAAATCCCTATTCCGCGCTTTGCCGCTTCGTTCATCATCTCCGCCGAATCGCATTTAAACGTGCTTTGCAGGGAAACAACGCCTTCCTGCCCGTCGGGTGCGCGGTAACGCCATTCATGTGCGCCCTTGTTGCGCGTATAGGCCAGTACGTTATGGCGCGCGAGATCGCCGGGGGTTTGCGGCGCGCCGTGTTTTTTCAGGTATCCCGGACTGGCACATAAATAAACGGGGGCGGCGGCCAGTTTGCGCGCGATCAGGGTGGAATCGGGCAGGGCGCCGATACGCAGGACAAGGTCGAACCCCTCTTCGGCCATATTGATAAGCCTGTCCTCGAACTGCACATCCATGGTGACTTCCGGGTATTTTTTGGCAAACTCTGCGATCGGGGTTTTAAGGTATTTAGCGCCCAGCGCGGAAGGGACACTCACCCGGATCAGGCCGCGCGGCGAAGCCTTCAAATCGTTAAGCTGTTCTCTCGCTTCCCGCAGGTCGTCGAGCGCGCGCGATGCGCGCTCGAAAAACAGCGCCCCTTCCTCGGTAAGGGAGACTTTACGCGTTGTTCGGTTCAGCAGCTTGGCCTTCAGGTTGAACTCAAGGTTTTGTATTTGTTTGGATACGGCGGAGCTGGTGATGCCCAGCTCGCGTGCCGCCCCGGCAAAGCTTTCCAGGCGGGCGACTTCAATAAAAATCCCTATGCGCGAGAGATAATCCATGTCCGAATTCTATCCTTATTATCAACCAAATGGAAATAGTTATTTTCAAAATATCATAATTATCAAATTCAAATACCGGATGTAGGGTGAAGATATAAGGTTCAACAACAGACAGATGATGAGGAGCAAGAAAATGGAAACACATATCGTACCGCAAAAAGTGCCGCTGCTGGATAGCGACTTTGACCTGTTTTTCGCAGAAAGCGGTGTTTTCACCGTGCAGCGTTACGCCGGTCAGGCGGCTTCCGACAACCGGAATTTCGCATAGGAGGTCCCAATGGTTACGGCGGAGATATTCAAACAAATGTGCAAGGCCGCCACGCTTTATTCCGTGGTCCTGGCACCCGAAGACAACAGCTTGAACAGGCAAGGAGAAACACAATGAAACTCTTACATATCGATACAAGCATTACCGGCGATAAGGCGATAGCCCGCCAGCTCAGCCGCCGGATCGTGGACCGGCTTCTGTGCGGCAACCCGGAAGCGGAAGTAATTTATTACGATCTGGACAGCCGGCCGTTCAACTACCTCTCCAGCGAGGCTTTTGCCAGCCCGCAGGAACAGGCCGAGGGTGAACGCGCCATGGCGGATTTCATGGCTGCCGATGTCATCGTAATCGGCGCGCCGATGTACAATTTTTCTGTATCGGCGCAGTTAAAAGGTTGGATCGACCGCATCGCGGTTGCCGGAAAAACTTTTCGTTACACGGAAAGCGGCCCGCATGGGCTGGCCGGCGGAAAACGTGTCATCGTGGCTTCTGTCCGTGGCGGCGTTTACAGCGGCGATCTGGCCGCGCTCGATCATCAGGAAAGTTATCTGAAAACCGTATTCGGATTTCTGGGTATTACCGATGTCGAATTTATTCGTGCCGAGGGTGTGAATATGGGAGATGAAAAGGCGGCTAAAGCGTTTGAATTTGCCACAGGACAGATTCAAAACCTGGTAGCTGAGATGGCGGCCTGATAAGGATTAAAAAGGAGACGAAAAATGATTACTGTATACCCCGTAGAAACTTTAGGACGTGCGAATCTGGGATGGCTGAATACCAGGTACCACTTCAGCTTCGCGGATTATCATAACCCCCGCCGCGTGCATTTCGGCAAGCTGCGCGTCATTAACGATGACGTAGTGAAAGCCGGAAGCGGGTTTGATATGCACCCGCACAGCGACATGGAAATTATTACCTTTGTTCGCTCCGGCGCGATCACGCACAAGGATTCCCGTGGCAATGAAGGCCGCACCGAGGCCGGGAACGTTCAGGTCATGAGCGCTGGCACGGGGATATATCATTCCGAGTTCAACCTTGAGAATGAAGATACCACGCTCTATCAGATCTGGATTTACCCGAGGGAAAAAGGCGTCAAACCCCGCTGGGAAACAGCGCAGTTTGCAGACCGCAAGGCCAATGGTTCCTTGCCCCTGCTCGTTTCCGGCCGGGCGCAGGACGAAGGCAAAGGGGCACTTTATATCAATCAGGACGCCTCCATTTCCGGGGGACGGGTTGAAGCGGGGCAGGAGGTAACCCAGCCTATCCATGATCAGGCTTATATGCTGATTTCCGACGGGGAGATTGAAATCCTGGGCGAACTGCTCCGCAAGGGCGACGGTCTGGAAATCACCGATCAGGACAGCGTGACATTCAAGGCACTGGCCGATTCCGAAATCATCCTGATTGATGTGCCCGGTTAAAAACGTATTTTCTCTGCAAATTAGGCAGCCGGAAAGAATTGCTCTTTCCGGCTGTTTTTCTAAGTGTTTTGCGGGTATAGTGCCTGCTTCAAAGGAGACAAAAAATGAAACGCTATGCTTTTGCCCTGTGTGCCGCTTTATTGTTTATTTTTCCGGCTTATGCGCAGGAAGCGCCGCTGCCGGCGGGGATTTACAAGCTTGATCCCAGCCATGCCAGCTTGGTGTTCGGCGTCAGCCACATGGGATTTTCCCACTATACAATGACCTTCAACAAATTCGACGCGACGCTGGAACTTGATCCCGCCCACCCGGAGCAAGCCAGCGTTACCGCAACGATCGATCCGCTTTCCATTGATCTTCCCACCCCGCCGGAAGGTTTTACCGACACAATCAGCAAAGATAAAAACTGGCTGAACGCCGGGGCTTTTCCGCAAATCACGTTTACCTCAACAAAGGTCGAGAAAACCGGCGACAAGACGGCCGATATATATGGCGATCTTGACCTGCTGGGCGTTAAGAAGCCTGTTGTCCTCAAGGCTGTTTTTAACGGCGGTTATGCCGGGAACGCTATGGACCCGCATGCGCGGCTCGGTTTTTCCGCTACCGGGTCCTTTAAGCGTTCTGATTTTGGCATGACTTACGGCATTCCCGCACCAGGCACGACCATGGGCGTAGGCGATGAGATCGACGTGGTGATCGAAGCCGAGTTTTCCGGTCCGGCGCTTGAACAGCCCGCTGCCATGTCGACAGCAAAATAGTTTCTAAGCCCTGCTCAACCCCGCTTTACGGATGCAAAAATACAACGGCTCTATGGACTCCGGCGGTGGTTTCCATTAATTTCCTTATTGTTACACATGAATCGGGAAAGGACTCTGCCCTTGCGCAAAACACCATTGCATCAGGCTCATATCGATCTGGGCGCCAAAATGGGCGAATTTGCCGGCTATGATATGCCGCTTTATTATGAGCTGGGCGTGATGAAGGAGCATGAATGGGTGCGCTCATCCTGCGGGCTTTTCGATGTTTCCCATATGGGGCAGGTGATGATCGAGGGGCCGATGGGCGGTCGCGAAGCACTTGATTTCATGCAAAAGCTCACTCCTTCTTCCTTTGAAAAACTCGGCATGATGCGCACGAAATACTCCGTCCTGACCAATCCGGAAGGCGGTATTATCGACGACCTGATGGTCACGCGCACGGGCGATGACGATTTTCACCTTGTGATCAATGCCGGGTGCAAGGACAAGGATATCGACTGGATCCTCAAAAACCTTCCCGACACGATCAATTTCACGCATTTTGATGACTGGGCGCTTTTAGCTTTGCAGGGGCCAAAAGCCGAGGAAGTAATGCGGGATGTTTTGAAACTCGACCTTTCGGACATGCCTTACATGAGCGTGCGTGCCGAAAACGATTTCAACATGTTCATTAGCCGCCTTGGCTATACGGGCGAGGACGGGTTCGAGATTGCCGTGAAAAACGAGGACGCTCCGGCCCTGTGGAACAAGTTGCTGGCCCATGAGGCGGTAAAGCCCATCGGCTTGGCGGCGCGTGACTCGCTACGTCTGGAAATGGGCTATGCCCTGTACGGTCACGATATTGATGCAACGACTTCCCCGGTTGAGGCAGGGATCGGCTGGGTGATCGGCAAGAACGCTTCCGGTTATCTGGGTGAAGAGCGCATTGCCCGCGAGCTGGAGCAAGGCACGCAAAGAAAAATGATCGGCGTTAAGCTGCTGGAAAAAGGCGTGGCGCGCGAGGGCGCGGAGATCCGTGATGAAAATGACCAGCCCATTGGTGCGCTGACCAGCGGTGGATTTTCGCCAACGCTCGGTCACGGTATCGGCATGGGCTATGTGAAAGCGGCAACCGCGCAGCCGGGCGCCAAGATTTTTGTAAATGTGCGCGGACGCAATATCGAGGCGGAAATGACGACCCTTCCGCATGTGCAGGCGCGCACGAAGTCGGCGAAAAAGGCTGCGGCATAAATTTCATTGATAAAACGAAGAAGGGAAAAATAAAATGGCGGAACTGAAATTTACCAAGGACCACGAAGCGGTCTATGTCGATGGCGACGTGGCGTGGGTGGGCATCACCAAATATGCGCAGGACGCGCTGGGCGATCTCGTATTCGTTGAATTGCCGGAAGTGGGAAAAAAGGTCGGCAAGGGACAGGATTTCGCCGTGGTGGAATCGGTCAAGACCGCCGCCGAAGTATACAGCCCTGTGGACGGCGAGGTGATCGAGGCCAATGACAACATGCCCGACGACCTTGAGATGATCACAAAGCCCTTAAGCGAAGGCGGATGGATCGCAAAGATTAAAATGACCAACCCGGCGCAGCTTTCCGAGCTGATGGATGAAGCGGCGTATAATGAATATAAGGAAAGTTTAGATTAATGCGTTACCTGCCCCAGACCAAAGCCGCCCGCGCATCGATGCTCCAGACCGCCGGGTATAAAAGCGTAAAGGAGCTATACCGCGATGTGCCCGCAAACGCGATGGTTCAGGGCAAGGTCGATCTTCCCGACCATAAGGGCGAGCTGGAGGTCGAGCGCCTGCTGAATGCGTATGCCAACCAGAACCACAGTGCACCCGACGGTCCGTTCTTTCTGGGTGCCGGAGCGTATTATCACCATATTCCGGCCAGCGTGGATTATATTATCCAGCGCTCCGAATTTCTGACCGCTTATACGCCGTATCAGCCGGAAATCGCGCAGGGCACCTTGCAGATGATTTTTGAATTCCAGTCCATGATCGCACAACTAACCGGGCAGGAAGTGGCCAACGCCTCGATGTATGACGGCGCGACCGCAACGGCGGAGGCGGCGCTGATGTCCCTGCGCGTGACCAAACGCAAAAAAATCGCCATCGGTAATGCGCTGCATCCTGATTACCGCGAAGTGCTTGAATCCTATATGTGGAATTTCGGCGGCGAGGTTGAGATCATCGAAGGAAAACCGGACGGAGAAACCGCCTGCGTTATCGTGCAGTCTCCTGATTTTCTGGGCTCTCCCCATACTTATGATACGTGGCGTAGCATATGTGATGAAACCGGCGCGCTGCTGGTTGTCGTGACCAACGAGATTCTCTCGCTGGGCCTTCTGCCCGCGCCGGAGGTGGCCGATATTGTCTGCGGCGAGGCGCAAAGCGTCGGCTTGCCCATGAGTTTCGGCGGCCCGCATCTGGGCTTTTTTGCTTGCCGCGAGAAATTCCTGCGCCAGATGCCGGGGCGTCTTTGCGGCGTGACCGAGGATGCCGACGGGCGGCGCGGCTTCGTGCTGACCCTCTCCACGCGGGAGCAGCATATCCGCAGGGACAAGGCGACTTCCAATATCTGCACAAATCAGGGGCTGTGCGCGCTGGCTTTCACCGTGCATATGAGCTTGCTGGGTGAGGACGGGTTTAAGAATCTCGCCCGTCTGAACCATGAAGCGGCATGCAGGCTGGCGGACGCGCTGGCGAAAGTGAATGGCGTGAAAATCGTGAACGAAAGTTTCTTCAACGAATTTGCCATCGAGCTTACCAAACCCGCAGCGCAGGTTGTGGAGGCGCTGGCGGAAAAGGGCATTATTGCGGGCTACCCGGCGGCGGAAAACACACTGCTCGTCGCGGCAACCGAGATGACGAAGGATGAGGATATCAAGGCGTTTACCAAAACACTGAGCGAGGTGCTGGCATGAGCGCGGAACTGAAAATCGAAAAAGCGGTGGAGCAGAACAACATGGTAGACGGCAATCGCGGCCTGCATTACGAGGAAAACCTTTTGTGGGAGAAGGAACGCAGCGACCATCCCGGCGTTGACCTTCCGCCCCTGGCGGGCACGCCGCTTCGCACCGGCGCGAAAGCGCGCGGGGATATCGGTCTGCCGCAGGTTTCAGAGCCTCAGGCGCTTCGCCATTTCGTGCGTATGAGCACGTGGAATTACTCGATCGATCACGGCTTTTTCCCGCTGGGTTCCTGCACCATGAAACACAATCCGCGCCTGAACGAAAAAATGGCGCGTCTTCCCGGCTTTGCCCATATCCACCCCAAGCAGCCCGAAAGCACGGTCCAAGGCGCGCTTGAAATGATGTATGAGCTGCAGCACTGGCTCGCCGAGCTCACGGGGCTGCCCGGCGTGTGCCTGTCTCCTGCGGCGGGTGCGCATGGGGAACTGGCGGGCATGATGACTATCCGCCGCGCGCACGAACAAAAGGGCGAAGTGAAAAAGCGCCGCATCGTTCTTACGCCCGATTCCTCCCACGGCACCAACCCGGCCACGGCAGTAATTTGCGGGTTTGAGGTGCGCAATATCTCCACCAAGGAAACGGGCCTGCTCACCGTTGAAGCGTTTAAGGAAGCGCTTTACGCGACTGATCCCAAGGGTGCGGACGTTGCCGGCATGATGGTGACTAACCCCAATACCTGCGGTCTTTTTGAAAAGGACATACAGGAAATCGCGGCCCTGCTGCATGAGGCGGGCGGTTATTTCTACTGCGATGGCGCGAATTTCAATGCGCTGGTGGGTGCGGTGCGCCCCGGCGATTTCGGCGTGGATGTAATGCATATCAACCTGCACAAAACCTTCTCCACCCCGCATGGCGGCGGCGGCCCCGGCTCCGGCCCGATCTGCTGCACGCAGGAACTGGCGCAATATATGCCCGTGCCAACGGTTGTAAAACAAAACGGTACGTATCGTTTGGAAACGGAAAGTGACCGCCCCGATACGCTGGGCCGCCTGAAAGGCTTCCAGGGGCAGTTTGGCATGCATGTTCGCGCGCTGTCTTACATGATGAGTCACGGCGCCGACGGCCTGCGTCAGGTTTCCGAGGATGCAGTGCTGAACGCCAATTACATTTTGGCCAGTCTGAAAGACGATTTCCACGCGCCCTTTGCCGGTCAGGGTCCGTGTATGCACGAGGCGCTGCTGACCGATAAAACCCAGAAAGAGCACGGCGTTGCCACGCTGGATATGGCCAAGGCATTGGTTGAACATGGCTTTCACCCGATGACGGTTTACTTCCCGCTGGTTCTGCCCGGCACCATGCTGATTGAGCCGACAGAGACGGAAAGCAAGGATTCTCTCGACCGCTTTATCACGGTGATGAAGGATTTCGCCGCCGATGTGCGGGCCGGAGATACCGAAAAATTCCACGATTTCCCGCTGTCCACTCCGCGCCGCCGCCTCGATGAGGTCAAAGCGGCCCGCCAGCCGCGTTTGAGGTGGAAGTGATTAGCTCCAGAGAGGTACGTTTCTTAACACTTGCATTGCGGTATTAGTGTCTTGTAATGCTGCCAACCGTTCTTCTATGACTTGGCTAGGCGCTTTGAAACAATATAAGGCTCTTACCAGATTTTCATCAATGCCGCCATCGTCGTTGCCGCGCATAATCAGGGCTTCGAAAACAAGGTCCATTCTTTCTTCCTCTTTTATAATCAGGCCTTCTCTCTCGTAGTGTGGCAAATCTTTTTTCACTATTTGTGCCAGCCTAGAAGGAATATTTTTAGAAATAGGGAATGTCCTGGCGCCGATGTGGTCCAACAAGTTCTCCAGTTTCTGATGTTTTCCCCAGACAGTATCAAAATCAAGATCATTTTCTTCAAATTTTCTGCGAAGTCGTGCTTTTAAAACGGCTACAGTGTCTTCGTACTCTCTTCGCTTTGCGGCAAGCTCCTCATGATTTTTTTTCGGGATAGCGCGAACATAATCCGGGATTTTCAGATAGAATTGGTAATCTTCGATCTCTTCCATCCATTCCTGAACGTCCTGATCTGCCAAAAGCGCCTTTTCTGCTTTCGAAAGATCCATATGAGAAAGAGTTTTTCTGGTGGCATTTTTATCCGTTGGTGCAAAAATGATGCTTTCCCGGAGAGCCTGATTATCATTTCCGGGAAAAATTTTAGGCAAGGTAATCTTTAGATATTGACCGCATATATTTTTGAACACGTCAGAATCTGGATTATGGGGCATCTTTCCACGCCAGTAAGTAAGCAGATCAAGACTAAGATTATCATAGAGAGCGGCCCCTGTTTTACCATGGGCAGCATTAAGGGCCATTTGTCTAGCCGTCGCTGCTAGATTGTCAGCACCCGGTGTAACGGAATGCGGGTTGCCTAACTCTCTCCAGGCTTGGCGCATATAATAGACAATAGTTTCTGTTGCAGTATCCTTGGGAAGTCCTAAATCTTTTGCGGCATTTTCGACTGCTTCTATTATGTCCTTAACAGGGATTTTCAGTTCGCGCGCAAGCGGTATGATGTGCCGGGAAATAGTTGTAGGAACGGCGCCGCCGGGAATGTGTGAATTGCGACGATCTTCCATAGAAATTTGTGTCGGGTCGAGTTGGTATTCTTCGTGCAGCTCTGCCAGAGTTTCAAAGCGTTCTGCCATTTTTCGTAGAATTTCTTCCTGTTCGGCTGAGATCCCTGCGTCATATCCTTGTTCTCTCAAACCTTCAATAACAGCGAGAGCTTGTGCAAAACCGCGCCCGCCCGCCATGACGTCGAGCTTGATTTTATAACCGCTTTCAACAGCGGCAATAGCGGCTGCCACGTTGGCTTCAGTAGCATAGCCGGTTTCATGGCAATGAATGGCGATAGCAATATCATTTGGTCCTTTGCCTTGTTTTTCGATTTCATTGATAAAGCTATTCACCAGAATTTCGGCATCGGCGTAACTTTGAACGTCTTTATTGCGCCGCTTACTGTCCAGACCACCGATCATATCTTTTAAACTGACAGTTGTTAAAACGGAATCCGTGTCTAGGAAGTGTTTGTTGTCATTGGCTATAAAATCGGCCACATGCCCCTGGTATTCTTCCACGGGGTGTTCGGGTTCTGCTGTATAAGAAATCGCCCCTTCACACTCAATATCAAGCCCTTCCTGTTTCAAGAGTTTTAAAATTTTGATTGAGGCTTCGTGCTCTTTGGGATTGTTTTGGGCTTCAAATAATTTGAAAATAACTTTGCGGCCATCAGCGGCACCGCTGGCAAGAGCGAGTTGTTTTAAAACGACATACAGATCTTCATCAGCAAGAGCATTAAGGCCAACGCCAAAAGGCCCGCGAACAAGAAGCCGCGCGGGGACGTCTTTAGGTAAAGCTCTGTGGGTGTCGCGCATGACGGGCAGGGGATGAATACCACTCAGTATATTGACTTGTGGATGGGCACCACAGGAAGTTTCGACAGCGCCGATTTTTAATTTGCCACTGGCGTTGAATTTCCCGATAGCGGGATACCATAGCTTGGTGAAAATTTCGTGGTTAAGCGGAATCTTGTTGCCGAATTCTGACTGGCTTTCGTCACGAGGAACAAGAACTAACGATACTTTGTCACTTACGTCAACTAAGCCTGAACTTTCAAATTTTAAAGCCGCTTCGCCCATTAATTTACTCCTGAGTTTTTTATTTTTGGAAATGGTCCCTGTTTATAGAAAAGAAAAAGTTTTATGGCAAGGGATTTTCTTTGCTGCTTCGCACCATAGTGATAGCCAAAAATAGCCAACACTACACGTTTTATTGGAATAAATGTTTCACGTGGAACATATTCCTATTTTTTATGGCAAGAAGTTTTTTCTTTGCACCGCGCAGGATTTTGGGTTACATTGCCGCCAATCCCTGTACATGGTAACGACTAAAAAGCGCTGAGGCGTCTACGAACCATGTTCGGAAAACGTTAGAAAAGGAACAAGAAATGGCCGGGCCAGAGAGTAAAAAAACATCGCCTCTTACCTTTGCGCGCGAGGTGCGCAACGAGGCTAAAAAAGTAACGTGGCCTTCCCGCAAGGAAACGACTATCGGTGCGGTTGCGGTTTTTATCATGGTTACGCTGGCTTCCGTATTTTTGTTTTTTGCCGATCAGGTTATCGCCTTTTTGATACGCCTGATAATGGGTTTTGGTTTTTAGTAAGTAGATAAGGAAAGAAAGAAATGTCTGCAGCTCAAAAATGGTATGTTTTGCACGTTTACTCCGGTTTTGAAAACCGTGTGGCCGAGGCGATCAAGGAAAAGGCGGGCAAGCTCGGCCTGGAAGAGGACGTGGGTGAAATCCTCGTTCCCACGGAAGAAGTGGTCGAGGTCAAGCGCGGCCAGCGCGTGAATGCGGAACGCAAATTCTTCCCCGGCTATGTTCTGGCGAAGCTCAATATGCGCGATGAGGTCTGGCACCTGATCAAAGACACGCCGAAGGTAACCGGCTTTCTTGGCGCCGGCGGCAACCGCCCCGTGCCGATCTCGGAAAAAGAGGCGCAGCGTATCCTCCAGCAGGTTCAGGAAGGTATCGAGCGTCCGCGTCCGAGCGTCACTTATGATATCGGCGAGGAAGTGAAAGTGGCCGACGGTCCGTTCGCTTCCTTCAATGGTACGGTTGAGGAAGTGGACGAGGAAAAAGGCGTGCTCAAAGTCGCCGTTTCCATTTTCGGTCGCTCTACGCCTGTCGAGTTGGAATACGGACAGGTCGAAAAGATCTAGTATTTCTTTAAAATATATGGTAAATAATTTCGGAAACTCCCGTGCCCTTTGGCTCCGGGGGTTTTTTATGAATGACGCTATAGAAAGAGAAAAAATATGAACGACGCATTTGAACAGGCCGGTGCGGTAGAAAACAACCAATCACTTGGCGAAGAAAACAAGCAAGGAATAGACCGGGGGGCAGATACGTATGGGGAGTTGTGTGCTAGGGAAGGTCACAGCGATCCAAGGGATCATAGCGCGGGTTTTTTCCATTTTCTTGAAAAGACCCATCCAGATAGGAATAATCCAGGAGGGAGTGGGCTCTTTAATTCTCCGGATTTGAACTAAAACATGAATATTTTAAATAAAAACTCCGCACGATAAAGCGGGGTTTTTATTTTTGGTGTGAAGGATAGCAATTCCCGCTGAAACACTGAGGTTTGGCAATGTAACTTTAGGTTGATTGTCAGAATGATCTTTCTCGGCTATATCGAAAATAAGACCGTTGCAGAGTGCTTGTAGGCAAATTATTTTTTACATAATTATTGACCTTTTGTGGTTTTAATGTTAAAACCTTTGGAAATTAAAGTCTGAGCAGGAGTTAGAGTAATAATGTTTGAGCGTGATACGAAAGCAAGTCTTTACGAACTAAGACGCGCTTGGCGCAGTTGTGCTTCGGTTTCCTCTCCTGCCGCTGACCCATCGCATTACGCCGATTTTTGGTTTTCCGGCATTGAGCAGGACGGCGCCACGTTTTATGCCGTTATGGGCCGTCACAAAAATGAGCTGGGTCAAGCGCCCGATTTAAAGCATCCTTTTATTGCCTATACGCAATACTTGCCCCTGACCGAAACCGATCTGGTGGGGCTTGTGAATGTGCTGCGTGATGAGAATGTTCAGTTTGCCGGTAAGGAAGAATTTAAAGAGCAGGTAAAGATGGCAATCATTGCGTTATGGGATGCCCTTAATGCGGAAGCTGAACGAAAAGCAAAAGTCGCGTATGGGTTTGGCCTGACCAGCGGCAGATGCACCCGGCAGGCGGAGGTAGAAAAGCCCCTTGATGCCGGTGTTCTTCTCGAACAATTAGAACTGGCCGCCTAAAACTCCCTTCATTTTATTTCTTGCAATTACCGGGGCGGGGCTTTATAACCCGCCCCATTGGTTGTGGGAGGTTTTCTCGTGAAAAGTCCATATGAGAGCCGCACCACGAAACTCAATTAACGCTCATATGTCATCCTGACCGGGCGTAAGCGAGTGGAAGGATCTTAGATTTTTAAGAGATCCTTCGGCTGCGTCCTGCTTCGCAGGACTTCGCTCAGGATGACGATAAGGGCAGCAAGGAGAAAGAAAATGGCAAAGAAGATCTCAGGTTATATTAACCTGACTATTATTGGCGGTAGCGCCAATCCGTCCCCGCCGGTCGGTCCCGCTCTGGGCCAGCATGGCGTTAACATCATGGAATTCTGCAAGGCGTTCAACGCCAAGACGGAAGACCAGAAGGGCATTCCCATTCCTGTCGTGATTACTGTTTTCGAAGACCGTTCCTTCGAATTCATCACGAAGACACCGCCCGCCAGCTACTACCTCAAAAAAGCGGCAAAGCTGCAAAAAGGTTCCGGCACGCCAAGCCGTGAGATCGTGGGCCAGGTGCGCAAGTCACAGGTGAAGGAAATCGCGGAAGCCAAGATGGTTGACCTGAACGCCAACGACATCGAAGCAGCGATGAAAATTATTGAAGGCTCGGCCCGTTCCATGGGCATTGAAGTCGTGGAGGGTTAAGATCATGACAAAAATAACGAAAAACATGAAAGAAGCCCTGGGCCTGATTGACCGTAACAAGTTCTACGGCGTAAGCGAGGCGATCCAGATTCTTCAGAAGGCCGCCAAGGCGCGCAAATTCGACGAAACAATCGAAATTGCCATGAACCTTAATGTCGATCCCCGTCATGCCGACCAGAACGTGCGCGGTGTTGTCTCCCTGCCCAACGGCACGGGCGCAACAGTGCGCGTGGCCGTGTTCGCCAAGGATGAAAAAGCCAAGGAAGCGAAAGCTGCCGGTGCCGACATCGTGGGCGCGGAAGACCTGATTGAGGCGATTAACGGCGGCAGCGTGGATTTCGACCGTGCCATCGCCACGCCCGACATGATGGCGCTGGTGGGCCGCGTGGCCAAGGTGCTTGGCCCCAAGGGTCTGATGCCCAACCCGAAACTGGGTACGGTGACGCCGGATGTGGCCAAGGCCGTTAAGGATGCCAAGGGTGGCGCGATTGAGTTCCGCGCTGAAAAAGCCGGTATCGTTCATGCCGGGGTTGGTAAAATCTCTTTTGACGCTAAAAAGCTGGAAGAGAACGTGCTGGCCTTTATCGACGCGATCCAGAAGGCTCGCCCTGCCGGAGCGAAAGGCACCTATATCAAGAAGATTTCCCTGACCTCGACTATGGGGCCGGGTATCAAGATTGATTTGGAAGCCCTGAGCGCGCAGTCGAAAGCTGCTTAAAAAAAACTTGACGGGCCTGCCTTAGTTCTATAAGACAGGCCCACATTAAGAATACCTGTCCGAGACCACAGGGACCCTAAGGGGCGTAAATCCTGTGTAGATAGAGTAGGGAAGCGGAGCGCTGAGGCGCGGCTTTGTTATTTTATCAGTTATTTGTCTGGGACGGGATGGGCCGGAAGCGGTGCCATCTTTTTTTATGATTTTGCCACTCCCGCGTTATCCTGAGCGTAGCGAAGGATCCGCAAGGGTGGCGGTAACAAGATCCTTCAGCGCGGAGCGCTTCAGGATGACAATGAGAAAAATTAGGAGAAAACGCGATGGGAATGAACCGCGCACAAAAACAGGCAGAGATTGCCGACCTGAATGAACGTTTTGCCAATGACGACGTGGTGATCGTTGCGCATTACTCCGGTCTGAGCGTAAGCGAGATCAGTGCGTTGCGTGACGATTTGCGTAAGGAAGGCGCCCGTTTCAAGGTGACCAAGAATACTCTGGCTAAACTGGCCCTGAAAGGCACGCGTTACGAAGCTCTGGAAAGCATGTTTGCCGGTCCCACGGGGATCGCAAGCTCCAAGGACCCGGTTTCCGCGGCCAAGGCGGCGCAGAAATTCGCCAAGGGCAATGAAAACTTCATCATTCTGGGCGGCGCTATGGGGGAGATCATCCTTGACGCGGCGGCGGTTGAGCAACTGTCCAAACTGCCGAGCCTTGATGAAATCCGCTCTAAAATCGTCGGCCTGCTTGTGGCTCCTGCCACGAAGCTGGCGGGCATTTTGCAGGCCCCGGCCCGCGACCTCGTCGGGGTTACGGCTGCCTACGGCGCGAAGGGCGAATAAATATAGTTGGTTTTTTGTTTTTAATTTCAAATCAGGCACTACATAAAAAGGAGAAAATATTATGGCTGCTAATCTGGAAAAAATCGTTGAAGACCTCTCAGCATTGAGCGTTCTTGAAGCTGCTGAACTGTCCAAGCTTCTCGAAGAGAAGTGGGGCGTTACGGCTGCCGCTGCTGCCCCTGTGGCCGTGGTTGCTGCCGGTGGCGCCGGTGATGCGGGCGCTGCGGAAGAGAAAGACTCATTTGACGTTATTCTCGACAACGCCGGCGGTAACAAAATCGCCGTGATCAAGGAAGTTCGCGCTATCACAGGCCTGGGCCTGAAAGAAGCCAAAGACCTGGTGGAAGCCGGCGGCAAGGCCGTTAAAGAAGGCGCTGCCAAGGCCGAAGCTGAAGAAATCAAGAAAAAGCTTGAAGAAGCTGGCGCAACCGTCACTCTGAAGTAATTTTCTTTCCAGTCACAATCGCATTTCCCGCCGGATTAATCCCAAGCGGGGAATGCGTTTTGTGCTTTGCAAGATTAAGTGTTGACATCGGCCTGCTGTTGGGCCATATAACACCAAACTTTTCGGGTATGACGTGAGCCGGTACATCCGCAAGACGATATTATAATTAGTTTTTACAGCTCCTTTCTTCGGTAAACGGGGATTGAGGGCTGTTTTGTGCTTCGCCCGTCGTGCCAGGCACTGAGATAAAAGCAAGTTTAAACACATATTAAAAAGGGTCGTTGACTATGTGTGCAGCAAAAGCATCAAACAAAGCATCAAATAAAGAAAAATCCATTCCGCCAGCCAACAATATTGAAAGCTTTACAGGCCGTAAGCGCGTACGCCGCAGTTTTGGCCGTATCGAGGAAGTGGCGCAAATGCCCAACCTGATCGAGGTGCAGCGCAATTCCTATGAAGCGTTCCTTCAGGCTGAAATCCCGGCCGATGACCGTGCGATGCAGGGTCTGCATGAAGTTTTCACCTCCGTTTTCCCGATCAAGGATTTCTCCGACCGTGCCGAGATCGACTACGTGAAATACGAGCTGGAAGAGCCGAAATACGATGTTGAGGAATGCCAGCAACGCGGCATGACCTTTGCGGCGCCGCTGCGCGTGACCCTGCGCCTGTCCGTGTTCGATATCGACGAGGATTCCGGCCTGCGTTCCATCCGCGATATTAAAGAGCAGGATGTGTACATGGTGGACATGCCGCTGATGACCAGCAACGGCACGTTTGTTGTCAACGGCACCGAGCGCGTGATCGTTTCCCAGATGCACCGCTCTCCCGGCGTGTTCTTCGACCATGACGGCGGTAAAACGCACGTTAGCGGTAAATACCTGTTCTCCGCCCGCGTGATTCCCTACCGCGGTTCATGGCTGGATTTTGAATTTGACGCCAAAGACCATATGTATGTGCGTATCGACCGCCGCCGCAAGCTGCCGCTCACCACGATGCTGCGCGCGCTGGATAGTGCCGAGACGGCGGCTTACCGTGCGGAATGCCTTGCCAATGACGAGGATGTCGATCCGCTGATGGTGCAGGGCATGTCCAATGAGGAAATCCTCTCCACCTTCTACGACACAATTGTTTATTCTCAGGACAAAAAAGGCTGGAAAACCGCCTTTGACGCCAGCCGTATGCGCGGCAAACTGCCCTATGACCTCGTAGATGCCAAAACCGGTAAGGTTGCGGCCGAGGAAGGCACGAAAATTACCCCCCGCAAGGCCAAACAACTGGCGGAAGAAGGGTTGAAAGAAATTCTCGTTTCCGACGAACAGCTCATCGGCCAGTACCTGGCGGCGGACCTGTTTGACGGCGAAACCGGCCAGGTTACGCTGGAAGCGGGCCACGAGCTTGTGGCGGAAGACCTTGAGACGCTGGCTGCGATGAAAATCTCCGACCTGCCGATCCTGGCGATCGACCACGTCAATGTCGGCCCCTATATCCGCAACACGCTGATCATCGATAAGTGCGACACCCGCGAGGAAGCGCTGATTGACATTTACCGCGTGATGCGCCCCGGTGAGCCGCCGACGGTTGATTCCGCCGAGGGCCTGTTCAACTCCCTGTTCTTTGACGCCGAGCGTTACGACCTGTCCCCCGTGGGCCGGGTGAAAATGAACGCGCGCCTTGACCTGAGCGCCGACGACCAGTTCCGCGTACTCTCCAAGGAAGACATTCTGGCGATCGTGAAATACCTGCACGGCCTGAAAGACGGCGTGGGCGAGGTTGACGATATCGACAATCTGGGTAACCGCCGCGTTCGCTCCGTGGGCGAGCTGATGGAAAACCAGGTGCGTATCGGCCTGTTGCGCATGGAGCGTGCGATTCGTGAGCGTATGTCTTCTGTCGAGATCGACACCTACATGCCGCACGACCTTATTAACTCCAAGCCGGCGCAGGCTTCCGTCCGCGAATTTTTCGGCTCTTCACAGCTGTCCCAGTTTATGGATCAGACAAACCCGCTGTCCGAGATTACGCACAAGCGCCGTCTCTCAGCGCTGGGCCCCGGCGGTTTGACCCGCGAGCGCGCCGGTTTCGAAGTGCGCGACGTTCACCCGACACACTACGGCCGTATCTGCCCGATTGAAACGCCGGAAGGTCCGAACATCGGCCTGATCAACTCGCTGGCCACCTATGCCCGCGT
>CAZBNG010000018.1:0-27510 GCA_964493095.1 uncultured Pseudobdellovibrionaceae bacterium
TGCCGCCGACGCGGTAGCCCGGAAGCTCGGAAATCATAAGCGTTTCCGCCGTAATGCCCTGCCCCGCGAACGCCGCGTCACCGTGCAGGATCAAAGGCAGAACAGCGCCGGACTGCACCGCGTCGCGCTGGATCTGCTTGGCGCGCACCTTGCCGATCACCACCGGGTTCACAAACTCAAGGTGAGAGGGGTTGGCCGTCAGGGACAGGTGAATGGTGTTACCGTCGAAATCCCGGTCCGATGACGTGCCCATGTGATATTTCACGTCGCCGGAGCCCAGAACGTCGTCGGGAACCGAGGATTGCCCCTGAAATTCGGCGAAAATGGCGGTATAGGGTTTGCCCATCACATTGGCCAGCACGTTCAGGCGGCCGCGGTGGGCCATGCCGATCACGATTTCTTCCATGCCCAGTTGTCCGCCGCGTTTCATGATCTGCTCGATCGCGGGGATCAGCGCCTCGCCGCCGTCCAGACCGAAACGCTTGGTGCCGGTGTATTTCTTATGCAGGAACTGCTCAAAATTTTCCGCCGAAATCAGGCGCTGCAAAATCGCACGCTTGCCGTTCACCGTGAAATCGGTTTTGTTGCGTGGCTCTTCGATACGCTGCTGTACCCATGATTTTTCCTCGGGATCGGCCAAATGCAGGAACTCAACGCCGATGGTGGAACAGTACGTCTGTTTAAGAGCCGTCGTGATCTCCTCCAGCGTGGCATGTTCCAGCCCCAGAACGCCGTTCACAAAAATCGGACGGTCGTAATCTTCGGGGCCGAATCCGTAATGCGCGGGATCCAGCTCGGAATGGTATTCTTTCTCTTTCAGCTCCAGCGGATCAAGATCGGCGATCATATGCCCCCGTGCGCGGTACGCACGGATCAGCATCAGGGCGCGGATGGAATCCAGCGTCGCGCGCTGCACGTCCTGCGGGCTCATCGTGTCATTGGCGCGCTTGCCGTAATTGACCGCGCCGCCCTCGACGATGGCGCCAACACCCGCTCCGCTGATATGCGCCCCGGCGCCCAGATGATCAAAACGGCGGGAGGATTTGCGGTTTTCCTCCGGCGTCCAGCTTGCGCCCGTCATTTCCTGAAGGAGCTCGATTTCGCTATCCTGCAGGCTTTCAAAAAATTCACGCCAGCTGGCATCGACGTTGGATGAATTGGAAAGATACTCCCCGTAAAGGTGAGCCACATATTCGGCGCTCATTCCGGTCAGGAATGTCTGGTTCTGAGCAGGTTGGGACATGGTTATCCTCTATTAACGTTAGATTTTCAAATTTTGGGATTTAGAAATAATGGGAACCGAGCGATTTCGCAAGTGTAGAAAGCGCATGACGTTCCTGCGCGCTGATATTCAGGAACTCCTGCAACGATCGGTAAGGCCTTTTGCTCAGCGCCGCTTTCATTTTCCCCTTATAATAATTCATATAAATCAATGCTTTTTCCTTAAGAGGCATTGTCCGGTTATATTCCCGGAACGCCAGCGCCACCGCCTCTCCGATTTCCATGATATGCTGCTTAAAAGCGTTAAGCTCTTTGGGGTCGACGCGTTCCTCCAGCATATCGACCGCCAGACGGCACTGATCGGGAACACGATCCAGATTGGCGCTCCAGCGCTCCCATTCTCCCTTGCGCGCCAGTGTCTCGCTCATCACGAACTGTACGACCTCGGAACCGAACACATCTTCCGTATAGCCGTTCAGGATGGAGGCCAGCGCCCGCATTTCCTTGTTTTCGGAATCTTCTCCACCCGTCTTGTCGCTTTCACTGACCCAAAGGCCGACGCGGTAAGGAAGGCTGACAATAGCTTCGCGCTGGACTTTGGTCATCTGGTCGAGAAAGTTCATAGCTAAAGGTACAATAAAAATAATCAACTCTCAAACTCTATAGCGGAACAAAAAATTGACATAACAACACGGAGCTGCTAAAACCGTCGCTTTAATTATACATAATAACAAGATTGGCTAATGGCAACAACCGACGCTGAAGAACTTGAGAAAAAACTAGCGCGCATATCCACTTTATGGCGATTGGTGACTGGCGGCACCACCTTTGACGCTGAGAGATGTGCGGCGGCGGGGCCCCTGCTTGACACCCTCCGTAAAATGGGCGTCGACCCCTCCGATATCGCGGATAGACCCGGTATTCTTTTAGTGAGCAAAGAAGAACTCGACAGCCTCAGGCGAGCTCTTTCAACAGTTTCTGATTGTCCGGAAACGCCAGGATCGGAAGCGGCCCTGATACAGGCGGCTACAGAATTAGCGGAAAGATATCAATCTCTGACACAAGAACTACGCTCGCTAAGCGCCCGGCCCAGCCCCGCTCCGTCACAATACCCTGAAATAGAAGCCATTCACCGGAGACACAGCATGTCGCGGCTAGAAGACGGAGCATTTATAATCGTTTTCACTCTACTATTAGGCGGCGGTCTTTCACTTCTATCGAATGAATTAGACTATAGTTACACAGCCTCTGTGCGGGCGGAAAAAATCCATGACACCGCTTTAACATTAACGGACCCCGGTCGCTGTGATTTAGGCGCTGAACCTATCGTAGACTGCGGTCAAAGAAGCATCCCGCCGACCCCTTTCACCGCCACATTTTCTGCCGCCAGCATGGGAACAACCCAAATACTTACGGCGAGGCTAACAAGGGATTCATATTTTAGTGACAAAGGAGAGCAATTTATCTGCGGTAGTGTAGGTCAATATGTCCTTACACCACCCTTGCAACCCGTCACCGAGCAGACATGGAGAGAGTTTGCACAGGCTATCCGCGCCGAGAATTGTCACGCCCCCACTCTTCCGCTTCCAACTCCCAGACCTTGGGAGCCCTCGCCAAAGCGTTAGGACCGCCATGCCGGAAAATACGCGGGGTTAACCTTGATGCTAGCCGGTAACGACTAGGCCGCCAGCGCCTTAACGACCGCCTCGCCAAGACCAGCGGGGCTGTCTGACACAACGAATCCCGCTTCGCGCATGGCTTTCATCTTGGCGGGCGCTGTGTCATCGCCACCGGAGATAATCGCGCCGGCATGGCCCATACGTTTACCGGGAGGGGCCGTAGCGCCGGCAATAAAGCCCGCGATCGGCTTTTTCTTCGCCAGGTTTTTGTAGTATTCGCAAGCCTCAAGCTCTGCCGAGCCGCCGATCTCACCGATCATCAGGATGGCCTCGGTTTCGTCATCTTCCATGAACATTTTAATGCAATCGATGAAATTCGTGCCGTTAACCGGGTCGCCGCCAATACCGATACAGGTGGACTGGCCAAGCCCGACAGCGCCCGTTTGCGCCACCGCTTCATATGTCAGCGTACCGGAGCGGGAAACGATGCCCACCTTGCCGCGCTTGTGAATATGGCCGGGCATAATGCCGATTTTGCATTCGCCGGGCGTGATAACGCCGGGGCAGTTAGGGCCGATCAGGCGGGTTCTGGCGCTCTCAAGGCGTTTTTTCACCTTCACCATGTCCAACACGGGAATACCCTCTGTAATACAGATCACAAGGTCAAGATCCGCATCGACCGCCTCAAGGATCGCGGCGGCGGCAAATGGCGGGGGAACGTAAATAACAGAAGCATTACAGCCTGTTTCGGCCTTGGCTTCGGCGACCGTATTAAAGACCGGAAGGCCCAGATGTGTCTGGCCGCCCTTCTTCGGGGTTACGCCGCCGACCATATTCGTTCCGTAGGCAATCGCCTGCTCGCTGTGGAAAGTGCCCTGCGCTCCCGTGAAGCCCTGGCAAATAACTTTGGTGTCCTTGTTAACGAGTACGGCCATAATGTCTCCAATCCTTAATAGAATAATTTGTCCCTGTTATAATCAATGCTGGCCCAAAATCAACAACAGAAGCCAAAAAACTCCACACTAATTATAAAAACCGCGTTCCGGAACGTTTTCACATCGCCTTTGTTGGCTATACACTTTATAGTAAAGGTTGAATAAATGAGTTTGCCAAATGTCTTTTACACCGCCGCCGCCGGGGCGCTGGCCCTGCATCTTTCCACGCAGGATGTGCAGGCATCGGTGCCCGCCTCCTATTATAAAATCGACGGCAAGACATTCACCGTTTCAGGACCTGTGCGCGATGCTCTTGCCGAAGCCGCGCAGAAAACAGGCATAACTTACGAAACACTGGTGGCTGTCTGCGGCATTGAAACCCAATGCGACCCGGGCAAAGTCAACAAAGACAGCAAATCCTGCGGGCTGTTCCAGCTAAACCCGGCCGTTGAAACGCTCTATCAGCTTTTACACGATCAAGGCGCGAAATACGGATACCGCGAAGAAGCGGGCTGGGTCGAACGTTATACCCGCAAGCACGATGCGAACGGCAATGTGGTATACGGTTACCGCCCCGTCAGTCATGCCGCCAGGGAAAAAGTGGCGGATTTATGTCTGAACCCGCGCTTCAACGCCCTGATGTACGGCGCTTATCTCGGACCGAAGATCAGGGATTTCAACAAATGGCTTGCCACGCGCAAAGCGACATTGGGCGAAACCCTTTTGATCACCCTTTTGGGGCGCTACGGCGCAAAACTTTTTATAAAAACCGCATGGAATGGCGCCCGCAACAATATATTGGTGGTTGATTTCTTTAGAGAACACAAAAAGTATTTCCCCGGCGCAGCCTCCTCCAACCGCGGCTTTACGCACAATGAGCAAGGCGAAAGAATATCCGTAAAAAAGGCCTATGCGCAGTACCAGAACATGAAACTTGTCGAAACCGCCCCTACCACGCAGTAACCCCTCTGAATTTTAACGGTAATTTCATATTTTTCCTGTTTAATCGGGAGGTTATGAGTGAAAGGCAACACTGGTCGGATAAATCCCTTACAGGCTGTTTCCAAAAGGAAAGCAGCACAGAAATCTATGGAATCGGCCTCAGTCATGGAAGAGAGGTTATTTTCAACAGCGACAAGGCCATGCTGGCTTTTATCGACGAATTTTCTGAATTCATGAAAAAACCGCCTTTCGATGAAATCGATAACTACACGAAAAAAGAGGCGGAAGACCCTAAACTTTATATCCAGCGTATATCCCGCAGCATCCCGACCGCACTGGATATTTTCGCCTTTTCGAAATTCAGCCGCCTATCAACGAATTACTGGATGGGCGCCGTCAAACGCGAGAGTTTCTTCGATCCTGAAAACGATGCCCCGAAAGCGGGAACTTACGGTCCGTTGCAAATTCAGGAAGCTTACTTCACAGACGCCATAAAACATGTCAAAGACCCGTTCTGCCTTTTCGGTGACTATATAAAAAGAGCGCTTGACCCTGACATTCCCATGGAACAAAAGCTCATGGATACCCGCGATCCGCTATGGGCCGCGGCTCTCAAGGACGGCTATGGCGAATATTACATGGCCAGACTGAAGCTTCCGCCCGACGAACGTTCCTTTTATCTCCTGCATCTGGGACCCGGCCACGCCCGCAGGATGGCACATGCGCTGGCTCACACACCCGACAAGCCTGTAAACAAAATTTTTGGGGAAAGCGCCTACGATCCTGACAATAAAGCTCTCATGATCAAAGACGACGGCAAATTCAAAACCGCGCGCGAATTCTGGAACGATCTTAGTAGCCCCGAACTTGGCATTCCCAGCGGCCCTATCGCCGATAAGGCACCGTGGACGCTGGAATACGCGCAGATCCGCCATGCGCTGCCTTCGGACGAAATCGGAATAGAAAAACCTCTGGAAGGGGCAGCGCGTGTAGCAGCCCTTGAGGCTACCGAACACGGTCATGAAATCAAAACGACCGCGCTCCCCCTTACCCCCGGTACAAAGTAGTAAAAGCGCCCAGGTTTAATCAACCCGGATTTATAGCCCTTAAGCCGCCATCGCCTGCTTGGTTGCCGCGACAACCTTTTGTGCCGCATCACGCAGGTCGTTGGCCGCGATAATGTCTAGGCCGGAGGAATTCAGGATCTTCTTGCCTTCCTCGACATTGGTGCCCTCAAGACGCACAACCAGCGGTACGGAGAGCTTTACTTCCTTCGCCGCGGCAATCACGCCCTTGGCGATAATGTCGCACTTCATAATGCCGCCGAAAATGTTCACAAGGATGCCCTTCACTTTCGGGTCGGAGAGGATGATTTTGAACGCTGCGGTTACTTTTTCCTCGTTCGCGCCGCCGCCCACATCAAGGAAGTTCGCAGGCTCGCCGCCATGCAGCTTGATAATGTCCATCGTCGCCATGGCAAGGCCCGCACCGTTGACCATACAGCCGATATTGCCATCCAGCGCCACATAGGAAAGTTCGTATTCATGGGCCTTGCGCTCGTTTTCATCCTCTTCGGATTCATCGCGCATCGCCGCCACTTCCGGCTGGCGGAACAGGGCGTTGTCGTCGAAATTCATCTTGGCATCCAGCGCCATTACCTCATCACCCACCAGGATCAACGGATTGATCTCGATAATCGCCGCATCAAGGTCCAGATATGCCTTATAAAGGTTGGTAAACAGCGTTTTAGCGCTTTCTTTCGCGCCGCCGGAAAGACCCAGCGCATCGGCCAGCTTATCCGTATCCGCTTCTGTCACGCCCACATCGGGGTCGATCGCCACTTTCGCGATTTTCTCAGGGCTGTGCTCGGCTACTTCTTCAATATCCATGCCGCCTTCGGTGGAAACCATGAACGTCACGCGGCTTGTCGCGCGGTCCAGCAGGAGAGAACAGTAATACTCCTTTTCGATGTCCACGCCGTCCGTCACATACAGACGTTGCACTTCTTTGCCTTCCGGGCCGGTCTGCTTGGTCACCAGAACCTTGCCCATCATCGCTTCCGCGGCGGCCTGCACCTCTTCCTTCGTCTTGCACAGGCGCACCCCGCCCTTACCGGAAGGATTATCCGTGAAATGGCCCGCACCGCGCCCGCCGGCGTGAATTTGCGCTTTCACCACGTAAAGAGGCCCGGGAAGCTCGTCTACCGCCGCGACGGCTTCCTGCACGCTCATTGCCGGAATGCCCCCCGGCACCGCTACGCCGTATTTTTCGAGTAAACCTTTGGCCTGGTATTCATGGATATTCATCGTTATACGCTCTTTCCGTCATATGATTAAAAAATTGCAGGTGATTCCTACCACTCTTCCGCGATTTTGCAAACCGTAAAGCGAAAAAATCACACAAATCAAAACACCCGCCAGATACATAAAATTTTATTAAAATACAATACCTTGTATGCAAAAACCGCATAGAAAACGCCAAACCGTTACTCCATACGGCTTTGGCGTTAATCGCCCATTAAGATTTTCCCGCTAGAATTAAGGAAAATTAAGAACCGTCTATTTAGACGGCACAATCATGACGAAAGGTACGTCTTATTGAGGGTGATTAAGGTGTAAAAATGGACGTCGAAGGCCCGTTCGAGGGCAGTATAACAACTCCGGAAGAGATTGAAGCCGATGCATCGCTGCTTCCCGAAGGCGTTTTTACCCCTGACACGCCCTCTCCCTCAGACGAACCCGCTGACATTGCTATAGAAACGCCGCCGGAAACGGAAGCCCGCACCGCCCCTGTTCCCCTGAAGGAAACATTCCACTCAAAAGTCATGCCGCCGGATGCGGAACCCCCAAGAAAACCGGCAACAAGCGCCACAGGAATTGACGGAAATACCGCCACAACGGCGGAAAATGTAGCAAAAATTCAACTTACAGGGGGCAACAGCGCTCACGCCTCCTCCTCGATCGTCACACGGGGCGGGGATGCAAGAGAACAGTCTGATACTCAGGAGAAAAAACGCAACGAAAGGGCGCGGATGGCGACCTATTCATTCCTGAGTCTTATCGAAGCACAGACAAAACTGGCCGCCGAGAAAAAGAAACTTCAGAAAATGAAGGACAATTACACGCGCGACAATAACGTGCTTCAGGAAATGATGCGTTTACATGAAAAAATGGCACAGCTGCAACAAGCAAGGACCGTTTTTGAGGAAATGCGCCATAATTCAACAAAAGCCACTAACGCCCTTAACCAGAGCTTTGAAAATTTCGGGAATGACTTTGTCAAAGATATGGATGCCGCCCGGGACGTTTATCTGGAAAAATTAAAAGGCCTTCAAAGTGATATAAGCGAAGCAAAATCAAAATACTATCGTCTCGACACGGCAAAAGCTCTACGGGAAATGGGGTACGAAGCTGAAAGCCGTAACGCCGAACAGGAAGCCGGCACTGATACCAGCTTCGTATTCAAAGCAGAGGACGGTAAATATTACACCATGGCGTACAACAGCCATAAACCTTCTGCCGATCAAGAAATGATATACACGCTTGAAAGGCGGGTTCCCGTTACAGAATCCCAGCGTATAGAAATTGATGCTGCCGTTGCAAACGGCGCCGTGCTTATTTCAGAAGATGAGGCTGAGAAACTTGTCACTAGCAAAATAGATCTCAACCGCGAGTTCTCCAAAGCGCAATATGATATTTTCCAAAAAAAGCTTGAACAGCAACACCTTAGAGACCAGATAACCGCACTTAAAACGCAGATGGACGCCCAGAAAGCCTACATGAAAGGGCTGCAAAGTGAGATTGAGAAGCTGGCAGAAAAACTTGGCAAAAAAATCGATATGAACAACCTTAGCGCCGAAGAAAAGAAGCTGGCGCAGGAGATCGCCGATATGAAAACCGATCTTGCAAAACAGGAGACGGCGATTGCAAAGCAGGAAATATTCATCAACCAGCAACAGGCTCTGGTCGATTACATGGAAAAAAATCCAGAGTTCAAAGAAAAATTCATGAGCAAGATTGGAGCAGAAAAAATAACAGTTAGTTATGAGCAAGATATCGCATCGATTCCGGGAGTTACTGATCCCGATTTCCTGGCGTATCTGGTCTCAGAAACAAGAAAAAGGAATTTCGAAATTACCGACACCGTCCCTGAAGATATTGAGGAACGAATAAATGAGTTGCAGAAAATGGCGGCACAGCACAACGGAGCGGGAGGAGAATTGCAAAGTATTGGGGGCGGGGATGTCACAGAAGAAAAATCCACAACCAAGATCAGTGCTGCAAGCGAATATGACAAAGATGAAAGTCCCTCCCCGTTAAAAACGGACTTTTCTGATGCCTGCGGCGACGGCTATAGCGGCGCCTGCACTCACGGTCCCCTTAACAATTCCGCCCCTGCACGCGACACAGGGTACAGAGCCATCACCTAACGTCCTGTTTTTCTTTAAAAACACTCCCAAACCCCCCGTAAATTCATAAAAAATTAAGACTTTTTCTATATCCTTGGGCTTAAAACAGGCATGGAAAAGGTAAACAAACATGACTCCGCCCGAAGGCACGGATACAGGCAAAGAAGATAAGTCCGCCATCGTTAAGGTTAACCGAAACCGGGAACGCAGTAAGGAGGCGCAGAAGCTCGCCATGGATCTTGCGGAAATAGCGCAAATCAACCAAAGCGCGCGACCGCTTGAAGCTTTCGGCGACCTGATCAAGCTGCTTTTAACAACGATGCTCGGTACCGCGGAAGATGCAGACCTGCTCAGAGATGTCATGAACATACACAGCGGCGACGATACGCCGCGTCTGCGCGAGCCATGGGAAAGAGCCACTGAAAACGGCCAGACCCACCCGCGCCAGACCTATACGGAAAGATACTCTGCTCAGGCTTCCAAAAGAGCCGGCACCGCGCAGGGGGAAGACCCACTCGCCAATATTCCCGCCGATGTAAAAGAAGCCTTTGACAGCTTCATCGCGCTCGTGCGCAAACGCGAAGGCTACAGCGAAACAGTTTATCCCGATGGCGACGGGCGCAGCGTCGGCATTGGACACCATATAAAAGAGACAGACCCGGAGTGGGGCCTTAAAGTCGGAGATAAAGTATCCCGCCAGCGTATCATGGAACTGTTCCATCAGGATGCGGAAAAAGCATTCGAGAGCGCGATAGAACAAGCCAAGGAAGCCAACATAGATGCCCCGGATTTTATCGGCGCACTGGCCTCGGTAAATTTCCAGCTGGGAACCGAATGGACCAAGGAATTTTACAAAACATGGCCGGCGATCAAAAACGGCGATTACATCATGGCTTTGAAAAACCTGGAAAAATCACAATGGAATATTGGTAAAAAAGATCAGAATGGGAACCTGCTAGTAAAAGGCACGAAAGAACGTGTTGACGATTTCCAGATCGCCATCATCCGCCTCGCGGCAAAAATGGGAAAACCGGTGCCCGATGACGTTCAGATAGAAGTGGCAGGCAAGGTTATTATCCCGGTTGCAGAAGCCAGCAAATTAGAAGAAAACAAGGCGGATATAAACCGTAAACCGCTTAAAACGGGCGCACCAGACAGCGCCCCTGCCCCGGCAGCTCCCGAAGAACAGGGAATACAGTAGAAAACGTATAAGACCGCTCCGCCTGAAGCGGCTTCGCGGTCCTCACCAAATCTTTACAAAATCTGCGTTACACTAAAAGTTTACAGGCTATTTACGAGATGAAAGGCCCCCTTTATAGTGAAGCGTATGTTCCTTAAAAACATTCTTATAATCATGGCTTTAAGCGCCGTGCTGCTGGGCGGCGCCATAACTGCGCGGGCCGAACTCCAGCCGCCGGAAGATGTGGCTGCATGCGAATCTTCGCCCCCCGGCCAAATTGCCATCGCCCTTGCGCCTGAGGATAATGACGGGCTGGCGCTGGCCAGCGCCTTCCGCGAACACCTGGAACTTCAGGGCAAGGACCCCGCCATCGTTGACGCGCTATATAAGGCGAGCATGTCCACGGGCGTGGATTTCCGCCTGCTGCTGCTCAAGGCTATCATGGAAAGCGATCTGGGCCGGTTCTCCGCGGCCGCCCAAACCAGCGCGCGCGGCGTGTTCCAGTATATAGAGCCGACATGGCTGATCCTCATCTCACGCCACGGAACGCAGCTCGGCTATCCCCATTATCAGGACGCGGTCAGAATTTCTCCAAAAACCGGCAACCCTTACCTGAAAAAGCGCGATGCGTTCCTCAGACCCGAAATCCTTGCCCTGCGCCACGACCCGGAGGCCTCCGCCATGATGAAAGCCTTCCAGATCCAGGACGAAACTGAAATAATCCGCAGCTATAAGCACAGCAAAGCCCCCACCCCGACCGACCATTACATCGCCCACATGCTGGGGCTGAAACTGGCGCGGGATTTCTACGACATGATGGATAAGGGCTCACCGATGGCCCTGGCGCGCCTCAACCAGCCGGAAATGCGCGAGGCGGCCAGGCTCAACCGCCAGTTTTTCTTCTCCCGTGGTAAAGCCCTCCAAGCCGGCGACGTATACAAGCGTTTTGACGCCCGTGTAAAACAGGAACTGGCCTCAATCGACAAAGTCGGCGCAACGCCTTACGATCCGCCGTGCTCCACCGTGCGCACCGCTGCTTTTCATTAAGTCTGTAATCGCAACAAAACACCCTTTTATTTTGCATAATATAAGAGGCTTGTTGTATACTCTTTAGCATGACAATTTCACAAACCCATAATAACGCAGCAGGTTTAGTGGTGGCTTCGGCGTCTCCTGCCTCGCTTGATATGCGCCCTCTTGCCGGAGAAGTTGTACAAAAAATACTGGAGCAACGTAAAAACAACGCCGGAAAACCGCTTGTTGTTATTCCAAGTGAATGCCATGCGCTCGCTGCTCAAATCGCCCTGCCGCAAATTATTATGGAGCAATTAAGGCAAAGCGCCCCTTCATTAAAAATCGCGCACGGCATAGAGCGATCTTACACATTGCTTGAAGACTTACGAAAACAGCATGAGGGACTGGTCATTTCAGCCGACCAACGCGGCACGATCTCCGCTGCCGACCCGAATGGCGAAGAGCTTATTTCCGCCTATCTAAAATATGAAATAGCCCCCGGCGCTCCGATCACGCGGCGTAATGTGCTCTCTTACTGTCAAAATCACGGTATTTCAGTCAGGGCGGTAGATACAGCATCTATAACAAAAGTACTTCAAAACGGCGATAAGCAAGGATATCTCGACCAGACAGATACTTTGACCCGTGACATCATCAAAAACTATGCGCCGGAATTACTCGATACCGAAATCGAGAGCGATAGCGCTCCGGGCATGTGGCTTCGTAACATCATGGCCGTTGAACGCTCGGTCGACCATATAAACGCATCCGAAGCCGATATCTATGTATTACCCTACGGCGGAGCCCACCCCCTGGGTTGGAAAAAAATCGAAGGGCTAAACAAGGATGATTATCCGGCAGAACAGGCTTTGGCGCCGCTTTTTCGGAATAAAGGCATCGATGTCATGGTTCTATTTCACGATCATCCCCGATTTGGTCCCGAAAACTTCCCGGAAGATGTCGATCCTGAAATATTACAAAGAACAATTATTCTGGAAGGCGTAAGCCATGAAATGTTCTGGCATGACAGCAACAATCCCCCCGGCCCGGAAGAAAAACAAAGGCTAATCCATGCCGAATCCGCATTTTTAAGAGAAATGAACCGGCAATCCGGCGGGGCGCTATTAGAGTTGTCCCCCGAAATCCAGCAATATAAAAAACCTAACTCGTCCCATCCTGTCTTTGACTGTTAAACGATCCCTATAAAATATGAATAAATTCCTTTACGGCGACCGCGGATTTTGATAAGGTAGGAGCCGAAAATACCCGTATTGCACCCGAATCCCTCTATTTCTTCATCGTCCCCCCGTCTCCCGCACAAAGGGGTGGCTGCCTGCTGTTTGTAATTAAATCAACAGGTTAAAAGGGGGGCTCCCCTCCCCCCTCCTAAAATGGGAAAACGAAATGAGCAACTCAAATTACTCATTCATAACAAGAGGTTAAAGGCAGTTTTCCTTAAGCCGCTTTTGCCTTGGCAAAAAGCTGCTCGACCGCCGCGCGTTCCTCGCGCAGTTCCTTGTCGGTGGCATCAAGGCGTGCCTGAGAAAACGCGTTGATCTCCAATCCCTGCACGATTTCGTATTTTCCGCCCTTGCAGGTCACGGGATAACCGAAAATCACGCCCGGCGCGATGCCGTAGGAACCATCGGAGGGAATCGCCATGGAAACCCAGTCGCCTTCCGCCGTGCCCAGCGCCCAGTTGCGCATGTGGTCGATGGCTGCGGACGCAGCGGACGCAGCGGAAGAAGCGCCACGCGCCTTGATAATGGCGGAGCCGCGCTGCTGCACTTCGGGAATGAACGTGCTTTCGTACCAGCCCTGATCAACCTTGGACAGCGCTGAATCCCCGCCCACCGTGGCATGGTGAATGTCCGGGTATTGTGTAGAGGAGTGATTGCCCCAGATCGTCATTTTTTTAACATCCGTCGTGTGCATGCCGGTTTTCTCTGCCAATTGAGACAATGCGCGATTATGATCGAGCCGTACCATCGCCGTAAAGCATTTCGGGTCGAGATCAGGTGCGTTCTGCTGTGCGATTAACGCATTCGTATTCGCCGGGTTGCCGACGACAAGCACCTTCACGTCGCGTTTGGCATGATCGTTCAGCGCCTTGCCCTGCGGGCCGAAAATACCGCCATTGGCTTCCAGCAGGTCCTTGCGCTCCATATCCGCCGTGCGGGGGCGCGCGCCCACCAGGAACGCGTAATCCACGTCCTTGAACGCCACGTTGGGATCATCCGTCGTCACACAACCTTGCAGCAGCGGGAAGGCACAGTCGTTAAGCTCCATCACCACGCCCTGCAGCGCGCCCAGCGCCGGGGTGATCTCCAGCATATGCAGGATAACGGGCTGGTCCGGGCCAAGCATCGCGCCGGAGGCAAGGCGGAATAAAAGCGCATAACCGATCTGTCCGGCGGCACCTGTGACGGCAATTCTGACGGGCTGTTTCATGTGAGTATTACCTTTCGTTTATGAATCTCTGCGACTCGGCAGAGTAAACGATCAGACTATGCGAATAAATACTAAAGATTCAGTACGTCGTCATGGGTGGAAGCGGCAATCGCCATAACTTCGCCGATAAGGTCTGCGGGCACGTCAAGGTCTTCCAGCGTAGCCTGCAAACACTCTGCCACGGCGGTAAAATGCTCTTCGTTCAGGTCAAGATGAGCATGCGCCGCGCGCATATTCTTGCCGTCATAAGAAGGCAACCCGCCGAAAGCATAAGCCAGAAAGCGTTTCTGGTGCATACGCTGGCGGTCCATATCGACATTGTCGAAAAAATGTTTGATGCGGTCGTCAGCCAGCACTTTTGTGTAAAAGATATCCACGGCCGCATTCACCGCGTCCTTACCACCGATACGCTCATAGATCGTTTGTTCGTTCATATGCTTTCCTTTATGATTTGCACAATAAATCAAAAGGATACGGCAAAAACAAAAAATAGCAACATGCAGGACGGACGTATGATAGAAAACCGTTCAACAAAAGCTTTTCAACAACGATCAAGCCATCGAAGAACTGAAAGAAAGGCCGCTGTCAATTTTGTTTTCCAGATCCGGACGCACGCCATCGGCGGGATTATAAGCCGCAATCCTAAATTCCCCTTGAACATCAGGGGCTTGAATATCGCTGCCAATATTGCCGTAGATTACATCCGCCACAGATTTTACGCGGACATCGCCGTCAACTGCCGTTACTTGCGCATCGTCAAAAGGCACAATACCGGGTTTTTGCGTATAGCCGGGATCATGCACGGCCGCAATTGAAGCAAGCACAATTTGAAGCCTGTTTATGTCAGCAATATCAATCCCGGGAACATTTTGTATCGGCTCCGCCGGATTATATCCGGGATCATTTACGTGCGGCTTAAGCGCATCAAGCATATCCTGAAGCTTATTTAAATCCGCTACGGTCAAGCCCCCGGGGAGGGTTTGGCCGGGGCCCGTGCCGATTTGTACAGGCTCACCTCCTGCCCACACCGGAACCGGGCTGCCCGCTATTCCTTGCCCTGGAAGCGTGGTTACACCCACAGGACCGGAAACTTGCGGCGGTAAATCTGCAACATCAACAGGCAAAGGACCATGCCATATATCGGGACCAGTTCCATCTATAGCTGGCGGCGGTAAATCGGAAATCTGAACCGGGGGCACAGGAACAGCCGGTATATCCGGTGCCTGCACGGTTAAAACCGGCTCGACCCAAACATCGTCATCGGGATGTGTAGCGACATCAACCGGCCCGGGAGCAGGAGGTTGCGCTGCAGGAGGTTCTTGCTGGGACGGCGGCGCGGCAGCAACAGCACTATTTGGAGGAGGAAGCCCCTCCCAGTCCTGCTTAATTCCATCCGCCTTCATAAGAAGCAAAATAGAGTTTTGCCCCTGCAGGTTGAATCCGTTCCCGAGGTTATTGCCGTTCTGTGCTCTTGCTGCGGCCAGAAAAACAGCTGCCATCTGTTCATCATCCATTCTAAGGATGTTTTGTATCCTTTCAGGAGGAACATTATATTTTGCAGCCGCATCAGGATGCTTTAACATATTTTTGATCTCACTTACCATGGCGAGAGCATCGTGTCTTTGCCCTTCAGGCGTTGACAAGTCGCCGCCGAAGTTAAAAGTACTTAAATCATTACCCATAAGGTCTCTCAGATCCATAATAGCCTGCACAGGACCCATGGGCTGTGCTGCAGCTGTATCAGGCCGAGACGGAGGCGCTGCTGGTGCTGGCTGCGCGGGGCGTAATGGCTGCGGGCCGGCATCGTTTATCACGCCGCTAATCCCCGGACCCGCATCAGCAACCACTGTATTACTCGGAACAACGACCTTGCCCATAATGGCCACCTGAATATGATCAGGAACTGGATGCCCTTTAAGAGCCGCTAGTTTGCAGATTGCAATCTGCAGATCATCAACCCGGATTGGCGTTTGCTTATTCCATTTGGAATCTTCTACACCCTTCAAAGCGCCAACATAATCGCCATTGACCATTTTAGGCCAAGACCCTTTAAACTCCGCTGAAAAGTCGCCAAGCTGGAAATTAGCAGATGCCAGCGCGACAACAAGTTCGCTGCTGTTTACACCCAGTTGATTTGCTTGGCTGACCGCTTTTTCATAGGAACCCCTCGCATCTCTTTCAAGAAGTTCCATGATACGTTCATCGGAAATAATTGTACCCACGGGTTTGCCGTATTCTGGGTCACCAGGTTTTATAAGATGGCCAACACCAACTGTTCTCTTTTCTGGGTCATTAGGATATATGGGATCAGGGTAGATATCATTTCTGTAACCTTCTCTGAGCCTGATATGCTTGAGCATATCCATCCAGGTATTGGGACCGACAGGCTTTGAAAAACCGCCTAAAGCGTCTCCCCCGAAAGACAGCATTTCATCAGAATAACCTCTGATAGCAGGCTTGTCAGATGACTCAGATGGCGCTGTAGAACCAGGACCGAACATCCCCTTGGGAATGGTCAAAGTATTAACGTCAGGAATAACGATCTTTTGTTCTGAAGGTGGTGCAACGACTCCCGTTGAAGATACGGGAGGCGGGACAGACGCTCCGCTTAACTTATCATTTGGATCTATGGCCATGTGCTACTTCCCTAGATTTTTTTATTATCCCCTATGCCCATCTATTTTAATTACATAACGATTAAATCTCGGTTAATTTAAAGTAGCATTTTAAGTAAAAAGAACAAAAATTATCACAATAAAATCAAATAGATAAAAGAACTTCTTTTAAGGGGCAAGGGCATTAACAGTAGAAGTGCAGGCCTATTTTTATAAATCCAGACCTGCATCATGCGAAGCATCAGGGTTATTCACAAAGCGATTAGGAGAAACTGGTTGAAGAGCCTCATCAGAAAACCTTTTACGAAGCTCACCATCGGTCCCGCGCGCCGCGAGATAATAGTTTGAAGCCACGGTATCCCATTTATCTGCCAGGTCGGCAGGTACAGTTTTATCCCAGCGCTGTAAAATCTCATCAGCCCGCTTCCATATTTTATCCTGGAAGTTTCTATCATAAGCATTGCTCAGGTTAAATTCGGGCTGGGTTTTACTGATAGCGTGCTCCCTTTCGGCGGTAGAAAGAAATATGGCCGCAAGGTGCCGCACATCCACTGTCTTTATGAAAGGATCGTCAGAAAGGTCGGCTTTGACTGTCTCCGCCAGCTTGAGGGCACTGCGCATGCGCCCCTCTTCCCGATCAACATCCATTCCCTCTCCATGCGGCAAAAAGAAAGCATGATCCTTGCTATACTCGCTTAAGCTGAAAAAGGCGTGCCTTACGGCAAACGGCACTCTTACAGGGTCTGTTTCGCGAATATCGGTATAATCTTTGGATGGCCCCTCCGGCCCCATTTTATCCCACTTGGCGAGCAGTTCCTGTGTCCGCTCCCAAAGGTCTTGTCGGGCAGAGAACTTGTGATATTCCTCAAAACCAAAGGCATATTGCATTCTGTCCGGCGGATTTTGTTGTAGGGCCGCCACAACGAAAAATGCCGCCAGTTCTTTTTCTTCAATAGCCTGAATACTGGGGGAGTCTTTCATATGCTCCTTATAACTTTTAGCCAGAGCAAAGGCCGCTTTCATGCGCCCTGCTGGCGTTCCCAAATCCTCATCCTGCGGTAAGGCCATACCATTGCCAAGCGCCAGAGTAATAAGCGGCCTCCATAGCCTGCGCGGCATGATAGCTTCTTGGCTATCTTTATTGGCCTCCTGAGGCGGCCTAGGCCTCGCTGTTTCTGTGGACTTTTCCACGGCGGAAGCATTAGCGGCCCTCACCGGTTCCTGCCGCTGAGCAACGGGTGCTTGCGGTGTCGGGGATGCCTGTCTGCGAAACTCTTCAGAAGCATTGCGGCTTGGCTGTTGCTGTGGCTTTGGAGTGGAGACTGTAAAAGCCCTAGCAAGAATACGTTTTTCAGCACTTGCCAGCACCTCGGCAGGAGATCTTTGATCCTGCGCAAGGTTTTGCAATGAGGCTATCCTCTTACCCATCGGCCAAGTGCCGGAATCAATTTTAGTAACGTAATCAAGCGTTTCCACATGCCAGGCGCTGCTGACGTTTGCGCCCTTTTCCATACGGCGTTCCAAATAAAATTCCCGCACCCCTTCATAGGTCAACGGATCAACACCGGACCTTTTGGCAAAATTCAGGGCGCCTTGTCCGCCGTTATAAGCAAACAGGGCAAGACGCTGATCACCATATTTCTGGGTTAAATCCTTCATGTGCTGAACACCGGCAGCCATGGATTTATAGGGATCGTTAAGATCGCTTCCCTTAAGGCCATACATCTTTCCCGTCGAAGGCATAAATTGTGCAATTCCTCGTGCTCCCTTGGGGGAATGAGCATCAGGATCAAAGCGGGATTCATTCCAGTACTGGTTGGCCATCAGAATAGGATCAAGAACGCCCGTCGCCTCCGCCTGTGCCATTGTGTATTTCACAAAATCCGCCACTTTAGGGTCGGCATGCATACGGCGCACCAACTCCGGGTCGAGGAAATGCTCAGAATCATCCGGAACGAAGCTAAAACGCCCCTTGGGAAGGCTGGCTCTATATGCCTCCAGATCAAACCCTAAAACGCGCTCACCTAACTTTTGGATTGTAGCGGGATCGGCAATACCCGTCTGAGGCAATCCCTCAGATTTCTGGAAAGCCTTAACACCTGCCTTTACTTTCCTGCCGTAAATCCAGTCAACGGGACCGGGATCAAACCCCAGCATTTTCAGGTCGGATTGCAGGCTACCAACATTAAACCCGCGGTCACCTACCTTTGAACCATCTCTATCATAACGTTGAAGCTTTAGATAATTTGTAACATCGCGCGGCGTAACAACAGACACGCCGTTCACCCGGTCAGGGTTGTATGGTTCACCAAGCACGAAAAGCGACCTCTGCCGCTTTGGCCCCGCTTCACGCTCTGTTTTTTGTCTATTATCTACGGCCATCTTTATCCAATTCAGGTCTTATTCTGAATTGAATTATGGACGTCAGGACTTAATATTTTGTTAATTTTGGGGGATTTTATACGGCAAACGACGTACCGCAGCCGCAACCGGAAACAGCGTTAGGATTGTCGATTTTGAATTCTGAGCCGACAAGTTCATCTTTAAAGCTAACCGTAGAGCCCAGCAGGAACGGTAGGGAAATATCGTCAATTACAACGGCATCGTCAAAAACATCGTCTTTCTCGCCAACTTCCTCGGTCAGCTCAAGCCTGTACTGAAATCCGGAGCAACCGCCACCATCGACGGTAATACGAAGCTTCAGGGCATCTTTGCCCTGCTGTGCGCGCAATTCCCGAATGCGCTTTACGGCGCTTTGATCAACTAAAATACTCATAGTTTAATTATATAGTATTTTAACCACAGATGAACACGGATAAACGCAGATAAAAAAACCTGTCATTCCGGCGAATGCAGGAATCCATTTCTCAACCCACACCAAGCGGATAAACGGATCCCGGGACAAGCCCGGGATGACAATAAAAAAATCCGTGTTCATCTGTGTTTATCTGTGGTTATAAAGATATATGAACAACCAAGCGACTAAACCCGACCAAACCGCCTATAATTATTGCGCCCTGCCGCTGGCATCCTATGCCTGCCGCCCCGATCACAGCCTCGGGCGGGTGCACGAGGAACCTTTAAGCGCCCACCGCACAGAATTCCAGCGCGACCGCGACCGTATTATCCACTCCTCCGCCTTCCGCCGCCTGAAATACAAGACGCAGGTTTTCGTCTACCATGAGGGCGATCATTACCGCACGCGGCTTTCCCATACGCTGGAGGTCGCGCAGATCACCCGCACGATTGCAAGAGCCCTGATGGTCAACGAAGATCTGGCCGAAGCCATTGCGCTGGCGCATGATCTGGGTCATACGCCATTCGCCCATATCGGGGAGGATTTCCTGAAAAACGAGATGAAAGATTACGGCGGCTTCGACCACAACGACCAGTCGCTGCGCGTCCTGACCACGCTGGAGCGAAAATACCCGAAATGGAGCGGATTGAACCTGACATGGGAAGCCCTGGAGGGCGTCGTCAAACACAACGGCCCGGTCGAGGGGGAACCGCATATCAGTGTGCGCGAATTGCAGGAACACATCGATTTACGCCTTGACACTTATGCCTCCGTCGAAGCGCAGGTGGCGGCCCTCTCCGACGATATAGCCTATAACAACCACGACGTGGAGGACGGCCTGCGCGCCGGTCTGTTTACGCTGGAAGAACTGGAACAGATTCCCCTGCTCGCCGAAGTGCTTAAAAATGTCCGCGCCGAATACCCCGATCTGGAGCCTTATTACGTGGTGCAGGAAATGGTGCGCGAGATGATCGGCGCGATGGTCAGCGACGTGCTTAACGAATCGCAAAAACGCCTAAAGGCTCTAAAACCTGAAAACGCGGAGGATATCCGCACGGCCGGAAAACCGGTCGTTGCGTTTTCCGATGAAATGCGCAGAAAAGTTGATGAACTGCGGACATTTTTATATAACCGCATGTACCGTCATTACACGATGAATCGAATCTGGCTGAAGGTTGAGCGTATCATCGGGGACCTGTTCAAAGCTTTCCACAAGAATTATGAAGTGCTTCCCGATAGCTGGCAGGAGCGCATCAGAAAGGCCGGAGCACAAGGCAACAACACACTCAGAGCCAGAATCGTCGCCGACTATATCGCCGGGATGACCGACCGTTATGCCATCCGCGAGCATGAGCGCCTTTTTGACCTTTACTGGGATTTGCGATAGAAATTTATCCTATCTTAGATGAAATGCGCGATGAGTCGTTTCCATGCGGCCATCCCCTGACTGAGTTTGAGGAATTGAGATGATGAACCAAGGCGATTTCCAGCAGCACAATTATAATTACAATCCGCACCAGCATTATATTGCGCCCCGGCGCGGCATACTGGACCGTATCTTCGGGGAACGGATTGCCAGAACGCTGCGCAGCCCGTTGATGGTGACAGTACTATTGCTGCTTGCCGGGGGCGGATTTGCAGCCATCGTTGTTTCCGCTTACCCCAACGGCACAGGCAGCGTTCCGGTCGTTCAGGCAGACACAAAGCCGTTCAAAACCGAACCTATCGAGGCGGGCGGCATGGAAATACCCAACCGCGACAGCACGATTTACGACAGCATGCGCGAGGCCAATGCCGGCTCAGGCCATGTCGAGAACCTTCTGGACGCCGGAACAGATGAAGACGCCGCCGAAAATGCCGAGCCGGAGGCCATTGATATAACGGCAAAGGTAGAAGCTCCCGAACCCGCTCCGCAGGCCGTTCCCGTGGAACAAAAACCGCAAGCCGTTGCCAAGGCCGAACCGACCCCCGCTCCCAAACCTCAAACGAAGGCTCCTCCGGAAACCCTGCACGTGCCGGGCTCATCTCCTGAAACACTAGCCTTCGTACGCTCTGTTCTCGATCAGGAAGAAGAAGATGTCAGCAACAATGCTGCCGGACAAATTGCTGAAGTTAACCGCAACCAGCAGCCCGTGGCCAAAACCATGAATAACGTCGAGCCTGCCTCCGGCGCTGCCAAGATCGCGGGAGGCGCTATCGCCGGCGACCAGTATTTCGTGCAGCTTAGCTCCATCACCGACAAATCAGTCGCTCCCAAGGAATGGTCCAAGCTGCAAACGGCCTATACGGGCATCCTGAAAGACTCCGGCTACCGCGTGCAGCGTGCCGATCTGGGCGAGCGCGGGATCTATTACCGTATCCAGGCAGGCCCCTATTCCAAAGAGCAGGCCTCTCAAATCTGCGGCCAGATTAAAGCCCAGAAGCCCGGTGGCTGTCTTGTCGTTCGCTGAGCAAGCGAAGGACTCAAAGGCCGTTATCTTTGGATTATCCGGCAAAACGTTAACCCCCGATGAAAAGGCGTTTTTTAAAGGCGCCAATCCCTTCGGATTTATCCTGTTTGCGCGCAACTGTGAAACCCCGGCGCAAGTGCGCGGGCTTACGGACGATCTGCGAGAAACGGTTGGGCGCGAATGCCCCATCCTGATCGACCAGGAAGGCGGGCGCGTGCAGCGCCTTAAACCGCCGCAATGGCGGGCCTTTCCTCCGGCGCGGCAATTCGGTGAGAAAGCGGAAGAAAATCTGGAGCAAGCGCTTGAGAATTTAAGGTTTAACACGCTTCAGATGGCCGACGAACTGCGCGAGATCGGCGTGAATGTAAACTGCACCCCGGTGATGGATGTGCTGTTCCCCGAAACGCATGAGATTATCGGCGACCGCGCCTTTGGAACCGACCCGGCGCTGATCGGACGGCTGGGTGTTTCTGTGTGCCGCCATTACCTCGCCGCCGGAATAACCCCTGTCATTAAACACATTCCGGGACATGGACGCGCGTGCAGCGATTCGCATCTCGAGCTTCCTGTTGTGGACACACCGCTGACGGAATTGCAGGAAACCGATTTCGTTCCTTTTCAGATAGCCGCACAAAGCGATGTCGGTGACGCCGTTTGGGCGATGAGCGCCCATGTCGTTTATAGTGCCATCGACCCGGACCATCCCGCCTCTACATCATCCAAAATCATTCACGATATTATTCGCAAGGAGATCGGTTTTAACGGCCTGCTAGTCAGCGACGATCTGGATATGAAGGCGCTCGATGCCTACGGCGATGCCGGGGATAAAGCCCGTGCCGTTCTTGATGCCGGGTGCGATATCGCCCTGCATTGCTCCGGAAACCTCAAAGACATGCAGAAAATCGCAAAAAACTGTCCGCAAATCGGCTCTGAGAGCCTTAAACGCTTGCAAAAAGCCGCGCAGTCGTCAAATATGGCGGCATAATTTTATATACGTCATTGCGAGGAGCGCAGCGACGCGGCAATCGTTCATGAAGAAGATTGCTTCACCTTCGGTTCGCAATGACAGTTTGAGAAATATGGCCAACGAAGCACAATATTTTGAAGAAGATCCGCCGCGCACGCCTTTGAATCCGGCAGACGCGGGGCATGAGGCCGACGCCCTTTTGCTCAATATCGACGGGTTTGAAGGACCGATCAACGTCCTGCTGGAGCTTGCGCAAAAGCAAAAGGTCGATCTGACACAAATTTCGATCCTGCAACTGGTGCGACAATATCTCGAATTCATCGAACGCGCCAAGGCGCTTAATCTGGAACTGGCGGCGGAATATCTTGTTATGGCGGCATGGCTTGCCTACCTGAAATCGCGCCTGCTGCTGCCGCGCCACGAAGAAGATTCGGAAGTCAGCGCCGAGGACATGGCCGAGGCCCTGCAATTCCAGCTCCGTCGGCTGGAGGCCATGCAAAACGCAGCGGAAAAACTCAAATCACGCCCGCAACTGGGGCAGCAGGTTTTCGCACGCGGCATGCCCGAGGGACTTTCCACCGTAACATCAACCCGCTGGGAAGTTTCTCTTTACGACATGTTAAAGGCTTACGGCGATATCCACCGCCGCAAGGACAGCGATCATTACGATCTGCCGACATACAACCTGATGTCCGCCGAAGACGCGATGATGCGCGTCACCAAAATGCTCGGCGCGCTCCCCCGCAAGGGCCTGCAAAGCGTGTGGACCACACTGCAAAGTTTCCTGCCAGAAGGAATCACCGACAGGCTTTTCGCCCGCTCCGCTTTGGCATCGACTCTGACCGCCGGGCTGGAGCTGGCCAAGCAGGGCAGGCTGGAGATAAAACAGGATGGACTCTTCCGCCCTATCTATATGCGCGCAATCAACGATGGCGGCGTTGACGGCCCGCCGCTTCTGGAGGCCGCCGAATAATGAATAACGAGCATATCCGCATTCTTGAAGCGCTTCTGTTTGCCTCCGCCGAACCGCTGACGCCCAAGGCGCTGCACGAACGCATGCCCGAGGGCGCGGATGTCGGCGGCTGCCTGATGGAATTACAAAAACATTACGAAGGGCGCGGCGTTAACCTCGTGGAAATGGAGGGAGCATGGGCGCTGCGCACGGCTCCCGACCTGGGCGAAGCATTGCAAGTCGAACGCGATGTGGAGCGGAAGCTCTCCCGCGCCGCGCTGGAGACGATGGCCATCGTTGCTTACCACCAGCCGATTACGCGCGCGGAAATCGAGAACATCCGCGGCGTGGCGACAAACCGCGGCACGCTGGACGCCCTGATCGAAGCGGGCTGGGTCAAGCCCGGACGCCGCCGCGAAACGCCGGGACGTCCTTTGACGTGGGTAACCACTACGGCCTTCCTTGATCAATTCGCATTAGAGTCTATTATGGACCTTCCCGGACTCGACGATTTAAAAGCCTCTGGACTTTTGGACCGCCGCCCGGCTATAGAAGCATTGCCTGAAACACCCGACATGTTCGACAGGCAGGTGGAAGTAGACACTGAAGAAGAAAACGAAACACAAAATAAAACCGAGGAAGTATTAGAGGATAGTTAAATGAGCCCGAGCCCCATACAGTTATTTCTGGTTATTCTGATCATCGTCGTGCTGTTCGGCGCAAGCCGCGTGCCGGCGATTGCCGAAAATCTCGCCAAAGGCGTTAAAAGTTTCAAGCGCGGCCTGAAGGACGACGACGAACCGCAACAACCCAAAGCGGAAGACACGCCGCCCGCCCCTGCTCCCAAACCGGTAGCAAAGAAAACTACGACAACGAAAAAAACAGCGGCGAAGAAAACAACAACGAAAAAGGCCGCAGCCAAAAAACCGGCAGCGAAAAAAACCGCTACAAAGACCGCTACAAAGACCGCTACGAAAACAGCAGCTAAAAAAGCGCCCGCCAAAAAAACGGCCACTAAAACCACTGCTGCCAAAAAGCCTGCTGCTAAAAAGCCTGCTGCTAAAAAGGCCCCGGCCAAAAAAGCGACCACAAAGGCAACGGCAACAAAAACCACGACCAAAACCGCAGCCGCTAAAAAGCCGGCATCAAAGACTACGGCCAAAAAAACAACAGCTAAAAAAGCGACTGCCAAGAAAAGCGGTAAATAATCTTGTTGGACTTCGGGTTCGCTGAACTACTCGTCATCATCGCCGTTGCCGTTCTGGTTATCGGACCCGAAGAAATCCCCCCTATGATGCGTGCTCTCGGGCGCATAGTTCGTCGCCTTCAATATGTACGCTACGCCTTTTCCCAGCAGTTTGAAGATTTCATGCGCGAGCAGGATCTCGATGAATTGCGCAAATCCGTCAATTTCGAAGCGCGGGATAGCGACGAGGAAGATGACGAAATTTTTGCGGCCCTTCCGGTAGAGAAACCGGAAAATAAAAAACCGAAACAAAAAAAAGCCGCCCCCAAAAAAACGGTTAAAAAACCGGTAGCGCGGAAAAAAGCCCCCGCCAAAAAGAAAGCAACAACGTGAGCAACGAAGGAAAAACACTGACGGATCACCTGACAGAGCTTCGCAAGCGTTTGCTCTGGGCCTTTTTGTTCATGGCAATAGGATCGGGTATCAGCTTTCTTTTCGTAGAAGACATTTACGGCTTTCTGGTCAAACCGCTTTCCGCCGCCATGGGGCCGGAAGACAGCCACCGCCTGATTTACACCGGCCTGACGGAGGCCTTTTTCACCTATATCAAGGTCGCGTTTTTCAGCGGCATTTTTATCACCTTTCCTTTTCTGCTGCTACAGGTCTGGCTGTTTATCGCGCCGGGACTTTATAAAAACGAAAAACGCGCTTTCCTTCCCTTTTTTATCGCCACGCCGGTTCTGTTTTTCGCGGGCGGCGCCTGCGTTTATTACGGCGTCCTGCCCATGGCCTGGCCGTTCTTTTTAAGTTTCCAGAGCTCGGGCGTGGAAACCGCGCTGCCTATCCAGCTTGAAGCGCGCGTCAGCGAATACCTGGACCTGATCATGACGTTGATTTTCGCCTTCGGACTATGTTTCCAGCTTCCCGTCCTGCTCACTCTCATGGGACGCGCGGGATTGGTCACGTCTAAAACGCTGGCGTCCAAACGCAAATACGCCATTGTAATCACCTTTACTATCGCCGCGTTTTTAACGCCGCCCGACGTCATATCGCAGGTTTTACTCGCCATCCCGATTCTCGGGCTTTACGAACTCTCGATCCTGTTGATCCGCCATGCCGAAAAACAAAACGCCTCTGGCGCTTTATAAAAAAAAGACAAAAGAGGGCGCTCTTAAATCAGACGCGGCGCAGGAACGTGCCGCCTCTGAACTACAACGCCTTTATGATGAGCTGTTAGATCTGCACAACCGGCCCAAGAAGAGTTTTTTCGAGCGCGCCACGCGCTTCATTCTCCCCGCCGAAGCGCCGCCAAAGGGTGTTTATATCCATGGTGGCGTCGGGCGCGGCAAATCCATGCTGATGGACATGTTCTTTGAATGCCTGCCTGACGACCTGCCCAGACGACGCGCGCATTTCCATGAATTTATGATCGAGGTGCATGATTACATTCACACGCGGCGTGAGGTGGACAACATCAGCGACGGAGTGGATGCCGCCCTGCCCGCCCTGGCGGCGCGAATCGCCGAACATACGCAGGTGCTGTGTTTCGATGAATTTCACGTCACCGATGTCGCCGACGCGATGATCCTCGGGCGGCTTTTCACCGCGCTGTTTGATCTCGGGGTCATCACGGTCTGCACCAGCAACTGGCCGCCGGAACGCCTTTATGAGGGAGGATTGCAGCGTGACCGTTTCCTGCCCTTTATCGACCTTCTGAAAGAGCGTCTGGAAATTATCCATCTCGACAGCCCCACAGATTATCGCAAGCAATGCCTTGTGCAGGAAGGATCTTATTTCTGGCCGCTGGGAAAAGAAACGGAGACACGCATTGAGGGCGTATTCAGGCATTTCACCGACAGCGCCCCGGTAAAATCCGAAAGCTTTACCGTCAAGGGCCGCAAAATCAACGTGAAGACCGCCGCGAAAGGAGCCGCGCGGTTTACTTTCGCCCAGCTTTGCGAAAAACCGCACGGCGCAGAGGATTATCTCGGCATTACAAAACGATACAATGCCGTGTTTCTTGAAAACGTCCCCAAACTCGCGCCTAACAAACGCAACGAAGCCAAACGCCTGATGACCCTGATCGACGTGCTGTATGAAGCCGGAACAAAACTGGTGATCAGCGCCGATGTGCCCCCCGACCAAATTTACGGTGGAAAAGACCATGCCTTCGAGTTCGAACGCACGATTTCCCGTTTACTTGAAATGCAATCCCTTGCATATTTGGAACGCTGATCACCAAAAAAAACAAACGCATAAATTGCGTATTTCTTAGGAAATAAGGGGTTATCCTATAGGGATGTTCAAGTTCTTTAAACGCTTCGCCAAACGGCCGCGTTCCCGGCGCGACCCCGTACGCTATGAGCGGGAAAAAGAACTGGCGCACTCGGAAAACACCAAAGAACGCGTTTCCCTGGCGCAGGATGCGCGCACGCATAAAGAAATTCTTTATTACCTCGCCGATAAAGATCCCGATCCCGGCGTACGCCTTGCCCTGGCAAAGAACACGGAAATGCCCGTACATGCCTCCCCCATTCTGGCGCGCGACAGCAGCGAGGATGTACGCCTTGCCCTGGCCCGCCGCCTTGTAGACCTGCTTCCCGGATTATCACAGGACCGCCATTCACAGCTTTATGCCTATGCCGTGCAAGCGCTGGGGACACTGGCGCTGGACGAGGTTTTAAAAATCCGTGTGGCACTGTCCTCCACCCTGAAAGACCATGCTCACACGCCTCCCAAAATCGCCGGGCAACTCGCCCGCGATGTGGAACGC
>CAZBNG010000018.1:27520-31887 GCA_964493095.1 uncultured Pseudobdellovibrionaceae bacterium
AGGTTTCCGAGCCTATTTTGCGGGTCTGCGCGGCGCTTTCGGATCACGACCTGCTCGATATCCTGAAAAGCCACCCGGCCAGTTGGGTGGTGCAAAGCATTGCCGGACGAGAAAAAGTCAGCGGCGCCGTGTCCGAAGCGGTCATCGACGTAGAGGACGTTCCCGGCGGTAAAATTCTGCTGGAAAACAAGGGAGCGGAAATTGGCGAGGGCCTGCTCATGCATATCGTAGAGAAAGCGAAGACCTTTAAAGAATGGCAAAAACCCATGGTCAAGCGTGCTCACCTTCCCGTATCCGTTGCAAAAGAGCTGGCCACTTTTGTTGATGCCTCAGTACGCGATTTGCTGGTCAACCGCGCCGATTTCGACGAATTTACAACGGAAGAAATCGCCGCCGTGTTCCGCCGCCGCATAGAGTTTGCCAACGAGGAAACCGGCCATGACGAAACTCACGAAGAGCGCCTTGAGCGCCTGATAAAAGAGCACCGCCTCAACGAGGAGACGATTTCCGATTGCATCGCCATGCGCGACAACGATTTCCTGTTTTACGCCCTCGCCCACATGGTGGGAACGGATGAGGAAAACATGCGGAAAATTTTTGACATGAAGTCGGCCAAACCGGTTATCGCTATCGCATGGAAGGCGGAACTGTCCATGCGTATGGCGCTGCAACTGCAACAGGAGATCGCCCATGTGCCGCACAAACAACTTATTTACCCGCGCGACGGAACCGAGTACCCTTTTCCCGAGGAAGACATTATTTGGCAGCTTGAATTTTTAGGGCTAAAGCGCTGATACAAAATGAAAATAGTCTCATGGAACATAAACTCTCTTAAAGCAAGAGATGAACACGTAAAACGCTACCTGAAGGAAAGCGTACCCGATGTTTTGATGGTGCAGGAACTCAAAGGCATGGATTTTCCGGCAAGTAATTTTGAAGCGCTGGGCTACCATACTGCCGCAGTCACTCAGAAGACGTATAACGGCGTGGCCGTATTTTCTAAAACCCCGGTCGATATGATATTGGACCGTCTTCCCGGCGATAAAGAGGACGAGCAGGCCCGTTATCTTGAATTTGAAACCACTGGCCCGTTTAAAAAGAAACTGCGCCTGATCAATATCTATCTGCCCAACGGCAACCCGGTCGACAGCGAGAAGTATCCCTACAAGCTTGCGTGGATGAAACGCCTGAAAAAACGCCTGAAAACCCTGCGCGAAGACGCCGTTGATTTTGCGATCGGGGGAGATTTCAACGTCATCCCGGAAGACCGCGATTGCTGGAACCCGAAGGTCTGGAGGGATGACGCCCTGTTCCGGCCCGAAACAAGGCGGGCCTTTCGCGCGCTCATTAATCTCGGCCTGACCGACGCCTTTCGCGCTTTTGATCCGCGCGCCGGACAATACACGTTCTGGGATTATCAGGCCGGCTGCTGGCAAAAGGATCACGGAATCCGTATTGATCATTTCCTGCTCTGCCCCGCTCTCGCCGACCGGCTCGTATCCTGCCACATCGACAGAGATCCGCGCGGATGGGACAAGCCCTCCGACCACACCCCCATCAGGATCGAGATCGGCGCATAATCATGCCGGAAAAGCCAAAACCGGTAGTGATTTACGCCGCAAGTCATGGTAGTTTTGAAAATAGAGGATTTTTTAAAATGAATTCAAAAAAATCGTTACGTAAAGAGATAGCCCTCACGCTTCTGGCGGCAACCACGCTCACGGGATGTATGGCCTCCACGATAGAAATGCGCGAAGAAATCGCTACGCGCATCGCGAGCCCCGCCTTTATGAACAAACGTGAAATCCCTGCCGGTCCTTTTGTGCTGACCGCCTATGAGCGCATGCATGAACACCAGGCCCCGGCGACAATTTATATTGAAGGTGATGGTTTGGCGTGGGTTTCAAAAACCCGCCGCTCACTTGATCCCACTCCCAAGAACCCGGTTTCCCTGCATCTGGCCAGCCGCGACAAGGCGGAAAACGTCGTTTATCTGGCGCGCCCCTGTCAGTATTCCAAACTGGTTGAACAGAACAAGGCCTGCGACAGCGCATACTGGACCAACAAGCGCTTTGCGCCGGAAGTTATGAAATCCTTTAACGAAGCGCTGGACGATATCAAGCGCCGTTATGACATTACGGGCTTCAACCTTGTCGGATTTTCCGGCGGCGGCGCTGTGGCATCTATTCTGGCGGCTCAGCGCAGCGATGTCCTTTCCCTGCGCACCGTGGCGGGGAACCTGGACCACCGTGCCCACAGCACCTATCACCATGTCTCATATCTGGAGGATTCGCTCAATCCGCCCGATTACGCCGCAAAACTGCGCAATATACCGCAATATCACTTTATCGGCGGTCAGGACGTGATTGTCCCCCCCGCTATCCTGCACAGCTATCTGCAGGCTCTGGGGCCGACACATTGCGTGAAATACGAACTGGTCCAGGACGCTTCCCACGATGAAGGCTGGGTCAATAAGTGGCCCGAATTGCTGGCTAAAACGCCGGAATGTACAAAAGACTGACATTACGCATTATGAGATAAACAGGAGCGCCTCAAACGGCGCTCTTTTTTTTATCGCCATTCCTTCTTTTTATGTCCCTTCCACCCTCCACTCAGAGCTTTTGCGCAAATAAAAAGCCCCCGCAAAACGGGGGCTTTTCGAATTCGTTAGCTTTACAGGTTCTTAGAACTTGTAAGCAGCTTTCAGAACACCTGAATGTGAGTCGTAGTCTGACTTGTACTCGTAGTTGTAGTCAGCTGACAGTTCCCAGTTGTCTGTTGTGAAGTATGTCACACCAGCACCGAGATCAAGCGTTGTCTGAGCAGGGTCGAAACCTTCGGTTTTGAAGGATGAGCCACCACCTGTGAAGGAGTTTGTGGACTCGACCTTGTCGCCGATGACGTCATAACGAACGCCAGCACTCAGAGTGGGCTTGAAGTAAGCACCGCTCGCTTGCTGCTTCGTCCAGCTGGCTTCTACGCCTACACCGATCTCGAGAATGTTGAGATCTTCGCTGTCTACGTTCAGGCTGGCGCCGTTAGCACCAGTTTCTGTGTAGTTGTCAGCGCTGTAGTGGTTGTAGTTAACCAACGCACTTGGTGTCAGCGTGGTTTCGCTACCTACAGTGTAGTCACGGCCAACTTCTAGGCGAGCCAGGATCTGGTCGCTGTCGAAGTCGCCTTTTGCAGTCAGACCGGTAACGCCACCAACGTTTTTACGAGAGGTGTCGTTTTTGCCCCAGATGTAACCCAACTGACCGGATACGTACGTACGATCATCCCAGTCATAGTCACCGTAAAGGGTAACCTGATAGGAGTCGATGTCCGTCTTGGTGCTGTTGGCGTTCTTGGAGTCAACGTCTGTGTTCGCATAGCTGAACGCCAGACCCCATACCCAGTCTTCGGCCAGTGTTTCAGTGTCGATACCGACGGCGGCGCCTACGGAGTCAACATCGAAACCATTAACGCCGTCACGCGTGTCTTGCTGACCGGTCGTGCCGAACACCTGACCCCAGGCTTTCAGACCCTGGGAGATGTTACCGGCAGCCATACCAGTTTGACCGGCTGTACCGTCTCTCAGAGAGGCCAGACGTGAGCTTGTGACAGAAGCCGTAGAGTTAGCAACCGCCAGGCCGCCAACCACGTTACCGCCGTCAACCGTTGACGTCGTCGCTTCGAGCACTTCGTTCACAGCATCCTGAGAGGAAGCGTTACCGACATTACCCTGAATTGTGTCCAGAGTAGCGTCACCCGCTGTTCCCAGGCTGTCAAGAGCCGCACCAACACCAGCATTGGATGCTGTTGCCACGCTTGCCAGTGACAGACGGCTGACTTCCAGGAACACTTTCGTGTTGTCTGCGCCAGCAGTCGTAATGGCAGCGTTGTCGCCACGGTATGTCGTGAACGTGTAGATGTAGGAGTTATCAGACACTACAGTTCCGTTCGTGATACCCGTAGCAGCGGCCGTACCATCAGCAACCAGCAATTCAGTTCCGCCGGCAATGTAGTTGGAACCTACAACGCTGGCCTGAATGGTTGATCCTGTCAGGTCGAAGTCACCGGCAGATACGTTAATGGAACCGACTGTTGAAGCATCGGATACCTTGAACACGTATACGCCGCTGGCAGCAGCCGTGTGGTCGGCAATATCAAACGTTTTGCCAGCAGCAACGGTAACTGTACCGCCGGTGTTGGTCAAAGCGCCTGCACCCGTCACTGTTGTTTCATTAACAACAAGAGCAGAACCTGTTGCCAGTGTAATGGCATCCGCATTTGTAAATGCGTGGTTCAATGTCAGGGTTTTGTCGGCATCGATAGCGATGTCGATGTCACCACCGGTAGCAGTAAACGTACCGCCGGTTGTGAAG
>CAZBNG010000019.1:0-31211 GCA_964493095.1 uncultured Pseudobdellovibrionaceae bacterium
CCTCCGACCCCTTGCACCCCATGCAAGTGCGCTACCAGGCTGCGCCACGTTCCGTCCGGGTTAGGTTTTGCCCTAAAATCGGCAGAAAATCAAACAATATTACAGAAAAAATTGAGCCGGCCTGATCGCGCTTATTTTATCGTGCCCAGCATACGGCGCAATTCTTTAAGCTCGCCGAGCATGGATTCAAGGGCGGCGCGCTGGCGGGGATTCAAAGAGCCCCCGGCTTTGGCCTCTTCGGCCTGTGCCGGCCTTACGATGGGCGGCACAATGTCATTGGCCTGAACATTGACGGCCTGCAACACTGCGTTTTTGCCCTGCTCTTTCAAAAGCTTTTGCACACCCTTGATGGTATAGCCTTGCGTGTACAGAAGATTGTGAATAGTGCTCAGGAGCTCGACATCTTCCGGGCGATAATATCGGCGTCCGCCACCTCGCTTAAGCGGACGAACCTGCGAAAACTTGGTTTCCCAGAACCGCAGCACATGCTGTTGCACGTCCAGAAGTTCCGCCACTTCGCTGATCGTGCGGAAAGCGGAGGCCGATTTGCGGGAGCGCGCGGCGCTGGCTGTATCGTCTTCCGTCTCTACTGGCATTTGTCTCTGTGGCTGGTTTTGCATCAATATTAGTCCTTAAATTATATAAATTTTCACTACAGGCACAGCCCTGTCGGCGCGCCCCATCAATATAACGCACCTAAATATTAGTAACTTTCGTAATCTCCGCTGGAGGAAGGCGCCTGTGAAGCGCCGCCACCCTGATTAATCCGGTCCTTCAAAACATGAGAGGCGCGGAAAACCAGTACTTTGCGCGGCAGGATCGGCACTTCGACGCCTGTTTTGGGGTTACGCCCTACGCGCTCCCCCTTCTCCCTTACCGAAAAGCTACCGAAAGAGGAAAGTTTTACGTTTTCGCCGCGAATAAGGGTTGCTGAAATCTCTTCCAGAACGGCCTCAACCAAATCAGCCGATTCGTTGCGGGAAAGCCCCACCTCTTCATAAACGGCTTCCGCCAGATCAGCTCTGGTAATAGTCCGATTGCTCATATCTGCTCCATAACTTTGAATAGTTAAAGACTAGCGCAATACAAACGCGCACGTCAATCTTTTGAATCCGCTTAATCACAAAAAAACGATTCTTATTCAGTACTTAAGGAGGTTTTGTTGAAGTGGGAAAATGTTTGTTTCGTGATTGCGAGGAGGCCCGAAGGGCTGACGCGGCAATCCTGTTTTGCTGTTCCAGATTGCTTCACCCCGCAGCAAGCGGGGTTCGCAATGGCGCTTGTTTTAAAAACGAACCAGCGCCGAGCCCCATGTCAGCCCGCCGCCCATGGCTTCGAGCAAAATCAGGTGGCCGGCTTTGATCCTGCCGTCGCGCACGGCTTCGTCCAGCGCCAGCGGGATAGAGGCGGCGGAGGTATTGCCGTGTTTTGCAACGGTCAGGACCACTTTTTCCATGGGCATATCGAGTTTCTTGGCCGTCGCCTCGATAATCCGGCTATTGGCCTGATGCGGAACGAGAAAATCGATGTCGGAGGGCTGCACGTTATTCGCCTGAAGCGCTTCGCTGACCACATCGGCCATATATTGCACGGCGTATTTGAACACTTCGCGCCCATGCATAACAATGTGGCCGCTATTTCCCGTGGTTGAAGGACCACCATCGGTGTAAAGCAGGTCACGCTGGGTGCCGTTGGCGTAAAGATGCGTTGAAATAATGCCGCGTGCGCTGCCTGAGTCGCCCGCCTCCAGCACCACGGCCCCCGCCCCGTCTCCAAAAAGCACGCAGGTCGTGCGGTCTTCCCAGTTCAGGATGGAGGACATTTTCTCCGCACCGATCACAAGGATGCGTCTGGCCTGCCCCATGGCGATAAAATTATTGGCCACGCTCAGGGCATAAACAAAGCCGGTGCAAACCGCCTGAACGTCAAAAGCCAGCCCCGGTGCGGCGCCGATTTCCGCCTGCACCTTGACCGCCACCGCCGGGAAAGTGCGGTCCGGCGTGGTCGTTGCCACGATAATGCCGTCTATATCGCCGCCGGAAAAACCGCCAGCTTCCATAGCCTTGCGGGCGGCGGCTATCGCCATATCGCCCGTGGTTTCGCCTTCGGCAGCAATATGGCGCTGTTTAATGCCGCTGCGCTGTGTGATCCATTCATCGGTGGTATCAACCATCGATTCCAGATCTTTGTTTGTCAGTACTTTTTTCGGAAGGTAGCTGCCCGTGGCGGCAATGATGGCGGGTATTTTCGTATTTGTCATGGGCGGCATTGTTACGTTTCCTGCGAAAGAAAGCTCTCCTGAGTCATCAAATGGTTAATTTCATCCGCAACTTTTTGCACATAGCCGTGCGTCGCCAGTTCCGCCGCCAGCCTCACCGCGCTGGAAAACCCGAGCGCATCGGTGCCACCGTGGCTTTTTACGCATACGCCGTCGAGCCCCAGGAACACGCCACCATTATAAAGGCGCGGGTCTATCCGGTGCTTGAAACGGCGCAGCGCGAAAAATGCGAAAAGTCCACCCAGAATAGCCAGCGGATCGGCCCCGAGCGTGCGGCGAAAATAATAACCGATAAGCTTGCCCGTTCCTTCCGTGGCTTTCAGCGCGATATTCCCGGCATAGCCGTCGCTGACAATTACGTCTACGGTACCCTTGGTAATATCGTCGCCCTCGACAAAACCGTAATAAACGCCGGGGAAATCCACTTCCGAAAGAATGGAAGCGGCGGCGCGCACATGCTCCGGCCCTTTCGTCTCTTCCGATCCCACGTTCAGAAGGCCGACGCTGGGTTTTGCAACGCCTTTGTGCTCCTTGGCGAAAACCGCGCCCAGCACGGCAAATTGCGCCAGATTTTCGGCATCGACCAGCACATTCGCGCCAAGATCAAGCATAATCGTATCTGTTTTCATTGTCGGGAAAACGCTGGCAATCGCCGGGCGGTGAATACCGGGCAGCATTTTCAGCACGACCTTGGCCATCGCCATAAGCGCACCGGTATTTCCCGCCGAAACGACGGCATCGGCATAACCGTCGCGCACGGCCTCGATCGCCAGCCTCATGCTGGATCCTTTGCTGGAGCGCAGAGCGGCGGCAGGCTTTTCATCGCCGCGAATCATGCGGTCGGTATGGAAAAACTCGCTGGAAACCTTAAGGTCGTTATATTTGTCGAGAAGCGGCAGAACCTGCTGTTCATCACCATAAATCATGAAACGCAGATGCGGGTTGTCCTTTAAAACCGCGGCAGCCCCCGGAATAACGGATTGAGCGCCATGATCGCCCCCCATCGCGTCGAGCGCGATGGTGATCTGACCGGAATATTTTACAGGTAAATTCAAGACGAAGCCCCTCTATAACGCCATGTCCCGTGTGTTATAGGCATTTGGACTTGCAAAGACCAGAACTAATTAATCACGCGCCTCAATAACCTGCTTGCCTTTGTACATGCCGGTTTTAAGGTCAATGTGGTGGCGGCGCACAGGTTCGCCCGTGTTCGCGTCTTCAACCCAGTTTTCAGCCTTCAAACCGTCATGCGCGCGGCGCATGTTGCGTTTTGATTTTGTTGTTTTTCTCTTTGGAACAGCCATGGTTCGGGCTCCTTCGTTAATTTCAAGCGGCAGTGATAACCAATTAAGCGCGGGGTTGCAAGGAAATTATTTATTTTCCTGCTCCGCCTTCCAGTCTTTCAACTTGGCAAACGGATTTTTGCGCTCGTCGGCCTCCGGCACAGGCGGGGCGTCGTCTCCCAACTCGTAATGAACGCCCGGCGCATGCGGATAAGGATCAATGGCCAGCAGCACGTGCTGCGCCACCAGTTCGCCGACATCGATCCTGCCGTCGACGATGGGTTCCGGGTCGTCCCGCTCTTCAAGGATCGGCATCTCCCGCCCCGCTTTTTCCATGGTCTTTTCGTGGCGTGCCTTGGCCAGCGACGTCACATCCGGGCTGGAGAACCAGCCCTCAAACGTCTCTTCAATCGTGCAGGGCACCGGCTGGCCGGAGACAACGCAGGACTGGGTGATCTGCGCCGTAAAATTGCCGGAAACATGGACGATCGCCCCGCCCGCCTCACGTACCAGCACGGCGTCGGCCCTGATACCCTCGACGGAAAGCACGTCAAAACGCTGCGCCAGCGCGCGTAGAGACTCGGGCGGCGCTTCAAGGCTCATCTGCGCGGGGGTGGCCGTAATATCTTCCTCGTTTACGGGGACGGACCACTCGGGCGGTATATATTCTGCCGTTTTTGCTGTCATGTTACTTTACTCCGCTTTTTTTGCCGGCCTCCATATCCTTAAAAGAAAGCGCGCCAGACAATATTTCGTCGTCCCCCTGCGCCACCAGGAATTTTACGTTATCATACACATAAAACGCCATAGCCTGGATATCTCCGGCGGCGGGCGTCTCAACCGTGCCGTAAAGATTGCGCTCAAGCGCCTCCTCCAGGGCTTCTGCCCCCTTTGCCTCCAGAGCGTCCTTATAGGCGTGCATCCGGCCGTTAAAGGCCAGCATCATGCGGCGCTGGCGCTTGGGGACTCCCATGTCGCCGATGCCAGCCTCCCGCAGGGATTGTTCCATATCCACAAAGGTTTCGTCAAACAGCGCCTGTGAAATTTTTTGGGCCTGTTTCTTATCCGCACAGGACAGCAAGCGCTCTATCAACATAAATTCATGCAGCAAAAGCAGCTCAAAGCGCCCATCTATCGTATCGGGCACGCCGAAATCCCTGTAAAATCCGGGATGGCGCGCCTGCGAGAAACAAATATCGTAAAGTGCTTCGGCGGCTTTAGCCTCATGTTTTTTGCGTGAAAATATTGCAAACATTGTCTTTACCGGGCGTGGGTTGTATATAACGAAAAAAGGGATATACCACAGATGACACAAAAAACCATACGCAAAGTCCTGACATCTTTCGTTTTGCTGGCCGGAACGGCCTCTCTGGTCGCCTGCTCGCCAACGATGCAGCAACGCGGCAACCTGCTGGAAAACGAGCAACTGGCCGCCATCAAAACAAACGAAAGCACGCGCTCCGACGTTTTGCAAAACCTTGGCTCACCCACGACCATAGCGCCGTTTGACGATAAAATCTGGTATTACATCGGGCAGGAGACGGAAAAACACGGCATCCTTGACCCCAAAGTGACAAAGGAACGCATCGTGGAGGTCGCCTTTAACGACGAAGGCATCGTTCAAAGTATTCAGGATGTCGACAATAAGCGCATCGACATTCCGCTGGAACGCTCCAAAACCCCCACGAACGGCAATGATATGAGCGCCATTAAACAAATCCTGGATACTTTGAACGATGCCTTCGTCGTCAAAGCCGGGATCGCCGGCAGACGCAAAAAAACAAAAAGCCCCGCAAAACGCGGGGCTTTCGTTATTCCGTAATTGACCGAAGCCTAGCCGGCCAGCATTTTTGCCACAACGGCAACCAGCAGGATCGCGACAATATTCGTGATCTTGATCAGCGGGTTGACCGCAGGACCAGCCGTGTCCTTGTAGGGGTCGCCGACCGTGTCGCCTGTTACAGCAGCCTTGTGAGCTTCGGAGCCCTTGCCGCCGTGATGGCCGTCTTCGATGTATTTTTTCGCGTTATCCCAGGCACCGCCACCGGCAGTCATGGAAATCGCCACGAAAAGACCGGTCACGATCGTGCCCAGCAGCATTGCGCCGAGAGTCTGGAAAGCAGCCTCAACACTGTCGGTCACGGCGTACATGACACCGAACAGCAGGGCCGGAGCCGCTACGGGCAGCAGCGAAGGCACGATCATTTCACGGATCGCGGCCTTGGTCAGCAGGTCAACGGCCCTGCCGTATTCCGGCTTGGCCTTCCCCGTCATGATGCCCTTGATTTCCTTGAACTGGCGGCGAACCTCAACCACAACGGAGGAAGCCGCGCGGCCCACGGCCGTCATGGACATCGCGCCAAAGAGGAAAGGCAGCAGACCGCCAATAAACAGGCCGATCACCACGTTCGGGTCCTGAAGCGGGAAGGAAATGTTATTAAGCTCAGGCAGATAGTGCTTGATTTCCTCGGTAAAGCCCGCGAACAGAACCAGGGCGGCCAGACCGGCGGAACCGATCGCGTATCCCTTGGTTACGGCCTTGGTTGTATTGCCCACGGCATCGAGCGCATCCGTCGTCCGTCGCACCTTGTCGGGAAGATTGGCCATTTCGGCGATTCCCCCGGCATTATCCGTTACCGGACCGTAAGCGTCGAGCGCCACGACCATCCCGGCCAGAGACAACATGGAAGTCGCAGAGAGCGCAATACCGTAAAGGCCGGCAAAGTCGTAAGACAGGTAGATACCCGCACAGATCACCAGAACCGGCAGAGCCGTGGATTCCAGCGATACCGCAAGCCCCTGGATCACATTCGTGCCATGGCCCGTTTCCGATGCCTTGGCAATAATGCGCACAGGGCGGAAGGAGGTGGATGTGTAGTATTCCGTAATCCACACGATCAGCCCGGTTACACCCAGCCCCGTCAGAACGCAGTACAGCAGTTCATAACCGCTGACCAGGCCGCCATCGGCAAAGGGATACTGGGAATCAAGGTCCGTGTAATACAGCAGGCCGGCAATCAGCCCCGCGGAAATAACGGCGCTGGCCACAAATCCCTTATAAAGGGCGGCCATGATGTTTTTCTTTTTCCCCAGACGGACAAAGAAAGTACCCACAACGGAACCAACGATGCACAAAGCACCGATCAGCAGCGGCAGGATCATCATCATCTCAACCGTATCCTGCGCGAAGGTGCTGAAGGCAATCAGCATCGTCGCCACAACGGTAACGGCGTAGGTTTCAAACAGATCGGCCGCCATGCCCGCACAGTCGCCCACGTTGTCGCCCACGTTATCGGCGATCACGGCGGGGTTGCGCGGATCGTCTTCCGGAATTCCGGCCTCCACCTTACCGACCATATCGGCGCCCACATCGGCACCCTTGGTGAAGATACCGCCGCCAAGACGGGCGAAAATGGAAATCAGGGAAGCGCCAAAGCCCAGACCGATCAAGCCTTCAAGAATTTCTCTTAAAATAGCCATGCGCTCGGAACCGACTGCGTTTTTAAGGCCGAAGTAATCCTGCAGGCCGTAATAGTAACCCGCGACGCCAAGAAGCCCCAGACCGACAACCAGCATGCCGGTCACCGCGCCCGATTTGAACGCCACGCTAAGCGCTTTCGCCAGGCTTTTCTTGGCCGCCTCGGTCGTACGCACATTGGCGCGAACGGAAACAAGCATGCCGTTATAGCCCGCAAGACCGGATAAAAACGCGCCGATCACGAAACCGGCGGCAACGTGCCAGCCGAGCAGAAAATACAGGGCAGCCGCAACCGCGACCCCTACCAGCCCGATCGTTCTGTATTGACGATTTAGATATGCTCCCGCGCCTTCCTGAATAGCAGATGCGATCTCCTGCATCTTCTTCGTTCCGGCGGGAGAGGCGAGGATCGAACGCGCGGCAAGTGCACTGTATAGCAAAGCCAGGGCCCCACACCCCCCAATTATAAGATAAACGGTATCCATTTTATCTTCCCTTTCTTTAAACTATTTAAGTATTTGTGAAACAAAAGAGCAGAACGCGCTTTCGATTCATAAAGTAGTCATGGTACGGAGTCTTTTTTACAAGGGAAAGGGGGTTTGTTGGATTCTTTTACTTTCGTCCCCTTTTAAGCAACAAAAAACCGGCTTGACGCCGGTTCTGCGGAAAGCTGTTTAAAAACAGCGTATTAAATCGGACGCTGCTGCACGACCTGCAACAGGACATCCTGTATAACATTCTCGCCAAGTACTTTTGCGCCGATTTTATGCAGACGGGCCTTGATGTCGCTTACCTGTATAACGCCGCCTTTCAGGGCCGCCTGACGGTTAAGAATACCGTACATATCCATAATAAACGCATCTTTAAGGCGCGGAGAGAGGTTTTCAACCATCGCCTTTGTCTTTTCATCGGAAACCTCGATGGATATCACCATGCTAACGACCTGATTCACACCGTTGCCATCGATGATCGGAAGAATAAGGGGATCAAGCTCAACATACTGGTGATGCTGTGTTTCAAGTTCGGCTTTTTCGGCATTGTGACCTACTTCGCCGCCATCGGCCGCCTGGGCCTTGCCAAAGTAGAAATAAGCGCCAACGCCGGCGCCGCCGAGAATGATTAATGCCGCAATGGCAAGTAGTATGATACGCATTAAGATCCCTAACCCAAAGTTTTTATAAAGAACCCTCTTATATTGTTATGTTAATACAAAACAGCTTAAGAGGCTATTATTTTTACATAAAATTTGAGATATATTGAATCTATTGCATAGCAATAAGCTATTGAAATAACTTGTGAATATTATCAAGAATCGCGTTTACGAGCTTCGACTCATTATTTTCATAAAAACTTTTCGTGATATCGACATAATCGTTGATGATTATGGGGAAATCGATGTCGCGATGCTTCATAAGCTCGTATGCGCCGCACAATAATATGGCCTTCAGGAGAGTCTCTACCTCCTTGTCGGAATTCCCCGCCCCCTTGCCGATCTGGGCGTGAACCATCTCGTTAAGGTCGTTCATGCGTTGCTCAACGCCCAGCACGATATCCTTAAACAAAACACCGTCGGGAAGCGCCAGCGCCTCCCCCTCCACTTCCATGCCGGCGCGGCGGGAAAGGTATTCATCCACCAGCAAAACCGCAGGCTGGTGATTATGAAGGTTTTGGTAAACGGCCTGCACGGCGGCCAGCCGGGCTACCGTCTTTTTTACCACAGGGGATGTCTTTTCTGCGGGGGCACTCACGGGGCTATGCTGCCTGCTTTACTTTTTTGTCAAAAAAATCAAGCATTTGCAGGGCCGCTTCAGCCGCCTCTTCGCCTTTTTTGACCATATGCTTTTCAAAAAAGTCCTCATGCACATCCAGCCCTTCCGTATAGGTAATGGGGGCCAGCGCGACAGACAAAAACGGCTTGCCGGTCTGGAGCGAAACATTAACGATACCGTCCACAACCGCCTGGGCCACAAAATCATGGCGGTAAATGCCGCCATTGACGATAAAACCGATGCCCACGGCCACGTCGTACCCCTTTTCCAGCAGGGCCTTGCCCATCAAAGGGATCTCCAGCGCGCCGGGCGCCTTGAAAATATCAACCGAAGAGGCCGGAAAGCCGCCTTTTTCCATGGCCGCAACAAACGCCTTTTCCGCGCTTTCGACGATCCTGTTATGCCATCCTGCTGAAATAACTGCGATTTTTTGCATTTTAAAGACTCCTTCCGCCTTAAGGCTTTGCGCCGATCATGCGCTCTACATAGCGCGCCAGCATATCAATCTCAATGTTTAATTGATCCCCGGGCTGTTTTTGCGAAAGCGTCGTGTTTTTCCATGTGTGGGGAATGATATTCACTCCGAATCTGTTGTCCTGCACTTCATTGACCGTCAGGGAAACCCCGGCCAGCGCGACAGAGCCTTTCGGCGCAATATATTTTGCAAGAAAATCAGGCACTTCGAAAATCATACGCCAGGAAAACCCTTCCTTTTCAATTTCTTTGACGGTGGCATAGCCATCGACATGCCCGAATACGAAATGCCCCCCGACCTCGTCTCCGACCCGCAGAGAAGGCTCAAGATTAACGGATTGTCCCTCCCGCCAGCGGCCAATTGTGGTTTTTTGCAGCGTTTCCGCCGAAACATCCACCGCAAACCAGTCATTTGCCTTTTGCACAACCGTCAGACAGCAACCGGAGCAACACACGGATGCGCCGATATCCAGCGTATCCATATCCAGCCTGGTCTCTATCATCAGGCGCCGGTCGGCCCCATTATCGGCTATGCCCTTAATACGGCCCACATCGCGAATTAATCCGGTAAACATGACAGTGCTTTTACTCCTTACGCCTGTAAATTTCCAGTACGTCTTCCCCGCAGGCAAAACTACCGGTTAAGTCCATTTTCTCAGAAATATCGTGGAAACTTTCCTTTTCAAGGGCGGGAAGACCGTGAGCGCCGATCGTTAAAGGCGCCTTGAACCAGTAAAGGCAATCATGCAGCCCTTCATGGATAAAGGCGCTGTGAATGGCCGGGCCGCCTTCCACCAGCAGCCTTGTAACCCCGCGCTGCGCAAGCATGGAAAGCCCCGCCTTCAGCGTATCGGCGGCCATAAGGGTAATCCCTTCCCTGTTCAGATAATCCGGCACCTCTTTGTCCGTCCCGTGCCATATAATCACAGGTTCCTGCACGGAAGCGGATTGCACAAGATGGCTATCGGGTTTAAGGCGCAGCCGCCGGTCCGCCACCACCCTGACACTATGATGCACCAGCCCCGGAACCCGCGTGGTTAAAAGCGGATCATCGGCAAGAGCCGTTCCTGACCCGATCAGGATAGCGTCATTCCGGGCGCGCAGAAGATGCGCCCGCGCCCGCGCCACAGGCCCGGTAATCCAGCGCCCCGGCGCGCCGTAGACCTTTTCATCGGCGCTGGTGGCGGTTTTCAGGGTGATATAGGGGCGCTGCTCCGACAGGTTCAGGAAAAATCCCTTATTCAGCAGTTGCGCCTCATATTCGAGGGCGCCGACCTCAACATCGATACCGTTTTCCCGCATTTTGACAATGCCGCGCCCCGCCGTGCGCGGATCGGGATCGGTGCAGGCAATCACCACACGTGCCACGCGCGCCTCTATCAACGCATCGGCGCAGGGCGGCGTTTTTCCCTCATGGGCGCAGGGCTCCAGCGTCACGTAAACCGTGGCTCCTTCCGCCTGCTCTGCGGCCTGGGCCATGGCAATCGTCTCGGCGTGCGGCCTGCCGCCATCGGCGGTGCGGGCGCGCCCTACAACCACCCCGTTCTTTACGATGACACAGCCCACCGACGGGTTGGGCGCAACGCGGCCCAATCCGCGCCGCGCGATCGTCAGCGCGGAGTGCATAAAGTGAAAATCCTGCGTTGAATCCATTTATCCGGCGGCGGTCTTGCGCCCCTTGTTTTTGTTGCGATTCTGGAGTTTGTGAACCGTGCTGAGAAATTCATCGAAATCTTTAGGATCACGAAAATCTTTATAAACCGAGGCATAGCGGATATATCCGACCACGTCGAGGTCGATCAGCGCCTTCATAGTCAACTCGCCGATCAGGTCGGAGCGGATCTCCGCTTCGCCGCGCGATTCCAACTGGCGCACAATATCGCTGACCGCCTTTTCAATCTGCTCCAGCTCCACCGGGCGCTTTTGCAGGGCAATCTGCATGGATTTGGTGATTTTATCCCGGTCAAAGGGCTGTTTGCGCCCGCCGGACTTCAGAACCGTCATTTCGCGAAGCTGCACACGCTCGAAACTGGTAAAGCGCTGGTCGCAGGCCGGACATTCGCGGCGGCGGCGGATCGCGGCATGATCCTCCGTCGGACGCGAGTCCTTCACCTGTGTCTCTTCATGACCGCAAAACGGGCAACGCATATGCTTCGCTCTTTATTAAAAATCACCACTGTAAATCGGAAAGCGGGCGCAAAGGGCTTCGACCTTGGCCTTTACCGCCGCCTCGACCTTGGCGTTGCCTTCCGGGCCGTTGGCCACAACGCCATCCAGAACCTCAAGGATCATCGCGCCGATCTCCTTCCATTCCGCCGGACCGAAACCGCGGGTCGTGCCCGCGGGCGTTCCCAGGCGAATACCGGAAGTGATAAACGGCTTTTCGGGGTCAAAGGGCACCGCGTTCTTGTTACAGGTAATGCCCGCATGCTCAAGGGCCTCGTCTGCCACCTTGCCGGTCAGGCCCTTGGGACGCAGGTCCACAAGGATCATGTGACAGTCGGTGCCACCGGAAACGATATCCAGCCCGCCCTCAATCAAAACTTCAGCAAGAATTTTCGCATTTGTAACAACATCTTGCGCGTATTGTTTAAACTCAGGTTTTAATGCCTCGCCAAAAGCCACGGCCTTGGCGGCAATAACATGCTCCAGAGGTCCGCCCTGAAGTCCGGGGAACACGGCGGAGTTCATTTTTTTGGCGATTTCCTCGTCATTGGTCAGGATCACGCCTCCACGCGGGCCGCGCAGGGTTTTGTGCGTCGTCGTTGTTACCACATGGGCATGCGGCAGGGGATTGGGATAGGAACCGCCCGCCACAAGACCCGCATAATGCGCCATATCAACAAACAGGATAGCGCCCACGCTGTCGGCGATTTCGCGGAAGCGTTTCCAGTCAATGACGCGCGGATAGGCCGAAGCGCCCGCGATGATCATTTTCGGCTTGTGTTCCTCGGCAAGAGCCTGAACCTCGTCATAATCGATCAGGCCGTCTTCCTTGCGGGTACCGTATTGCACCGCGTTAAACCACTTGCCCGATTGCGCGGGGGCCGCGCCGTGGGTCAAGTGACCGCCGAACGCCAGGGACATTCCCAAAATCGTATCGCCGGGCTGGAGCAGCGCCATCATCACCGCGCCGTTGGCCTGCGCGCCCGAATGCGGTTGCACGTTGGCAAACTCAGCGCCGAAAATCTTTTTCACACGCTCGATGGCAAGGCTTTCCGTCACATCCACATGGGCGCAGCCCTGGTAGTAACGCTTGCCGGGGTATCCTTCGGCGTATTTGTTGGTCATGACCGAACCCTGCGCCTCAATCACGGCGCGGCTGGCGATGTTTTCAGAGGCGATCAGCTCGATCTGGTTTTGCTGGCGCTTGTGTTCCGCCTTGATGGCCTCAAATACTTCCGGGTCCCTTTGGTCCAGATGTCCTTCAAAAAACTCTTCGTACTGATTGCTCATCTTCTTCGCTGCTGCCTCGCTCATTGTTTGTTTCCTTCCTTTTCTGTCATCCTGAAGGGCTTGCCCTGAAGGATCTCTTTTAATCGAAACCAGATCCTTCAGCATAAATGCTTCAGGATGACAACGTTGTTGTCAGTTTATCCACGCGGCGCTGATGGCGGCCGCCTTCAAATTCGGTGTTTAAAAACGTATCGACGATATCAAACGCCGTTCCCTGCTCTGTCAGGCGCTCACCCAGTGCCAGCACGTTTGCATCATTATGCTGACGGCTTAGCGCCGCCATTTCCGAAGATGTACAAAGCGCGGCCCTGACTGCCGGAAAACGGTTTGCAGCAATGGAAATGCCTATGCCCGAGCCGCATACCACGATGCCGCGCTGAACCTCGCCCTGCGTAATGGCCCGGCCTACGGCTTGCCCGAAATCGGGATAATCAACTGAATCTGTGGAGTTTGTGCCAAGATCGAGCCATTCAATATCCCCAAAGCGTTTCTTGATCGCTTCTTTTAAATTGTACCCGGCATGGTCGCTGGCTATGGCTATCTTTTCGCTCATGCCACAATATATAGTGGTTTAATCACGGTTAAATCAATTGTTTCTTTCTTGAAAAACACCATTTTCTATATAAAATAGGCATCTCAAGCTATAAAAGAGGCAAAATGACCCAAACACTGCGTACGCAAGCACCTTCCCCCGTTGCCACAGGCGATCTTAGAATAAGTCAAAAATACAGATTTGCCGCCGATCCCGGTAAAAGAGGCCCTGATCCGAAGGGGTGTCTGACACCCGAAATCAATGATGGCGACAAAGTTATCTTAACAGCCGTTCTTGAAATAGACGGAGAAATCCGCCTGCAGGTTATTCCCGCCGAGCTAACCGCTAATAATAAGGGCTATTGTACCATCATCCCGCCGCAGGATCAGGAAATTTACCATACACCCGGTTACAATACCGTAGCGGAAGGCACGCTTTACGAATGTGAACCAGTACTATAAGCAACTCCATTTAACCCCAGATTTTTACCCCTATCCGAAAGGTGCAGGGTAGACATACCCTTAAAGCATGCTTACGCTGATTGCCATAAAGGGGGAGTTTCTTATGCCTTTTGACCCAAGGCCTGTTGGAGAAGAGTTTACAACCGCTGCTTTCACTACCAACACTATCTATTACTATAACGGCCCTGATATGATCCCCGTGGCCGGAGACATATTAAGAAAAGGCGATACGGTTCGCATTACCGGTTTTGATTCTTATCTTGAACGCCGCAATCGTCCACGCACGAGAACGGCGCCGCCCCGGCCCCCTTCGGTTTCCCTGCCAGATCAGGAATATGCCTGTGTAAAACGGGTATCGGCAAACGGCAAAGAAAGCTGCTCTATATTCTCGGTAAAGCTTAAATATCTGAGTGCCTATCCTTTACGCTCCGCGCCTGCACCGCAAAGAGAAGTAGCGCTAGAGCCCGCCGCTTAAACAATTCCCTTTTTCTTAAGCACGTATTCAAGGCGCTTGATGGCGTTGCGTTTTAAAATCGCCTCATTGGCCGTGGCCGGCCCCTGAATGGAAACCTCGGTCAGAGTCCGGGTGTCCATGGCGGTAACCTTCACAGCGTTGCCGATGGAATGAAACTCGATAATAACCTCGCGACCGCCTAAAGTTTCCGTGCTCATGAAAATATTATTAGCACGAAGATTTTGAAGATCACGGGGTTTTTTCATTTATCCTCTGTGCACTCCCCGCTGTGCATGGTAGAAAAAACTATGATAAAGCGCGCCGAATTTAACTGGGAAGACCCCTTACTGCTTGATGAGCTTCTTACCGACGAGGAGCGCATGATCGAGCAAACCGCGCGGGATTACGCGCAATCCAGGCTCCAACCCCGCATTCTTGAGGCCAACCGCCATGAACAGTTCGACCCCGCGATCATGCGGGAGATGGGCGAGCTTGGCCTGCTCGGCCCCATGATCGAGGGTTATGGCTGCGCCGGGTCTACCTATACCGCCGCGGGCCTTATCGCGCGGGAGATGGAGCGCGTCGACAGCGCCTACCGCTCCTGTTATTCCGTGCAATCCTCCCTTGTAATGTACCCCATCTGGAAATTCGGCAGCGAGGATCAGCGCCAGAAATACCTGCCCAAACTGGCCACCGGCGAATTCATCGGGTGTTTCGGTCTGACCGAGCCCGATGGCGGTTCCGACCCTTCCGACATGAAGACAAAGGCCGTAAAAACCAAGGGCGGATACAAGATTTCCGGCGCCAAGCAATGGATTACCAATTCCCCTATCGCCGACGTGTTTGTCGTCTGGGCGCGCATTAAGGGTGGTGAGGATGACGGCCAGATTGGCGGGTTTATCCTTGAAAAGGACATGAAGGGCCTTTCCGCACCCAAGATCGAGGGAAAATTCGCTCTGCGCGCCTCCCCCACCGGCGGCATCGCCATGGATGATGTCGAAGTGCCCGAGGAAAACCGCCTGCCCGAAGCCTCCAGCCTGAAAGCGCCGATGATGTGTCTGAATTCCGCGCGTTTTGGCATCGCCTGGGGCGTTATGGGCGCGGCGGAAGATTGCTGGCACCGTGCGCGGGCTTATACGATGGATCGTAAAATCTTCGGCAAGCCGCTGGCCGGGCAACAGCTCATCCAGAAAAAGCTCGCCGACATGCAGACCGAGATTACGTTAGGGCTGGCCGCCGCGCATCGCCTGGGGCGTTTGCGCGATGAAGACCGCGCCGCACCGGAGGCCATATCACTTCTGAAACGCAATAACTGCGGCAAAGCCCTTGAGATTGCGCGCCTCGCCCGCGATATGCACGGGGGCAACGGCATTGCCGATGAATACCACGTCATCCGCCATATGGTGAATTTAGAGGCCGTGAACACTTATGAGGGCACGCACGATATCCACGCCCTTATCCTTGGCCGGGCGCAGACGGGTCTGAGTGCGTTTGGATAAATGATAAAAATTATTTTGCTCTCTATATTACTTCCTGTGCTTAGCGTTGCAGGCACGGCTTTTTTAATCAAAAAAACAGATTGGTCCACTCCCAAAAAGAACAACCTTTTTACCTTTTTCGCAACGTTAATATTTTTTCCCGTCTTGATGCCTGCGGGGACGATCGCCGCACTTCCCTTACCTCATATTATCGCGATAAGCCTTTTTATTTTTTCTGGAAATCTTCTGGAAATATTTGAATGGTACTTAAAAACATGGCAGCCCACAGGAATATCTTTCCTCATTACATTCGTTGTAATGAGAGGGGTAGCGGCTATGATTTTCTATGAAAATAAAGCGGCTTAAAACCCGCCGCCGGAGAAATTCGTCTGCTTGGCCCAGAAACGCTCAAGCATCATCAGGGTTTTGTTCATGTCGTTCAGGCGCTCGTCGGTAATTTCGGAGCCTTGAATCTGTGCCTCGTGACGGGCAAACATGTCGGAAATCATGGTTTTAAGCGCCAGCCCCTTTTCGGAGAGCTTCACGCGGATGGAGCGCTTGTCGTGCACGGAACGCTCCTGAATCAGGTATTCGTTCTCCACCATCTTCTTCACGTTGTAAGACACGTTGGAGCCCAGATAGTAACCGCGGATGGTCAGCTCGCCGACCGTCAGTTCATCGTCGCCGACATTATAAAGAATCATGGATTGAACGTTGTTGATGTCCTGAATGCCTTTTTTATCCAGCTCCACCTTTAAAACGTCGAGGAAATGGCGGTGCAAACGCTCGATCAGCTGGATGGATTCAAAGTACGGTGTGCTCACAGTTATAGCTCCTGAATAAATTTCTTTTGGGATTGTGTAGGGCGGCGGCCAAATGGTCAATAGTTATCGTCATATTTTACCACAGGCGCAGGTTGATAAAGCTCAGTAAATATAAAATCTTATCGTTATTCCAGAGCGTAACCCGTGGGCCGGAAGCAGGCATCGACATCGCTTTCAGGAACGCTCCTGAATGATTCATGGCTCCATTGCGGGGCATTGTCGCGCTCGATCAGCGCCGCGCGCACCCCTTCGTAAAAATCGGGGCAGTCCATAAAACGCTGGCCGAGAATAAAGTCCGTTTCCATCACCGCGTCAAAATCCATGGAGGCCGCGCGGGCATAATGCCGGGCACAGACCTTCACGCTAAGCGGGCAGCGGCTTTGAAGGGTTTTAAGGCTGTCTGAGGCCCATTGCCCCTCCTCCGCCTTAAGAGATTCAACAATGACCTCCGGATCGTTAAACGCAAAATGGCGCTCTATTGCATTTGCATTGTGCTCCAGCTCTCCCATGCTGCTTTTCCCGCGCAAGCGGGAATCTTCGGGTTTAAACGTTTCAACATATCCCTGCTTTCGCGGGGAAAGCAGTTTTAAAATTTCCTCTTCGGAGTCGCTTTCGGCCATATGCGTGGCGATCCCGGCGAACATCATGTCCGCCGCGCCGATCCGTGCGCCCGTAAGCACAAGATAGCGCCCGATATGATGCGGGCAGGATTGCAGGTGATAGACGCTGCCCACATCGGTGAAAAACCCGATGGCCGTTTCCGGCATGGCGAAAAGCGCGTCCGGCGTAATGACCCGGTAATCGCAATTCCCCGCAATCCCCCAGCCGCCGCCCATGGTGATACCATGCATCAGCGCGATCAGCGGCTTTTTGTAATGGAACATCAGGCGGTTCATATTGTATTCCTCGCGCAGGATCTGCACCGGGTAATCCACCCCGGTTTTTCCAGCGCGGTATTCAAGTCCCTTGTTATAAACCGACTTGATATCGCCCCCGGCGCAAAAGGCGCGCTCCCCCGCCCCTTTGAAACACACGGCCTTAACGGCGTCATTTTCCGCCCATTCCTTTAGCAGCGCGCTAATGCCGCGCACCATTTCAATAGATAGCGCATTAAGCGCTTCGGGGCGATTAAGCGTAATAAAAGCGAAAGAGCCTTTTATTTCACCGAGAATTTGGGTATTCATGGGCCATGACCGGGATTAAGAAAATTTCCACACCGCCAGAAGGTAAACGCAAACCCGCGCCGGGGCAATCATCCTCTTATGGCGCGCCGGGGGCTTATCCACGCCTTCGCCCGCGCCGCCTGCGCACGCAGGGCTGGTTACGGGATATGGTGGCGGAGCATAACCTCACCACAAACGACCTGATCTGGCCGCTTTTTGTCATAGAGGGTCAAAACAGGCGCGAAAGCGTGTCATCCATGCCGGGTGTGGAACGCCTTTCCATCGACCTGCTGGTTGAGGCGGTAAAAGAGGCACAAGACCAAGGAATTCCCGCCATCGCCCTTTTCCCGGTCGTCCCGGCAGAAAAGAAAACCATGGACGGCGCGGAGGCCGTAAACCCCGACAACCTGATCTGCCAGTCCATTGCCGAGATAAAAAAACAGGCGCCCGGCATCGGGATTATTACCGATGTGGCGCTCGACCCCTTCACCACACACGGGCATGACGGCATTCTGGAAGATGGCAGGATCCTGAATGATGAAACAATCGAGGTTCTGCGCGGGCAGGCGCTCGTACAGGCGCAAGCAGGCGCAGATATTATCGCCCCTTCCGATATGATGGACGGGCGCATCGGCGCGATACGCGATACGCTGGACGGCGCCGGACTGCAAGACGTAGCCATCATGGCCTATGCCGCCAAATACGCCTCGTGCTTTTACAACCCGTTCCGCGACGCCGTAAATTCCGGCGCTTTCCTAAGCGGCGATAAGAAAACCTACCAGATGAACCCGGCCAACAGCGATGAAGCCCTGCGCGAGGTCGCCATGGACCTTGCCGAAGGCGCGGATATGGTCATGGTTAAACCCGGCCTGCCCTACCTTGATATCGTCTGGCGGGTCAAAGACACGTTCCGCGCCCCGACCTTCGCCTATCACGTCAGCGGCGAATACGCCATGCTGCGCGCCGCTTCCAACGCGGGAATGCTGGATTATTCCAGAACGCTGGCGGAAATGCTGCTTTCCTTCAAGCGCGCCGGGGCCGATGGTGTTCTAACCTATGGCGCCCTTGATATGGCAAAAATCCTGAACGGATAAAAACGCCTGCATTTACCGCATTTTATGCTATGATAAGAGTTGAATTATTCACCTCTCTGCCTGCATCCATGAGCACATCAAAACATATAAAAGAACAGCGGGACCGTTTTCTGGCTTTTTCCTTTGCTTCGGCGGACATGCTGATCGAAGTGGACGCAAAAGGCCAGATCGCCGGAGTTTTTGGCGCGGCGCACGGCATGACGGGGCACGGCGAAATATACTGGGAGGAGAAAAGCTGGCTGGCCCTTTTCGCCGAGGAGGAAGCCGAACAACTGACCGAATTGCACCAGACGGCCAAGCCGGGAATGCGCTGGGGACCGCTTCCCGTGGCGCTGCGCGACAAACCCGCGGATAAAAAAGCCGTGCTGGGCGGCATTAAAATGCCCGGTACCGAGCATTTCTATATCACGCTGGCCGCCAGCCACGCCGACAGGATGCGCCCGGATTTCTTCTCCCCCGGAGAAGACGAGCCCGGTGAGTTTGAAAGAACGCAGGCCAAGGCCGACCAGACTTACGAATTCGACCGCACGGATTCAAAAAAAAAAGAAATAGGTGAGTTTGGGCGTACCGAAGCCCTGCAGGAAGGGGAAGCGGGAGAATTCGAAAGAACACAGGGAATTGCCGAGGCGCAGGCAGGAGAGTTCGAGCGCACCAATGCCACCGGCGAAGGTACGGATAAGGGGTATGATTTTGGCCGCACCGAAGCGCTCGGGCAGGACGGACAAACCGAGTTCGAGCGCACACAGGCCTTGGCGGCAGACGAAGCGGGTGAGTTTGAACGCACCCAGGCTACAGAAGGTCAAAAAGGCATCCCCGAGTTCGAACGTACCCAGACCCGTGATAAAAACAAAGGTGGCCCGGAATTTGAAGCCACACAGACCGCGGAAAAACATACCGGGGACACGCCGGAGTTCGAGCGCACACAAGCCACGCAAACCCCCGGCAAATCCGCCCCGGAATTCGAACGTACACAGACCGCCGCAAACAGCGACAAAAACGCACCGGAGTTTGAACGTACGCAGGCAGCCGTAAAAAGCGATGCTCCCCTCCCTGAATTTGAAGCCACGCAGAAGGCTGAAAAAAGCACGAAAGGCATCCCCGAATTCGAGCGCACCGAAACGATAGAGAAGGAGAGCGCCCCCGCCCCCGAGTTCGAGGCAACCCGGACCGCCGGGAAACAGAACAAGGAAATTCCCGAATTTGAACGCACACAGGCGGCGGAAAAACACGCTCAGCCCGTTCCCGAGTTCGAGCGGACGGAGGCAGTCGAAACCCCCGGCAAACCGGCGCCTGAGTTTGAAAGAACCAAGGAAAAAGAACAGGAAGTACCGCGCATTATCCTGCAGGAAGCCCGCAAGCCTTTCGAAAAAAACGCCGCCATTCCCGCCGCTCTTCTGGACCGCACGAATTTCGACCGCGCCATACGCGCCGCGCTGGAAAGCGCCAAGGCCAGCCAAACGGAAATCGCCGCGACGTTTTTCGACATCACGCCAGGTGAAGGCGCCCCCTACAAAATGACGGACGACGCATGGAGCGCCCTTGCCAAAGCGACGCAGGAAGCGATTCTTTCCGCCGTGCACGAAGGCTACATTGCCGCCGAAATCACAAAAGGGCGTTATGCCCTGCTCCATGCCGCTGAATTCGACACGCAGGGGCTGGGCGACATGATTTCTTCCGTCGCCGCCAGCATCAAGCCCGAAGCCAAAGACATGGCCGTGCACATCCATACCCTGCCGGGCGACATGAAAGACATATCGGCCAAGGAAGCGCTGCGCGGCCTGATGTACACGCTGGAGCAGTTCAGGCAAAAGGGAAGCGAAGTTAAAATCGTCTCCATCGGCGATGGCCTCAAAGCCTGTAAATCAGACAACAATGAAAAAAAGAAAATCTTCCAGGGCATGATACAGCGCATGCAGTTCCAGCTGCATTTCCAGCCTATCGTCAACCTGAAAACGCTGGAAGCCAAGCATTTTGAAATGCTCAGCCGCTTTGATAACGGCGAGGCTGCGGACTGGATCACCTTTGGCGAAGATGTCGGCATGGCACCGGATTTCGACCTGACGGTATGCGAGCGCGCCATAAACTACATCACGTTCAAGGCCGGCGGAACAACGATGAAGTTCTGTATCAACCTTTCCGGCCAGTCCCTGCAAAGCCCCGTCTTCCGCGAAAAACTGCTGGAAATGCTGCTCAAAGGAAAAAGGCTGGAGGGCCGCATTATTTTTGAAGTTTCGGAATCGCCGCATATCAAAAACCTACGTGAAATTAACGATTTTATCGTACTGCTCCAGTCTCACGGCTTTGAGGCGGCGCTGGAGGATTTTGGCGCCACATCCACATCCCTTGAATACCTGCAAAAGCTGCAGGTTAATTACGTGAAAATCGACGAACGTTATATCCGGGACATCCAGGATTCAGAAGAAGCGCGCGACACGCTCCAAAAACTTATAAAAATATGCAAAGACCAGCATAAAACGGTCATAGCGGAATGGGTGGAGACGGAAGAGCAATACGACATATTGAAGGATATGGGAGTGGACTACGGTCAGGGATACCTGTTCGGGAAACCAAAACATAAACCTGATTTCGAACTGAAAACCTCGCTGAAGTACCGCTCTTGATATGATTTGAAAATAGCGTACAATTCAAAGAGGGCGGCGCACAGCCGCAATTTTCTTAAGTTAAACCCTTTTTTAAGGCGAATCTGCCATCCTTAATTCATCACCTTGATTTCCCGCTGCGTTTCAAAAAAGCCAACTGTTAGGATTTTGCCAAAACCATGAAGTTTGCAGGTATTGCAGGAATTTTCATTTGTACCTTCGGCGGTCTGCTGATCGCTATGCATTTTGAATTCGAAAAATTCACTCACCTGCTGACGATGATTTTCATGGCCATGCCCGGCGAATTCGTCATCATCATGGGCTGCGCCCTGTGTGCATTCATCATCGCCAATACCGGCTCCACCCTGAAAGGGTGCCTGAAATACATGAGCGCCCTGTCAAAACCGGAAGCCTATCACACGAAAGATTACATAGAGTTGCTGAGCCTGCTGTTCATGATTTTCAAGCTCGCGCGCACCAAGGGCTGGCTGGCCCTGGAGCAACATATTGAATCTCCCAATGAAAGCGACCTGTTCGGTCAATTTCCGGGGGTTCAGGACGATCATGGTATCACATTGTTCATCTGCGATTACCTGCGCATTATCTCGCTTGGCAATGACGACGCGCACGAAATAGAAGCCCTGATGGATGAAGAGATCGAAAATATCGCGCATCACGAAGAACATCCCGGACATGCCGTGCAGACCATGGCCGACGGCATTCCCGCCCTTGGCATCGTGGCCGCCGTTCTGGGGGTTATTAAAACGATGGCCTCCATTAACGAACCCCCGGAAATTCTCGGCAAAATGATCGGCGGCGCGCTTGTGGGAACCTTCCTCGGGGTGTGGCTGTCCTATGGCATCGTCGCGCCGCTTGCCGGCGCCATGAGCGCGAAGGCTCATACGAAAGTGATTTATTACAAGGCCATAAAAATCTGCATAGTCGCGTTTCTGAACGGCGCGGCTCCGCAGGTTGCCGTTGAGTTTGCCCGTAAATTTCTGCCCCATGATGTGCAACCCAGCTTCCTGGAGCTTGAAGAGAAGCTGAATGAGCTTCCGACCGTAACGTAACGGAGAGGAAAACGTGGCTGATCAAAGCGAAGAAGAAGAAAAACAGCCTATTATAATCAAAAAGATTAACAAGGCGGGCGGCCACCACGGCGGCGCGTGGAAAGTCGCCTATGCCGATTTCGTTACGGCCATGATGGCGTTTTTCCTGCTGCTGTGGCTATTGAATGTGACAACGGACGAACAGCGCAACGCGATTGCCGATTATTTTGACCCGACCCATCCGAAAGTCTCGCAATCGCAAAGCGGCGCTGGCGGCGTTCTTGGCGGGCTTTCCATGACCCCGCAGGGCTCCATGAGCTCAAATGTGCAGAATATTACAAAACCTCAGCCCTCCGGCGCCCGATCCGGCAGCGCCCACCCCGGCAACAACGAAGTTGAAAACAAGGAAAAAGAAAAGGTCAAAAAAGTCCGCGTAGAGAGCAAAAAGGAGCAAAAGAAAGCCGAACTGCGTAAAAAAGAGGAAGAGAAATTCAAGGACGCCTCGGAAAAACTGCAAAAAGCCCTCAAAGACAACCCGGAACTCGCCGCTTTATCGCAGCATCTCCGGATCGATATGACTCCCGAGGGTCTGCGCATCCAGATTATCGACGAGGAAGGAAACCCGATGTTCCCCAGCGGCAGCGCGCAGATGTATGATAAAACCCGCGAACTTATTAACCAGATCGCCACCGTGATCAAACCCATGCCCAATCAGCTTTCCATTCGCGGCCATACGGACAGCGCGCCTTACGGCCCCGGAGCGGAATACACGAACTGGGAGCTTTCCTCCGACCGTGCCAATGCCTCGCGCCGCGCCCTTTTGGAAGCGGGCATACCGAAGGAGCGTATAAACAACGTGGCGGGCAAGGCCGATACGGAGCATCTTGACCCAGAGCATCCTTTAAGCGCGCGTAACCGCCGCATCAGCATCATCCTGCTGCACGAGGACATCACCAACCCGGAAGTGCTGGGAAGCGACGACGAGGAGATAGAGGAAGACGACGGCAAAGGGGAATTCGAAGAATATGAATCCCCACCCGCGCCGCAGGTTCCCATTGGCACCTTCCGCCGCACCCCCGGCGCGGTTCAGTTTCCTTAAATTAATATTGACTACTCACTTTAGCTTTGTTATGAAAAAAAATAAAATAAGGTGAAATTATGTCTACAAATGAAAGAGAGCGACTAATTGCTCATATTAGGGAAATGCTTGAACCCGTAATTACAAGTATGGCCCGTGGAGAGTATGTAAGCTTTGAGGATCTGGTACTATATGTAGCTCCTGACATATCAACCCGCCAGACAGTACTATCAAGCACGGATTTTAGTCTCGTCGAAGAGAATAGACGTGATTTTGCAAGTGGTGAACTCCCTTCAGAAATCGCAGGTTACCTTTTATTTCCGAGTGCTGACCACGGTGCACATGGCAATTCTTATGAATATGTGCGTATAAATAACGACACAAGTATGCCATCGATAGCGTTGCACATATCATCTCCCGCTCAAACAGATGAAGATTTAAAGACACTCGCATCACCTAGCTATGATAAAAAATTTGGTGATACTGAAAAAATCACTTCACGCTTGGTGCTGTTGCGTTTCGAATATGACAATTTAAGTGCCGCCTCCGGTCGTGTACGCCTAAAGTTTATTACCATTGAAGATGAATCTGCCTCCAGAAAACAATTTGCCTGGCCAACACCTGCTGAACCTCTAACGGCGCAACGCGCATTACACGCAATTTTTTTAAGGAAAAAAGAAGCAGTAGAGCACCTTAATTTCGATTTAATCAGAAAGTGTGTTGCAGAAATTATTGCTCAAATAGAGCCTTTAAGAAAAAAAGCGCGAGTTTTAACCGATCAGAAAGACGCAGTATATTTTGAACGATTGGGGTACGATACCCAAAAAGCGGCATATAATCCCGGTTATCCGAGCACGGAAATTGGCTTTGCTGCCAGCAACCAAGAGCTAAAAGAACGCCTTGATTTGCTTTTAGCCCGTAACGAGGCTCTTGCAAAACCTATCTTGGTTCGCAGATAAGATTCAATCAAACTTGTTATTCTTTGGGAAACCGTTGGGCGGCAAGCGCCCGGCGGAGGCGCGTTTACCGATCCAGGGGGTAATGTCCTCAACCGTCGAAGTGCCCGCGCCGTATTTGAACTCCAGCCCCTGCTCCAGATTAAAGCTCTTGGCATCGGAAAGCGCGCCGTCTTTGAATTTCAGCAGGATCACACCCTTGCCCCGGCTCATTTCCGGAAGCTCGGCAAGCGGGAAGACCAGCATCTTGCGGTTATTGCCGATCACAGCCAGATGGTCATGTTCAGGCGCAACAGGCTTGCAAAGCACGGCCTCCACCTTGCCCCCGACATTGAGGATCTGCTTGCCGTTGCGTGTCTGCGCCAGGACGTCGTCCGATTTCACGATGAAACCGTGACCACTGGTTGCCGCGACGAGCAGTTTCTGCTCCGGCGCATAAAGGCAAAGCTCCGCGATATCATGATCGTTGGGGAGATCAATGGTCAGGCGCAGCGGTTCGCCAAAGCCACGCCCCGGCGGCAGCTTGTCGCACCCGACCGTGTAAAAGCGCCCGTTGGTACCAAACACCAGCAGTTTATCGGTGGTTTGCGCCTCCAGCACGAAGGCGCCGCCATCGCCGTCCTTATACTTGAATTCCTTAGCATCGTGGCCGTGGCCCTTCATCGCGCGCACCCAGCCCTTGGCGGAGCAGATAATGGTGATCGGTTCTTTTTCGATCATTGCCTCTTCAAGGTTTACCGCGACAGGCGCTGGAGCGCTGCCGATTTCGGTGCGGCGCGCTCCCAGTTCAGTTTCCGCTCCAAAATTCTTTTCTATATCCTTGATTTGTTTCTTAATTTTGGTCCACTGACGCGAAGTTGAATCGATCAGTTTTTCCAGCTCCTCGCGCTCGGCAGAAAGCTTGTCATGCTCTGTCTTGATCTCTATCTCTTCCAGCTTGCGCAGGGAGCGCAGGCGCATATTGAGCACCGCTTCGGCCTGATTATCCGTAAGCTTGAACTTCTTCATCAGGTTCTCTTTGGGTTCATCCTCTTCCCGGATGATGCGGATAACTTCGTCGATATTAAGGTAAACAATGAGATAACCATCGAGGATCTCAAGACGGTTCAAAACCTTGTCCAGCCTGAATTTCGAGCGGCGCACCAGCACCTCTCGCTGGTGGTTCAACCATGCCTGCATCACCCCTTGAATGTTCATCACGCGCGGCTTCAGCCCCGCGTCAAGCACGTTCATATTGAGGCTGAAACGCGTCTCAAGATCGCAGTTACGGAATAAAGCTTCCATCAGCAATTCGGCCTCTATATTGCGGCTCTTTGGCACGAGAACGAGCCGCACATCTTCCGCGCTTTCATCGCGCACGTCATCAAGCATGGGGATTTTGCGCGCGTTGATTAGCTCGGCAATCTTCTCCACCAGCTTGGATTTCTGCACCTGGTAAGGAATTTCGGTAACCACGATCTGGTATTGCCCCTGCCCCAGCTCTTCGCGCTCCCACCGGGCGCGCACCCGGAACGACCCGCGGCCCGTGGCATACGCTTCGCGCACCGCCGCCGGTTCCTCCACCAGCACGCCGCCGGTCGGGAAATCGGGCCCCTTGACGATTTTCACGATATCGCCGATCTGCGCGTCTTTATTCTCCAGCATAAAGAGCATGGCCTCGCACAGCTCCGCCACATTATGCGGCGGAATATTGGTCGCCATGCCCACGGCAATACCGCTGGCGCCATTGGCCAGCAAATTCGGGAAACCGCCGGGCAGCACGACCGGTTCATTCTCTGAACCGTCATAGGTGGGGCGGAAATCAACCGCGTCCTGCTCGATCCCGTCCAGCAGGAGCAGCGCCACATCGGTCAGCCGCGCCTCGGTGTAACGCATCGCGGCGGCATTATCGCCGTCGATATTGCCGAAATTGCCCTGCCCGTCCACAAGCGGGTAGCGCTGCGCGAAGTCCTGCGCCATGCGCACCATCGCGTCATACACCGCCGTATCGCCGTGCGGGTGGAACTTACCGATCACATCCCCCACCACACGCGCCGATTTCTTCGGGCTCTGGTTAGGGTTGAGCTTTAGCTGATACATTGCGTACATCAGGCGGCGATGCACGGGCTTCAGCCCGTCGCGCACATCAGGCAGCGAACGGCTCATAATGGTGGAGAGCGCATAGGAGAGGTATTTATCGGAAAGGATTTCCCCGAAATTCTGCTCGATAATGCTTTGTTCTGCGGTTGAATCACTTGGCATGTAATGGTTTTAACGCCAAGCCGCCAAAAACGCCAAGGATTTTGTTTAAACAGTTCCGAACTATTTAGTTGACATAACTTTATTGGTTGTCTAGGTTACCGTGCGAATTAACCGGAGAAAACCGATGCCTGAGCAAATTGTCGATAGAAAAAAACTATGTGCCCTTTTTGAAAAAGTCGCGCGTCATGTTGAAATGCATGAAAGGGGTAACGATCCTATAACCACAAGTTTTCAATATAGTCTTGGCCAAGTATTACGTGAAAATCGCGATACTGGATCAATAGAAATTTTAGCTAATTGCGATCCTAAAAGGCCCAACACTCAGATTATTTCGTTAGAAAGAGACATTCCATTTTTATTTGGAGATGATAACGAAGATTTAGAAATAAAAATTTCAAAAACTAACGGTGAACTTGCGCGCTTTGAAATAGTAACAGCGATAGTAGGAGCTAGAACTGAAGATCTTTTAGCTAACAATGTGGTCTATTATAACGCAGAAAAGGATGGCAAAATTACAAAGGCTAAAGCAACAAATTTGGTATTTGTATTTGCACAAGTCATGTCTCAAATCTCATCTTTAAATGCTGATAACATTATGGCACTTCTTGAAGGCCCTGACGTTGATGATGCCAAAGCCCGCCGCATGACCTACGAAGACCGCGCCGCGGCTATTGCCGAAACTCTCGTTTTGTAAACTATACCAAACCGTCATCACCCGCCTTGTCCGGGTGATCCATTTATCGACTTGGTGCGATACTTAAGAATGGATTGCCCGAATAAATCGGGCAATGACGGATAATATTACGCTTCGCGTCTTTGTGCCTTCGTGGTTAAACCCTTCTCAAACCGCCCCTGAAACATCAGCCGCGCATCGGGCACGCCGCGCGTATGATGCACAAAAACCCAGTGTTCGAGGAAATATCCGGTCAGCGCGAGGCCCTTGGCGGTTTCCTCATCGCCGCAGGGCGCGCCCGCCGGTTTTAAAAATTCGGGCAGCGGCAAGAGCTTTTCCTTATAAGGCGCGCCCGCCTGCGCGCTGACCGCCCTTCCGGTTTTCGGGCTGACATAGGCCAGGTCCGCCACATCCCCGCCCCCGGCGCAGCTTTTAAAATCAAGGGAAAAGCCAAGTTCGCGCAGCAGCGCGATTTCCCACATCACATAGGCCTGCGCCCAGATATCGCTTTCCAGTACGTCGAAAAGCGCGCACAGACCATGAAACAGCCCCGGATGCCCCTCCCGCTCCGGCAACGCCTCGTCGCACAGCGCGCAGGCCGCCTGCAACGCCGCCAGACGCAGCGGATCGCTCATAAACGCCGCGCACGGGTTACGCTGCTGCTCTAATGTAAGGGAACCAAGGCTTTCGGACAGGCGGGAACTCCACCGCGCATCAACGATCGAGCCCGGCTCGATCACGCCGCGCATCTTGCCGGAGCGCGCGCCGCGCACGTAACCGGCATGGCGTCCGTGATGCTCGGTAAGCAGCGAAACAATCGCCCCGCTCTCCCCGTGCATACGCGCCGCCAAAACGATGGCTTGATCTTGCCAGCTTTCCATGGCTATACATTACCCGTTACCCGAAAGAAGACAAACGAGAAATGGCCCGGATCTCCACAACAGATTTGCACGATATTGCCTTGCGCGCGTTTTTGAAGGCGGGCGTGGGCGCACAGGATGCGGAAATTATTATCGACCACCTGCTGGAAAATGAATATTCCGGCAAATCATCTCACGGGCTTGTGCGAATTCCCCAGGCTATCCGCGCTCTTCGCGAATACGGCCTGCCCAAACAGCCCCCAACGCTGGAGCATGATAACGGTTCATTTGCGGTTCTTGATGCGCACCGGAACATCGGGGTTCTTGCCGTGATGAAGGGGGCAGAGATCGCCGCAGAAAGAGCCAGTGAACGCGGCATTGCGCTGGTCGGTATCCGCAATTACATCGCCACGAGCGGGTCGATGACTTATTATCTGCGCCGCCTGTGCGCCCACGGCCTGGTCAGCATCATGGGATGCAATTCTGTGGCGCAGGTCGCGCCGCCGGGCGGGCGCAAACGCATGATAGGCACCAACCCCGTAGGCATCGGCATTCCGGGGGCGAAGGGGGAGCATTTCGTGGCCGATTTTGCCACCTCCGCCATCGCTTACGGCAAGATACTGGTGATGAAGGATAAGGGAGAGGCCGTGCCGCCGGGTCTGCTGATCGACAAGGATGGGCACCCGTCCACCGACCCGCGCGATGCCTATGACGGCGCCATTTTACCGCTGGAGGGCTATAAGGGCTTTGCGCTCGGCCTTATGGTAGAGATGCTCGCCGGGCCGCTGATCGGCGCCGGCGCCCTTAAGCAGGATCTGTATAATAATGACGGGTGCTTTATTGTAGCATTTGACCCTAAATCCATGGGTAAATCATTGTTTTATAATCAGATATCGGAAATCATGGATGACCTGAAAAGCTCCCCTCTTGCGCCGGGCGCCTCCGAAATAACTCTGCCGGGTGAACGCTCCGCCGCGGCGCTGGCGCAAACGCAGGAGCGCAGCTGGGTCGATGTGGCCGATAAAACATTGCAGGATTTAAGAGATTTAGAGGAGTTGGCGGCATGAATGCACGTAAAACGGCTATCAAGGTAGGCATTGCAGGAACCGGGGCGCTGGGCTCCATCGTGGCGCGCGCCCTGATCGCGGGTATTGAGGGGTACAAGCTGGAGGCGCTAAGCGATCAAACCCCTTCCAAGGAGTTTAACTTGCCCTATGTAAGCTTTGAGGAACTGGCGGAGCGCTGCGACCTGATTGTCGAATGCCTGCCCGCCGCCGCCGTGCCGGATTTATGCCGCGCCGTGTTTGAAAAGGGCAAGGACCTGATTTTGATTTCCTCCTGCGCGGCGCTGATCTATCCGGAAGTCCTTGAAATGCAAAAAGAATCAGGCAGCCGCATTATCGTGCCGTCTGGAGCGCTAACGGGCCTTGATGGCGTTAAGGCATTGAAAGAACTGGGAATAAAAAGCGCAAAAATTGCATCGACGAAGGCCCCCAGGGGATTTGCCAGTGCGCCCTACATCGTGGAGAACAATATCGACCTTCGCGCTATCACTGAAAAGACGCGGCTTTTCGCCGGAAATGCGCGGGAAGCGGCCGCCGGATTTCCCGCCAATGTCAACGTGGCCGCCACTTTATCCCTCGCCGGCATCGGCCCCGACGCAACGCAGGTGGAAATCTGGGCAGACCCGGACGCAAAGGGAAACACACATGAACTGGAAGTGATTGGTGAACTTAGCCACATAACCTCCTGTATTCAAAACAAACCTGATCCGAATAATCCCAAAAGCTCCACTCTTGCGGGTGCCAGTATCGTGTCAGTTTTAAAGGGGTTCACCGCCCCGGTAACGGTTATAACATAAAACTTACGGAAACAATGTCGCATCAGGATATCCCCCGCGCCCATTTTTACATGATCCGCCACGGCCAGACCGAGGCGAACGAGGCACGCCTGATGGCCGGAAAGCTGGATTCCCCGCTCACAGCCTTGGGCCGCAGGCAGGCTGCGAGTGTACACGACGTGCTGAACAACCTTGAGGTAAAGCCGCGCGCCATCGTCCACAGCCATCTGTCACGGGCGCGCGATACGGCGCACATCCTTAACGGGGCGCTGAATATCCCCCTGCACGAAGACCCTGATTTCGCCGAAATTGACGCCGGTGAATGGGAAGGCGCGCCTTATGATATCTGCAGACCGCTCTTCGACGGATGGGTCAACGCGCCACAAGGCGAGAAGTATCAGGATTTCTTTGAGCGCGTGAAACGAGCCAAAATCAAGGCCCTGACCTCTCACGCCTCCCCCGTTATGATCGTGTGTCACGGCGGGGTCATGCGCGCCGTAGGTGAACTATTCGGAATCCCGACGCCCGGGCGTTTTGAAAATGCCCATCTGTATGAGTTTCTTCCGCACCGGCGCAACGACACTTTTCCCTGGGACGTTTTTCATTACCGCTACGATGAAACCGACCGGATTTTGAAAAGAGAGGAAAGCAACCTCTATCATCAGGCAACAAAAGACATATTATCTTAATTTTCTTCCGTTTCCAGAATCGCTTGAAAAACTTTAATAGCCTGACGCGTTTCCTGCACATCGTGGACACGGAAAATCTGCACGCCATTCTGTAAACCCCATAACACCCCCGCCAGAGAGCCTCCAAGACGGTTATCCACAGGTACACTGTCATCAAGCATAGCGATCATCGACTTTCTGGAAAGCCCCAGCATGATCGGCGCGCCCAAACTACAAAAATGTTTTATTTTTCTGATAGTTAACAGATTATGTTCCAGCGTTTTTCCAAAACCAATACCCGGGTCAATTATGACCCGGGAAATATCGATACGGTTCGTTTCACAATATGATATACGCTCTTGTAAAAATTGATAAATCTCACCTATTATATTGTTATATTTTGGTTTATTTTGCATCGTTTCAGGCGTTCCCTGCATATGCATAAGACAAACAGGTACTTGACTGCTCTTAATTACATCAATGCTTTCGGGATCATGGGTTA
>CAZBNG010000020.1:0-31135 GCA_964493095.1 uncultured Pseudobdellovibrionaceae bacterium
GACGACCACGTTGATAGGCTGGATGTGGAAGCGCGGTAACGCGTGAAGCTAACCAGTACTAATTGCTCGATTGGCTTGAATTCTTATCCGCAATGGTTTGCCACGCAAACCGGAGCAGAGATTACGCGCAGCGGTAAATCCGCTTGTTTGTAAAGTTTTGTGACATTGTAAACGGCATTAACTTCGATGATCTGGTGGTTATAGCGGGAGTGAAACACCCTATCCCATCCCGAACTGGGCCGTGAAACCTCTTTGCGACGATGGTACTGCGTCTTAAGGCGTGGGAGAGTAGTGCGCTGCCAGATCTTCAAAGTTAATCCTGAATTTCAAACCTGTTTATGAAACAGCCAAAGGTTCATAGCTGTGGATGGCTCTAAAGAAAACTCTCCCATAAAAGAAATTCTTGAGAAGCTTATTGAGGTTTCAAGAGAAGGCTCTTTTAACCAAGATTTGGTTAAAAACCTTGATAACATGGTCGGTGTGAATGTTGTTAATGTTGGAGTTAGTCATAATTTTCCACTTCCCACGATCGCTTTAAAATTTTCAGATGATACAGAATTAGCACAAGCAGATTATTGGCGTCTTGTCATAGGCAATGGTGAGTTTGTCAGTAGTTTTGATTACGGCCAGCAATATGGGCTTGACGAGGCAATAGATGCAGTCAAGGAGATTGAGGCAATACTTATTGGCAAAACTGTTAAGAAAGCAGGAGTTTTGTTGGAAACAGGCGATTTGTTTTTTGAATTTCAGGGGGGCATTAAATTGCAAGTGTTTGGCTTTACCGGCTACGAGGTATGGCATATCGAGTTTTCAGATGGTACCGGGCAATATTCCAATTATGCGAAAAATCCGTGCGACGTTTCTTATTCATTTCATGAAGCAGAGCGGGAGTGAAACCCATCTTCGCAGGACTGGCGGAGTAGTGCGCTGCCAGATCTTCAAAGTTAATTTTAGTCATTCTCGTCGCGTTGTAGCGGCGAAGCCGCGAGAGCGGATCAAGCCTAATTACGAACTCAAATTTTAAAACCGCTTTCGGGCGGGTTTTTTATTAAATAAACCAGTTGACATAATAATAATAATAATGTAGGTTTCCCTTCTGTTAAAAGCAAGGGAGTGGAAATATGGCTAAAGAAAATCCGATTTTGGATCATATGAGACAAAAGGGCCTCATTGGAAAATGGCGCCTTGTGGCTTGGGCGGCCCCGGTAATTGATGGTCAGAAGACATGGTTGAAGCCTGATGGGTCGAAATATCAGCCTGCTGCAGCTGTCTTTCAGAAAACGGCAAATGATGGTACGTGCCAAGATAGTACAATGACCTTAACTCAGGTACGTTCTGGTAGTGGTTTTGCTCCGAAGGCAAAAGAAAGAGCTATTGCTGTTTTATCTGGACAGAAGACTTTGGATTGGTAGGATTTTTGTTGTTATAGCGGAAGTGAAACACCCCATCCCCCCCTGATCCCGGATCAGGTCCGGGAGGGCCGTGAAACCTCTTTGCGACAATGGCAGTAGCGTCTCAAGGCGTGGGAGAGTAGTGCGCTGCCAGATCTTCAAAGTTAATCTTGATTTCAAACCTGTTTTACGAATCCAAATTGCTGAAACCGCCCGATGGGCGGTTTTTTTATGTTTTGGCCGTTCATAAATCATTTATTAATAAAAATTCGCTATCATTGGGGCTGTAAAGTTTTAATGGGGTGATATGAGTCAATCAGATATACCAGTTTGCGGCAATCAAGGTACCGATCGAATGGTGCCTGAACAGATTATGGTGGAGAAAGATGGTGTGAAAGTTAGCTTTTATGACACTAGGGATCCATCAAAGTTTCATATTTATAGTGGGGATCAAATTCTGATTGATGGGGCAACTCTGGAAGGTCGCCTTTTGGAACAGGATCCCGAAATCTTTAATAAAATCGCAGGGCTAAATGATATCGTGGGCACCGGTGATATTACCTTTTCGCAAGAGGCTGCAAAAGCTTTAACTGCCGACTTTTTCAGAAACTCTCCTGTTATCACGCTTGGAAATTTGACATTTAGCACTCAAACATTTTCTGATTTTTTAGAGAAAAACGGCGGAAGGCATAGCTCTGGTTTAGTTTTAGAGATTCAATCCGCGATAGTTTCTACTTTACCTTCTGCTATGCATGACTGTCTGACAGGAAAGATGTCACTGACTGGAGAAGCAGAGCGAACGATACTCAATCCTCATTTTAAGGGGCAGGAAGATCCGGGTATGGTACACACACCCGCACCTCAATAATATGTTTAAGAATGGGTGGTTAGGCGAGCGACACAAGTATTCGCATTTGCTGAGGGATCTTTCGAATATCCCGGGCGTCAGAATGCTCACAAAAAATGGTGGTCGTACGATTACTCTAGAACTTTAGGCTATAGCGCAGAGCGATAGTAATTTAAAATGGATTTGCGGAGAATTTGGCCGGTAGCGATTGTTTTGGGCGGTCTGGCCGGGTGCTCGGCCCAGCAATGCGATGATGTTGGGAAAAGCGGCTTTAATGTGGGGGGACCTATCGGTCTTTTAGCAAAGGCAAACTGCCATCTCTTGCAAGACGAAGCGAAAAAAGGCCCCGGTGCCGACCCTGCCGTTCCCGCAGAGCCTCAGCAGGAAGCGCCGCAACCCGTTACCCAGTAGAACTCTTTTTCTCTTTATGCTTCGGATTGAAAACCCGCTTGGTTGAAGGCGGGTTTTTTGCAATTTTTCCCGCCGGGCGGATGGGCCTGCGCTCCAGGTTCCCGCCGCAATTAGGGCAAACGCCGTGAAGAACACCTTCAACGCAATCGCGGCAAAACGTGCATTCATAGGTGCATATCATGGCATCCGGCGCATCAAAGGGCAGGTCCTTATCACAGCATTCGCAGTTGGGTCTGAGCGCCAGCATGCACATAATATAAGTGGTTTTTCACCGCTTTTAAATTGGTTATGCTGAAGCATTGGAAATATGCAGGAGAAACGCCATGAGATATTTACCGCTGCTTCTGGTTTGCCTTACCCTTGCCTTCCCAGCCTTTGCGCATGAAACGACGGAGCCGGACCCCGACCACCCGCAGGCGCACACGATTCCCGCGGCGGTCGAGCATAATATCGTCAGCATTACCGAAGAGGGCGGCTACCGCGTTATTCACTCCAACGGCATTCCCAATCACGCTACCGGACAGTTTCCCAACCGGGGCAATCCCAACAGCATTTCCGAGCAGGATCACAATTACCGCGTGCCGCTCAACCCGCAAAAGACAGGCCGGGTAACGCAGCATAACGGCGTGGTCGGCGTGGCGCTGAACGGCATTCCTTTTGAGCCCGGAACGGCGGAGTGCTACGGCCGCGCCCGCGGCCAGCGCGGCCCGATGGAAAGCTGCACCTGGCGGGAGGAGGCGATTGTCGGTGGGCAGGGAAAGCTCGGGCTGGATAGCAGCAACGCCCATGTGCAGCCCGACGGCAGCTATCACTACCACGGCGTTCCCAACGGTCTGCTGGCGGTTTTGCCCGCGGGGGATTTGGTGCAGGTGGGATATGCCGCCGACGGCTTTAAGCTGATGGTAAGCCGCTCCGGCGCTTATAAGCCCGGCTATACGCTGAAATCCGGCACGCGCCCAAGCGGAGAGGGCAGCCCCGGCGGGCGCTATGACGGCACCTATACCGCCGATTACGAATTTACCGGCGCCGGCAACCTTGATGAATGCAACGGCGCGAGCGTGAACGGCGAGTATGTGTATTTTATCACCACTGGCTTTCCCTTTGCCCCGCGCTGCCTGATGGGGCAGGTGAATGAAAGCTTTGCGCGGCGCGGGCCTCCCTCTATGGGCGGGCGCGGACAGCCCCCCTTTGGCCGTAGCGGCCCTTCTTCCGGTCGGGAAGACCCGATGCGCCGTCCACCCCCGCCGTTTTAAAGATAAGCTAGAATTCTTTGAAACATGCAGGGGGATAATTTAAAAAATTACAACAAGTAATGAACGCCTTCTGTAACGGCTGCTGTAATAGCGGTGCTTATCGCTATGCCTCCGGCAATAGTTGCTCGCGTTCGTCCGGATAACGCCAGAGGGCGTCCCACTGAGTTTATACCTGCGACACCGGTGAGCACAGTGACGCCCGCTCCCGCAGTTAACCCACAATAAGGCTCTCCCGCTGCTGCGCCAAAAGCGGCGCAAATAGCAGGAAAGCCAGCGCCCAAAGCAAAATTTTGGATATCGCTTTTCGTAATTGCCATCCTAAACTCCTGTCAAAAGCATTTTTGCCATAATATTAGAATGCTGTCAATTTTCTTGCGTAACGGCGTCTTATCTGTCGTTTGAGTATTTGACATAATTTATAAAAACGGCTATTCTTTTCCGAAATTTTTAACGGGAGAGAATTAATGGCGGAAGAAGCGCAACTATCAGAACGGCAGGTGGAGTTATTGGTGGAGGCCGTGAAACTGGCGCTGTCCAATCCCGAATTTGCACAGCAATTGGCAGCGGCGGCGGCATTGGCGCACCTGATGGCTATGAAAGAGCAGTATCCTGATAAATTTAAAGCGATGTTTGGTGCCGTGGCGAAGCCGGATGCCATTACGCTGGGCATTTTAAAAGAGCAAGGTCTCGATCTGACATCCATATGGGGGCCGGATGAAAATGATCCCCGTATTATCGGTGTTTCACCTTTCCCGGGGACCCCCCAAACAGGGGCGAATGCGGCCTGTTTTTATTCCGACGACAAAAATCAGGTGTATATCCTGCTGGGCCGAAAGGGTGATAAATGGTCCACGCCTCAGGGATTTTCAGATGCGCTTACCCCCACCATGGATGAGGAAGAAAAGGCGAAAGCCGATAAAAGTGTTGAAGACACATTGCGCCGTGAATTAAGAGAAGAGGCGGGCGTTGATATCGAGGCCGCAGGCGGGGAGATCCTTCTGGTAGGCGAATATCCGCGTGTTCTTAACCCGAATGGTAATTCCAAAACATTCCTGCCCCATTTGTATTGTGTGACGTTCAATGATCGCCCTGATACAGCGGCCCAGTCAAAAGCGTTTGAAGAATTGCAGTGGGTCCCCCTTTCCAGTTTTATGAAAGACGGCGATCCTAACAAGTTTACATTGGAAGACGGACGCGAGGGAACAATGGCTAATACAGGGCTTGGTGTACCTTATTTAGAATTGCTTAATCCCGCGCTTGAGGCATACCTGAATTTTGAGTGTGACAGGCAAACAAATCAAAACCTGAGGGCCGTAACAGGACGTTTTCCATCATTTCCGGAAAAGCCCGATCTTCTGTTTGGTCTGGCAGGGCAAGCCTTTGTTGGCGCGGTGCCAGTAGCTATCCGCAAGGTTCTGGAAGATAGGCAAGCCAATCCTCTACCCGCGCTTGAACTGGACGCCGCATAAACCACGTTCTGCCCCTTGCATTTTGGCGGGGGGCGGGGTCTGATGGACCCCATGTTTACGGTAGAGAAATCCTACGAAGACGGTAGCGCGTTTTTTCAGATCGAGCTGGAAAACTATTTCATAGATTATGTGCCGCGCGATCCCGATACGCTTTTCGTCGTGTTTGACGGCTCCAAACCCGCCAACAAGCCGGAACCGTGGCAGCGTTACCCATGGGGCGGGGAATTTTTGCTGCGGCAGGGATTTTCCGTGATCGGTGTGAAGGCGAAAAACGCGGACTGGTACCGCGGGGAGGAGTTGCACAAATTTTTCCGCGATGCGGCGTTTCAGGAACTGGTGAGCTCCCACAAACGGGTTTTCTTTTACGGCACGTCGATGGGCGGGTTTGCGGCGCTGGTTTTTTCACAAATCGCGCCCGGATGCACCGTGCTTTCGCTAAACCCGCAAACGACGCTGGACCCGGCAAAGGTGCCGTGGGAAAACCGCTACCCCGAGGGGCTGGCGCAGGACTGGGGCGGGGATTTCGCCGACGCCGCCGATGCATTGGGGGTGCAGGGCAGGGTTTACGTGGTTTACGACCCGCTGTGGGAGGCGGATAAACGCCATATCAAGCGCCTGCCGCAGGATAAAATTGTGCGGTTAAAAATTCCTTTTTTGCAGCATGACCTGGCCGGGCACCTGAGCAACATGAACCTGCTGAAAGATATAGTCCTGCACCTTGCGGCGGGGGATATAGAGCACTGGTTTCCCAGGGCGCTGCGGGCGCGCAAGGATTACGCGCTGTATAAATCCAACGCCTGCTTTTTCCGCGCTTACCGGCTGGGCTGGAAACATAAATTCAGGGAAGCGATGGAGGTGCTCGATCTTTCGCTGCGCTACAACCCGCTTAACCGCCACGCCCTGCAGATGAAAAACCGGGTGCAGGATATTCTTGCTTCGGGGCAGTTTTAAGAGGGTTTTTTGCAGCCCGTCAGAATAGGAAAGCCGTCCCGCTCCAGAACGCCGCCCTTTTCCTCGTCGTAATAGAACGTGAAAAGCCCGTCGGAGAAGGCCTGCGCATCCACGCGCGTATCGATATGCGGCAGCACCATGGTTCTGCCATGAAAGCCCAGCGCGGCCTGCCTGGCGTTATCGGCAATGGAAATCATGATCTGCTCGTTATTGTCGCAATAATGAAGCTGCGCCGAGGAAACGGGCTTATACGGGTCGTGGTCGGCCGCGCAGGCCGCCAGTAGGCCCAGCGAGAGCAGGGCGAGCGCGTTTCGGATATTGAAGGCATTTACACGCATGGTCATTCATCCTTGTTATCGTATTTACCGGCCTGCGCCAAGAGGGCGTTTACGAAGCGCTTTTGCAGTGTCATAAGGCGGCGCAGCTCCAGCCCCTCCACGGAATTCAGCCCGTGTTTCAACGCGCTATACTTTGCAATATCCTTGCCAGTTCGGGTCCGGGGGCCGGTGGCGTGTTCGTTTGTGATTTTATTCCTGAATTTCAATGTTTTTATTTTTGGGTTATTCAAATGCACAACCAAGAGCTTATTGACAAGGGCGGGAATAACCGTTTATAAATTTCCATAAATTTAAAAACAGAAACTTCGCCAAGGGAGAAAATATGAGTGTTCTTCAAGAAGCTGTGGCTTCCGCCGCTGAGCCCTATAAGCATTTAACAGCCTATCAGATTGCAGATGTTTCCAGAGCTATCGCCGATTTGCAAAGTGCGGAGGTAAAGACTGAGGATATAAAAACCCTGCGCGCCACTGTCCGTGAAGCCAGTCAATTGCTGCGCGTTCTGCCTTCCATGCCGTCCATTTATACGCAGATTTTCAACAATGAGGCTGTTCATAAGGTTCCGGATATACGGGAATTGATTGAACGCCGCCTTGGCGATGAGACAATGGACAAGGATTGCCAGGCGCTGGTGGTTGAAACAGATCAGGGTCCGCTGGTTCTGGCCGGAATTCACCGTGTTCATGCACGGGTGCCTGAGAGAGACAATGGGTTAGTTGATGTAAGGGAGCTGCCCGGCAACGTTGACATGATTAAATCATCGCCGCTGCGGCCCTTAAACGGCAGTGAAAATCTGGTGGGGTATTGGACGATTTCACAAGGCCATTATTCGCCAAAACAGTCCATTCAAGGCTTTTCCGGGGAGCTGGTAAGAGCGCTGGCAGATGTTACCCCGCCGGGTCATTTTGAAACGACGATATCCCCTGTGCGTGATTGTACAAAGCGATGGAACCGAGAGGGCGTTTTCGTGTCCTTTTCGGATAACACTATCCGATCTCATGTGGCCGGCTATCTTGCTAATCCGAACTCTCGTGACCCTGTTATGGCGTTCCATTTAAGCAACGGCGCTTACATTGGGTGGATTAATATTAACCGGAAAAGCGAGCAGGATTGGATAACGATTAATTACGTTTACGAGCGCCATATGGTGGAAGCAAACAAGGAAATATATGCGCGCGGCAGTGGTAAAATCCCTGTTTCCGCACCTTTGCAGCAATTTTTTCCGGCGGATGACAGGGGCAGGGCACATGCGGTTTATGATGATGAGTTTGCGCGGCCTTCATTACCAGCCTTGGCCGCTTAAGTTTTGGTTCATGTCTTTGCTTAAATAACTAATATTTGCACTTTTCCGCGATTTACACTAATATCCGGCGCAGTGACGGTGATTTTTGGTTTTTTAGTTTTGTTGAGCGCTACGATACGTTTTCAAAGAATTACCAAGACCCGAAAATCATTACGGCGTTTAACGTGAACTAAAACTAAGGAGACTACCACCATGAGCCAAGGAACAGTGAAATGGTTCAATCCCACCAAAGGCTTCGGCTTTATCGTGCCTGACGAAGGCGGAAGCGATGTGTTCGTGCACATTTCTGCCGTTGAAAAAGCAGGTCTGAGCACCCTCAACGAAGGACAAAAAGTTACTTACGATATTGAAGAAAATCGCGGTAGACAAGCGGCGGCCAATATCAAGGTTGCCGACTAGTAAGGCTTCTAATAAGGTTTAGGTACCAGAAACTAAATAAAAAATAAAAGGCCGCCAGATTCTGGCGGCTTTTTTGTTTTTTTAGCGGTTGAATTATTTAAATGTTAGATGAAATATCAAGGGCTTCCAGAACCTGTCTCTGTCTGCCGGCTTCAACGGTATCATCAAAGACGTTCTGGTTGGCTGTCACCAGCGCCTCGGCAACCTGATCAAGTGTGAGGATGCCCTCTTTCAATCCCAGAGCATTTGTAATTTCAACACGAAGCTGCTCCATGGCATCCTCGCCGCTGAGCCCTGCATGCGTAATGTTATCAAAAACTTCCATGATATTATCAAAAGCCATGGCGGGGTTATAAGGTTCGCCCGCATGTGGATTGAATTCTGATACATATGTACCTTTTTGTTCCATAAATCCTGCCCTTTCCGTTGTTGGTAAAGTAGTCATTATCGTAGCGAAAAGAGGTAAATATTTACTTAAAACGAACGCCTATTCTCCTTCGGCGATGGTAAGGACTTCCGGGGAAGAGCGTGTGGGAATGGGAATAAAAGGCGTTTGATCCTCCACGTCTACATCCTTGCCCATGAAGGTCCGGAAGGTGCCGAGCAGGCAGACAAACAGGAAGGCCGCCGAAAGCATAGGGAAGAAATAAAACGTCCCGGTTTCCTGGAGCAAAAGCCCCATCAGCACCGGGCCCAGGCACGCGCCCATCGAGTTAAACAGGATCAGCGAGGCGGTGGCGGAGAGGATCTGCTCGCGTTTGATCTTGTCGTTCATATAGGCGATGCAGATGCTGTAGATGCTGGCCGTGGTGCCGCCGAAAAGGAAGATGAAAATATACAACGGACGGATGATTTCCGAGAGATTGGCAAGGATAAAGCCGCAAAAAGTAACGGCAATGATGATCTGGCGGCGGTCTATATGGTCGGACAGCCAGCCGATAAAAAGCGGGATAAGGGCGCAGCCCAGGATGTAGCTGGCAATGAAAAACGAGGTTTGCGCCGTGGTGAAGCCGATTTCGTTGGCGTAAACCGGACCGATGCCCAGCACGGTTCCGGCGCATAGGCCAGAGGCAAACACCCCCGCCATGGCCAGCGGCGAGCGTTTCATCAGTTTTTTAAACGGCAGATGCTCGGGCGCTTCGTATCCCGGCGCGGGCTTGTTGGCCAGCACCAACGGCATCAGGGAAAGCGATACCAATACGGAAACCAGCACGAACAGGTCGATTCTTCCCAGTGGAGCGATGTTGACAAGGAACTGGCCGCTGAACAGCCCGGCGTAAATAACGAACAGGTAGGAGCTGAAAATCTGGCCGCGGCGCTTGTTGGTGGCGATATTGTTCAGCCAGCTTTCCGCGACGATGAACATGCCCGCGAAGCTGATGCCGCTGATGACGCGCACGGCGCCCCAGAAATAGATATTGATGAAAACGCCGTGCAGCAAAATGGTGGTGGAGGCCAGCGAGGCCACGGCGGCGAAAACGCGGATATGCCCGACGGAGGCGATGGCGCGCGGGGCGAGGTTGCAGCCGATGACAAAGCCCACGTAATACATCGACATGACGATACCGGTGGCGAAAACAGGGAACCCTTCGAGATGGGCGCGCAAGCCCAGTAAAGTCCCCTGCAGGCCGTTACCGACCATGATCATGCCTACCCCCATCAGGAGCGGCCATACGAGCATCAATGTTTTATGGAGTTTGGGTGGCGGTGTCATAACCTGATCAATACGGGCAGGCGCACAAAATTTCAATCTTTTCCTGTTCAGGGGAGTGGAATAAACGAGGAGAAATTACGGTTCATCGCTGAGCCCCTCGGTCTGTGTGATTGCCTGCAGATCGGCCATGGGCTGCGCGCGTAAGATGAGCTTGTTCATGATGTAGAACAATGCGGTAAAGCCCAGAACGGCGGTGTTCAGGTCGGCGAAAAGCGTGACCAGCATGGTGCCAATGATAAAGGCAATTTCCAGGTGGGAAACACGGGCATTTTTCACATCCGCAAGGGCGCGGCCCAGAATTTGCCTGATGTAAAGCAGGAAAGGCTGGGCATCGAACACGTCGTATCCCACCTTGAACAGTACGCCGACCAGCACGGCCTGCGGGATATAAGAAAACAGGTCCTGAAACAGTATGAGTTCAATGAGAACGAAAACGCCTGCAAACACGCCACTCAGGCGCATGGTTGCTCCTTCCTTAACCAGCAATACGGAGCGTATCGTAGCCTGCGCGCCCGGTATGCCGCCCACAAGCGCTGCCATGGCATTGGCGAGGCCCTGCGCTCCCAATTGCCCGTTCTGGCCACTTCTGTCGCCGGTCATGCGGTCGATGACCAGCGTGGTAAGCAGCGTGTCGAGATAGCACAGCAATGTGAGCTTCAGCGCGAAAGGAAGCGCCGCGCTGAAGTCGTGCCATGCCGCCCCGCGCGGCCATTGAGCCAGAACGGTGTTTTTTAGGCCTTCAAAGCTGCTGACGTTGCCGCGCAGGGAAACATGCTGAACGTCGAGCCCCAGGGCGTTAGAAGCGAGAGAAACCAGAATGATGGCCACCAGGGTGCCGGGGAAAAACAGTGCTGTGTGCGGGATGAACCGTTTCAGCAGCATCGGGGAGGCAAACATGATAAAAACGGTGGAGACGACGATAGTGGCATTGAGGAAAACGCTGCCCTCCAATGGAGCGATTCCGCCTATCCCGAAAAGAACCTTTGTTTGTCCTGTCCATATCAGGAGGGCTATGCCGCTCATAAAGCCGGAAATGACGATGTTTGGCACATAAGAGATGAAGCGGCCGAGACGCAGGAAGCCGGCAAGAGCGAGCAGGCCGCCGGTCATAAGAAAGCACAGCGTGATGAATTGATCCGGCGATAACGCGCTTTGCTGGTGCGTTTCATAATGGGTCATGGCAAAGGCGACCACGATTGCCGATATGGCGCTCATGGGGGCGGTTGGACCGGAGCATTGAATCCGCGTTCCCCCCAAAAGCGAGGTGATAAAAGCGATAATTCCTGCCGAAATCATGCCCGCATAAGCGCCGCGGCCCGACAAAAATCCGAGAGATGCGCCCAGGCTTATTGCGACGAAGCTTACCGCCAGGGCTATGGTTAAGTTACTGATAATGCTGAATAGATAGGCGGTTTGCTCTTTTGTCATGACACCAAATCATGATCCTGTTTGACCCTGTGCACAAGAGGATTTTAATGTAAATGACTCAAAAAATTGCAAAATCCCGGGCGAATCGGTATGATGGTTCCAATTCACATCGCTGGATCAAATAAGTTGAAAGGGAGACGGTCTCATGACATCGTATGCCTCTGCTCGCGGGAAAATCATGTTTGTTCCCGAGACAATTAAAAAGCAAATGAAGCGCCTGACCCGGCGCATTTCCAACGACAATCACGGAAATAAGAAAACGGCCTTATAAGGCCGTTTTTTTGTGCACCGGGTTTTGTTCCGCACTCTCGCACATGCAGCACATAAAAACATTGCTTTTCCGCGCTTTTCTGTGTTTATCTTGCCGCGGTTATTGCCGGAATTAATCGATCAAGGGGGATATGATGGTCAAGCTGGTCGAAACAGCCACTGAGTTTGCTTTGTCACCGACATTAGAGGCCAATGAAATGGTCGCTGCGCGCCGCGCCAAGGGAGAGCAGGTCTTACATATGGGATTTGGCGAGTCTCCCTTTCCCGTGCCTGAGCGTCTGAAAGCGGCGTTGCAACAGGGCGTGGGCCGTAAAGAATATCTGCCCACTGCCGGACTGGCAGAGTTGCGTCAGGCGGTTCTGGCTTATTACAAGGACAAGACGGGGATCGATGCGGACCAGTTCGATGTGATCGTGGCACCGGGCAGCAAGCTGATCCTTTATGCGCTGCAAATGGCTGTCGAAGGCGACCTTCTGGCACCCGACCCGAGCTGGGTTTCCTATGCGCCGCAGGCCAAGATGCTGCATACGCAGGTTATCAAGGTTCCCACGGTTCTGGACGAAGAAGGGTTTAAAATTGAGCCGGGAGTGCTGCGCCAGACGATCAAGGATGCGCGCGCCGCCGGGCAGAACCCGGCCAAGATTATCCTGAATTATCCGTCCAACCCGACGGGGCTGAATATCCCCGAGGAAAACCTGGAGCAGTTGGCCAGGGTTTGCGTCGAAGAGGATATCCTGATCATTTCCGACGAGATTTACGGTTTCGTGACCTTTGACGGCGCTTACCGCACGATTGCCAAATATGCGCCGACGCATACGGCGCTGACCAGCGGGTTGTCCAAGCACCTGTCGCTGGGTGGATGGCGTCTTGGGATCGGCCTGATCCCCAAGGCCGTGCCGGGGCTGCACAAGTTGATGTGCAACATTGCCTCTGAAACATGGTCATGCGTTCCCGCGCCGATCCAGCAAGCCTGTATCGATGCCTATAAGGGGCACAAGGATATTGAGGATCATATCGCCGATTGCACCGCTATCCACGCGCATATGAACCGCTTTATCGCCGCCGGACTGCGCGAAGCAGGCATTATCGCGCCCGCGCCGCAAGGAGCGTTCTACAATTACCCGAATTTCGAGCCGTTACGTAAAGATCTGGCCGCGAAGGGCATTAAAACCTCCCGCGATCTTGCCAAGCATTTGATGGCGGAATACGGGCTGGCTTCGCTTCCCGGTGTGGCGTTCGGTGCCGCGCCGGAGGTTCTGACCCTGCGCCTGTCCGGTTGTGACTATGACGGTGCGGTGGCGCTGGCGGCCTATCAGGGCGGTGAAGCGCTGGACGAAGCCTTTATCGCCAAGAATGCCCCGCGCGTTAAAGCGGCGGTTGAGACATTCCAGAAATTTATCCGGGATGCGGCGCAGGCCGAAGCGGCTTAGTTTTTGACATAACGAAAAAAGTCTGCTATTTCCATCTTTTAAAGAAGGAGTTTAATTATGATTTATTCCGTGCCTACTGTTGTAATTTCCGGCGTGCGAGCTAAAGAAACGCTTTCAGGTGTTGATGCAGCGCTCAGAGAGCGGTTTGGTTTTCATGTTTCTGGCTTCGTTGTAAAAGACGGAGAGACACATGTGTCTATAGAAGACGATCAAGGGAAAACTCAATCTACACCCGAAATTGCTGATTTTGTAGCGGGGCATTTTGGTGGAATTGCAAAAGTCAGTTCTGTCAATCAAGGGTCTGTAGGGGCGCAATATTTACCCGACCTTGAGCCACTTGGCTCTTAATTCAATATATTTGAATTAGTGGTCTTTCTAATCTTACAAAAAAGATCCGACCTTTTTTCTCAGTGCGGGAATAACTTCCGCCTCCAACCAAGGGTTTTTGCGCAGCCATAAATTGTTGCGCGGGCTGGGGTGGGGCAGGGGCAGCACATCCGGCCAGTATTCCCGCCATGCCCGCACAGTTTCGGTCAGGTTTTGCTTTTGCCGCCCTTTTAAATGCCAGTTATGAGCGTATTGTCCGATGACAAGGGTTAGCTCTATATCCGGCATACGCGCCAGCAGGTTTTCCCGCCATTGCGCAGCGCATTCCGGGCGTGGGGGCAGGTCGCCGGATTTTCCGGTGCCGGGGTAGCAAAACCCCATGGGCACGATGGCCAAACGTTCATCGTTGTAAAATGTCTCACGGTCGATACCCATCCATTCCCGCAGGCGGTCACCGCTGGGGTCATTAAAGGGGATGCCGGTTTCATGGACGCGCCGCCCCGGCGCCTGCCCGACAATCAGGATGCGGGCATCCGGCCGGGCGATGAATACGGGGCGAGGGCCGAGCGGCAGGGCGGGCTCGCAAATGCGGCAGGCCTTAATTTCCGCGAGGAAATCGTTAAAATTTTTCTTGCTCTTCATCCTTTGCATCGTTATCACGGGCATGCGTTTAATAACAAGGAAGAAACAATGGATATCGCTAAAGTGCCTATGGGGTCAAACCCGCCCGATGAAGTCAACATCATCATTGAAAACCCTATGGGCGGCGTGCCCGTGAAGTACGAGCTGGACAAGGATTCCGGCGCGATGTTCGTTGACCGTTTCCTGCATACTTCCATGTTCTATCCGGGCAATTACGGTTTTATTCCCCATACGCTGTCGGGTGACGGTGATCCGGTGGACGTTCTGGTGGTCGGGCGCACGCCCGTTATGCCCGGCTGCGTTATGCCGGTGCGCCCGGTCGGCGTTTTGCTGATGGAGGATGACGGCGGGCAGGATGAAAAGATTGTCGCGGTTCCGGCAGACCATGTTTTCCCCTATCACGGCGATGTACATGATTATACTGATCTGCGCGAGATCAACCGTCAGCAGATCGAGCATTTCTTTACCCATTACAAGGACCTTGAGCCCGGAAAGTGGTCAAAGACGCTGGGATGGGCCGATGCGGAAACAGCCAAGAAGCTGATCCTTGAAGGCATTGAGCGGGCGAAAGCGCAAAAAGCCGCATAGTATAAATGCTATCCTGAAGGCAAATGCCTGAAGGATCGTGTCCCTATCACGTCATTGCACGGCTTGTCCGTGCAATCCATGGATCACACGCATAAAGCGTGTGATGACGTTTTTAAATCGAAAATTTATCCAGTACGCAGACATTGCTGCGGCCCATGGCGGCCATGAACTGCGCCGCTTGCACGCTGCGCACGTTCCCGGCGCAGACAAAAGCCAGCAATTTATCCTCCGGCAGTTCCCTGTAACGGGCGGGAAGGGTGGAAAGCTCCATGTGCAGGGCGCCCTTAATCGGGTCTGCGGCGATTTCTCCGTCTGTGCGTACATCCACGATCAGGTGGTCTTTTTGCTTTAATTCATCAAGGGAGAGCATGTCCGTCATGGGTTTTTCCTGTTTTGTTGCAATTTCGCCCGCAGCATTGTGACAGTGTGCGCAGTTTTCATCTTTGGGCAAGGATAATTTTTGTATGCGCATGGCTTTGAAGTCGAAGGTCATAACCGTACCCGCGCCGATATCGCCGATCCCCAGCAGGTATAAAAGCGCGAGGTGGGCCTGATACAGCCCCGCCAAGCCGGCGGCGGTGCCCAGAACTCCCGCCTCGTTGCAGTTGCGCGCTTCCGTAGGAAATTCCGGGAACAGGCAGCGGTAACACGGCGCGCTTTTGGCGAAGCCTGCGAAAATTCCGGCCTGCGCCTCGAAACGGTTAACGCTGGCGGAGATTAGCGGGATTTTGTGCGCGATCGAAAGGCGGTTGAGCAGGTCTTTGGTTTCAAAATTGTCCGAGCCATCGAGGATTAAATCGTAAGAGAAACCGTCATTGCGAGCGTCAGCGAAGCAATCTATACCGTATGGATCGCCACGTCGGACTTCGTCGTCCTCGCAATGACGAAGTTTTTGATTAAGCGCTTTTATATCACAATGCGGGTTTAGGGCGCGCAGATAGGCGGCGGCGGCTTCGGCCTTGCCCCGGCCTTCCTGCGCATCGGTGTAAATGGTCTGGCGGTGCAGGTTGCTGCGGCTGACCGTGTCGTGATCGACAATGGTGATGTGGCCGATGCCCGCCCCGGCAAGATAGGGCAGAGCGGGAGCGCCAAGACCTCCCGCGCCGACGAAAAGCAGCCGCGCCTGCTTTAGTGCAATTTGCTGCGCCGGGGTGATATCGGGCAGGGCAAGTTGCCGCTGGTACCGGTCCCATTCTGCTGCGCTTAAAGGGGTTTTCACGGCCTATCCTTCCTGATGCCAGAAAGGCCGGTCGATTTGCGGTGTAGAGGCGCTGGCGTTTTCCTGCTGTGCAATAATTCCCGCGAGATAGGCGCTGCGTCCGGCCTCGATGGCCTTGGAAAATGCTGCGGCCATGGCGGCGGGGTCGCCGGATTTTGCAACAGCCGTATTAAGGAGAACCGCATCATATCCCGTTTCCATGGCGGCGGCGGCGTGGGAGGGCGCGCCAATTCCGGCATCCACCACCAGCGTTTTGTCGGGGAAATTCTGGCGCAGCATTTTCAGCGCATAAGGGTTGTTCAGGCCGCGCCCCGATCCGATGGGCGCGCCCCAGGGCATAAGAATGCTGCACCCGGCCTCCGCTAGGCGGCCCGCCAGCGCAAGGTCGTCGGTCATGTAGGGGAAAACCTCGAACCCGCGTTTTACCAGCTCTTGCGTGGCGGTCAGCAATTCGAAAGGCTCGGGCTGGAGCGTGTAATCATTGCCGATTACCTCCAGCTTGATCCAGTTGGTTTCAAAAACCTCGCGCGCCATCTCGGCGGTGGTGACGGCTTCCTTCGCGCTGTGGCACCCGGCGGTGTTGGGCAGGATGGGGATGTTAAACCCCTTGATGATGTTCCAGAATCTCTGGCCCGACCCTGCAGCATTTTCCCGGCGCAGGGATACGGTCAGCAAGCCGGGACGTGAAGCCTCAATGCTGCGCGCCAGTATGTCCGGCGAGGGATAACCCGCCGTGCCAAGGAACAGGCGGGAAGAAAGGATAGTGTTGTGAATGGCAAGAGTTTGCGTGCTCATTATCCCCCCTGCATCGGTGCAACAATTTCAATGTCGTCGCCATCGCGAAGCGCTGTTTCGTCATAGCAGGCGCGTGGCACGAACTCGCCGTTTACGGCCACGGCCACAAGCTTGCCGGAAAAGCCCTGTTGCTCGAGACAGGCGGTAATATTAAGCGGCGCGGTGAAGCTTTGCTGTTTTCCGTTTATCGTTATTTTCATTCTCGTTTCTCTTATCTTTGATAAATATAGGTATGAATTTGTGCATTTCACCTGCCACATAGTCTGCAACGCATTGCGCCATAAGCGGGGAGAGCAGGAAGCCGTGGCGGAACATGCCGTTAAAGCCGATAACATTGCCGCGAAGCGTCAGGCGCGGCAGGTTGTCGGGATAGGAAGGCCGCAGTCCGGCGTTGATTTCCAGTATTTCCGCTTCCCCGAAGCTGGGGGCAAGGGAATACAGCGCGCTCATAAGCTCAAGCCCGGAGCGCAACGTGGGGCGCTCTCCCTCGCTTTCAATCTGGGTTGCCCCGATCATAAACACGCCATCGCCGCGCGGCACGATATAAAGCGGATAGCGCGGGTGCATCAGGCGAAGCGGGCGCTCCAGCGTAAATTCAGGGTTGCGCACGACCAGCGTTTCGCCCTTTACACCGCGCAGATCGGGGTCATCCTGCGCCGCCGCCATGCCGCGCGCATCAATCACCACGTCATATTGCGCAGCGATGGTATCGGGCAGCGCCGCTTCCTGCCTGAAGGTTACGTTTGTGCTGCGCAAGTCTTCATGTAGCGCGGCAAGAGTTTTAACCGGGTTTAAATGCGCCTCGGCGGGCAGGAAAAGGGCGCTTTGGAATTTAGCGGGCAGGGCGGGCTCCAGCTCCTGCGGCGTTACGGCGGTCTGCAGCGCGGCAGGCAAATGCGCCCGGAAACGCTCAAGGATATAACGGTCCTCGTTGTGGGCGATGAGCAGGCTGCCGCTCCTCGCAAGGCCTATGTCATGGGTTTGCGCATATTCCTGCCATAACTCAATGGCGCTTAAACCCGCCTCTATCCATGTTTGCGGCATATGCTCAATCTCGGCATAAGGGGCGAGCATACCCCCGGCAATCGCGCTGGCGCTATGCATGTTCGGGAAACCTGCCGGATCGAAAAGCGTGATGTCATGCCCTGCACGACTGAGTGCGCTGGCGCTGCTCAGCCCCGCTATCCCGGCGCCTAAAACGGCTATTTTTTGCGGTTTTGTGCTCATTCCGATCCTAAATATGCGGAACGTCATAATGCGCGGCTTTGCAGATAATTGCAACGGGGGAGTTAACAGAATGCCTTAAATGTGCGCGCAGGCATCGGATTTATGCCAAAATCCGAATTGTATATAAAACCACCCCTTTGGCCCTTGCGTTTTGAAGGCGGCTTGTGTAATTTCTCGCTTACCCGGTCATATTGGGGTGTAGCCAAGCGGTAAGGCAGCGGTTTTTGGTACCGCCACGCGGAGGTTCGAATCCTCCCACCCCAGCCATTCTTCACACCGCTGCCGGGAAAATCGAAAATCACCTTACAATCGCGCTTGTGACCCCTGATGTTTGGGTTTCTTCAGTGGCTCTGGTCTTGTCGGTCGGGGCACCGGCGGGCGGTGAATCCAATTGCTGGCCCTGTGGCGGCGCTTAATCCAGCGTCCGGCGGTAGCGCTTCATGGCAATTAGCGTAATGACGACCATGAATACCAGAAGAGGCCAGAGATGCGGCCAGATTTCCATGAAGTTACTGCCTTTTAGAAGAATGCCGCGGGAAATGGCAATAAAATGCGTGGCGGGAATAGCGCTGCCGATTGCCTGCGCCCAGTGGGGCATGCCCAGAAACGGAAACAAAAAGCCGGAAAGCAGGATAGAAGGCAGCATGATCATAAACGACATTTGCAATGCCTGTGTCTGGTTCTGCGCGGCCGCCGAGAGGGTGAAGCCCAGCGCCATATTGCAGGTAATAAAGATTGTAAGCGCGCCGAAGAGAAGCCCCAGAGAGCCGATGACCGGAACGCCGAACAGGAAATGGGCAAAAAAGACGATCATGGCCGACTGGAAAAAGCCTATCATGACGTAAGGCGTAATTTTACCGGCCATCACTTCCAGCGGTCTTACCGGCATGGCCAGAAGGTTTTCCATGGTGCCGCGCTCGCGTTCGCGCGTCATGGACAGCGCCGTCATCATAATTCCGGTCATGGTCAGGATGGTGGCGATAAGGCCGGGAACGATATTGTAGCGCGTAAAGCCTTCCGGGTTGAAAAGTCTGTGTGAAACCAGGGTTATGGGCGGTGGGTTGTTCTTTAGCGCCGCCAGCGGTCCCTTGAGTTCCTGGTTGAAAACTCTTTCCATCATGCCGTTTGCCGCCGCCAGTGCGCCGGAAGCGGCGACGGGGTCGCTGGCGTCGGCTTCGATAAGGATCTGCGGGTGATCGCCGCGTACAAGGTCGCGTTCAAAATGCGGCGGGATGCTGATGACGAACAGAACATTGCCACGTTTTATAAGTTCGTGACCTTGGTCGTCGGAGGTAATGTCGTAGTCGATAGAGAAATATTCGGTGTTTTTCAGCGCCGCAACGATGGCGCGCGAAATCGCGCTGTTATCCTGCGACAGCACAGCGGCGGGCAGGTGTTTCGGGTCGGTGTTCAGCGCGTAGCCGAAGAGCAGGAGCTGCATGATCGGAATCATGATAATCATGCGCAGCGTCACTGTATCGCGTCGCAGCTGGGTAAATTCCTTGGCCAGAACGGCTCCGGCCCGGCGGAAAGAGAAAATGCTCACGATACGGGCCCTTTCGTTTCAAAATTGTCCTTTGCGTCCGCCATGTACCGGATAAACACATCTTCAAAAGAAGGGCTTTCCTCGTGCCAGTCATAGCCGGGCTTGTCAAAATAAGGCTTGAGCGCGGTTTCCAGTTTTTCTTTGTTCACACCGCTGACGTGCAGGCTGTCGCCAAAGGGCGCGACCGTTTTTATAGCCGGATTTTTTTCAAGTTCCCGTGCCAGTTTCATCAATTCCGCGCCGCGCACGACCCACGTGGTCAGGCCCGCCCCGGCGATAACGTCATGCACGGTGCCCTGTGTTACCAGTTTTCCGTAGGACATGTAGATAATGGCGTGGCAGCGTTCGGCTTCGTCCATATAGTGGGTGCTGACCAATACGGTCAGGCCGTTTGCGGCAAGCTGGTGGATTTCATCCCAGAATTCGCGCCGCGCTTTGGGATCAACGCCGGCCGTGGGTTCATCCAGAAGCAGCAGCTCCGGCTCGTGCAATATACAGGCCGCCAGCGCCAGCCTTTGTTTCCATCCGCCGGAGAGCTGTCCGGCCAGTTGTTTTTGCCTGTCTTTGAGATTGAGATTTTCCAGCGCTTCGTCCACGCGTTCCTTGCGGCGGTCCAGCCCGTAAATTTTGGCGACGAACTCCAGATTTTCACGAATGCTCAGATCCTCCCAGAAGCTGAACTTCTGTGTCATATAGCCGATACGCTTTTTGATTTCCGGCGCCTGCGTGCGGATATCAAGGCCCAAAGCGGTACCTTCACCTTCGTCGGGAGTGAGCAGGCCGCAGATCATGCGCAATGTTGTGGTTTTGCCCGAGCCGTTTGGCCCCAGGAAGCCATAGATTTTTCCTTTCGGCACTCTCACGTCGAAATGATCCACGACGGTTTTTCCACCGAAACTCTTGGTCAGGTTTTTAACGTCTATGGCGTAAATTTCACACATTTCAAAACCCCAGATCAATATCAACCGGCAGACCGGGGCGCAGTTCACTGTGGAAGGTATCCGGTTTTGCTTCGATCAGGAACACCAGCTTGTCGCGCGACTCCACGCTATAGATAACGGGTGGCGTATATTCGGATTCCGGCGCTATATAAGATATTGTCGCGGCAATCGGCGCGGCGCAGCCATCGCATGTAATCGCTACCTTCTGGCCTGGCTTGAGCTGTGGCACCGTTTTTTGCGAAACGAAGAAGCGTGCTTTTACATTTTCCGGCGGAAGCAGGTTCACAACGGGCTGACCGGCGCCCACATATTCGCCGGGGCGGTAAAACGTGTCGTCAATCATACCGGAGGCCGGGGATAGCGGTGCCGCGTCTTCCAGTCTTTTTTCCGCTCGCAGCAGAGATTGCCGCGCCATGTCCACGGTCGCTCTGGCTGCTTCAATCTGGTCGATGCGTCCGCCCAGATTGGCCGCTTTTAGCTGGGCGTTCAGCTCTTCCATACGCGCCTTGGCGTTATCCAGAGCCGCTTTGGCGTCGTCGCGGTCTGAAATGCTGGCTGCTCCCGTTTTGCTGAGGGGCAGGGTGCGTTCGTATTCAGCCTGGGCGTTGATAAGGGTGGCTTGTGCCTGTTCCCTCTGTTTCAGAATGACTTCTATCTCTTCCGGGCGTTCGCCTTTCATAAGATCCTGTAACTTTGCCTGCTGTTCCTGAATGTTGGCTGCGGCGCTGTCGCGTTCCGCTGTTAATTCCGTTAGATCTAGGGAGAACAACGGATCCCCGGCCTGAACGTTTTGGCCGCGTTCCACCGACAGGGTTTCAAGCAATCCGCCGCTGGTGGGGGCGACCTTTACAAACTCGCCTTCAATGTAACCGTGAATGGTATCGTCCTGCGGCTGGCAGGCGGCAAGGCAAAGGGGAGCAAGAAGCAGGAGTAATTTTTTCATGGCGTCTTCTTTCTGTGCGCGGCGATGATGGCATCGGTGTTTTGCAAAATCATGGTGGTAATTTCTTTCGTTTCTGCGGGGCCATAGGCTTTCCAGCCCATCCGGCGCAGCATGAATTCCTTGTGGGTTTTGAAAATTACGAGCTGTCCAAAGATGGAGTGCGTGCACAAAACCGCCTCTTTGCTGTCCGGGGGCAGGTTCGTGAGATATGCCACCAGTTGCGTCAGGGTTTCATGCATGGGTTTCATCATTTCCCCGTAAAAAATTTCGAAAGCGGGGGAGGGCTGCATTTGTTCGCGAATGAGAATTTGCGCCATATGCGGGGAAGCCCGGTTGCTTAACAGAAATTCAGCAAAGCCGCCGATAAACTCATGCAGGAGCGCTGTGGCCTTTTTTACCGTTAAGCCTTCCTGGTTCAGAGCTTTCGTAATTTCCTGGGCTTTCTCCCCTCTTTCCTGGCGGATAATCGAAATAATATGGCGTATCAGCGCCTCGTAGAGTCCCTCTTTGCTGCCGAAATAATAAGGGATGGCGGAGATATTCACGCTCGCTTCCTTTGCCAGCATACGCGTGGAGGCCCCTTCAAAGCCGTGCGTGGCGAAAGTTTTCGCTGCTGCTTCCAGCAGGCGTTTTTTCGCGTCCTTAGGTGGTTCTTCGGACTTTTTTAAAGTCATAAAATGTTCCTTATTTTTCTAAGATATCCGATCCGCAAATTAAGTCAATCGATTGATTTAATGTGTGTGGGACCTTAAAGCAGATCCTGCTCTTTGTTTTGATTTATCTAAAAAAGCCGAAAAAAAACTGCGCGATACGTTTGGTATTGCGCAGTTTTCTGTCTGGGAACGCGCCGGTTTATATGCCGGCGGCCAGTTGTTTGGCTATGGTTTATTCAGACTGGATTTCCTTGATGAACTGTGTCACAGCGTTACGCAACGTATCGCCTTGCTGCGTCAGGTTCTGGGCCAGCTCCTTGGATGCCTGAAGCATGTCGGAGGCGGAAGTGCTCACGCTTTGTGAACTTTCGCTGATCTGGTTGATGTTCTTGGAAATCTCACTCGTAACAGCAGAGGCCTGCTCAACGTTTTTGGCGATTTCAGCAACGGCCTCACGTTGTTCATCCACGGACTGAGCCGTATTGTGAGACACGCTCTTGTTATCGTCAATAACGGCTTTAACCGCTTCCAGAGACTTAGCCGCACCGCCGCTTTTAGCGATAATTTAGGCAACTTGCGCCTTGATGTCTTCCGTCGCTTTTCCTGTTTCGTTTGCCAGAGATTTAACTTCCGATGCCACAACGGCAAAGCCTTTTCCGGCCTCGCCGGCGCGCGCCGCTTCGATTGTGGCGTTCAGGGCCAGAAGGTTTGTCTGTTCGGCAATATCGCTGATCAGGTTGGCGACCTCGCTGACCTTGTCGATAGCTTCCTTGAGTTCGACCATGGTCTGCACGGACCGGTCCGTTTCGGCGGCGGCCTGGTCGGCGGCTTCAAAAGATTTGCGCGCCATATCTGCGACGTGGGCGATAGAGGCTGTCAGTTCTTCTGTCGCAGAGGAAACGGCAGACACGTTCGTGGAGGCCTCTTCCGAAGCTGCTGCGGCGCTTTCTGACGCCGCAGAAGTCTTTGACGCGGTGGAGGCAAGAGATTCTGCGCCGGCTTCCATTTCCGTTGAAGCGGCCGCAACGCCGCTCATGATGGAATCGATCGTACCTTCAAAGCTTTTGGCGAGTTCGCCCAGTTTTTCACTGTAGGTGCGTTTGTTTTCATCAAGATACATGGAAATGGCCATGTCCATATCGATCATTACGCACTGGTTGAGGGCCCGCATGAGCAACGCCGTTTTCTCCTGTGCCTTTTCGGGGGCAAAGCGTGACTGATGCTGGTGCGCCGCGTGTGCGTAAAGCCGATTGAGCGTGTAACAGTAAGCGCCGATATACCATGTAGGCTCCAGGCCAATGCGGCTGTGGATCGTACCGATAGTTTTCACCGAATTGGCATAATCTTCGTCAAACCGGCCGCTGAAAAGTTTCATCCAGTGTCTTTGCTGGGCGGAGCGGGCGTAATCCATACGGCTTTGATCCTTGAACATGGATGCCAGGTTTGGCCATTTGGCAACATGGGCGTAAAACTCCTCCAGGATGCCAGGAAGTGCCTCTTCAAGGGCGTCGCGGTATTCCTCAAGCGCCCGTCTTGTGTCGTGGTCTATTTCGGTAAACGATATCTTTTCTTTGAGGCAGTCTGCGTATTGCGTTTGCATATCTGCAGCCTGCGTTTTCAGTGCTGTATTCGCCATCTTTGAGTCCTTCAAAATCTGTAGAGGATTGATATGTAACGCAGTGCTTGCTTTTAGGGCAGAATGGTATAAGGATACTATAAATCGTCTGGGTAATTAAAGGCTATTTTTTCAGTATCTATCTATACTTATAGATAGGTTTCGGTCTTTTTTTGCCCGTTTTCTCAGCTTTTTTTCTCACGTTCCCTGGCATCATGCGGGTTTTTCACCGATTTTCAGGGGAGGGGAGCGCGCAGCTGTGCAGCTCAGTTTTTTTGCCGGGGTTGCATTTGTAGGTCAAGGGCGCTATATACACCTTCTCTTTAATGGTGACGCGGGGTGGAGCAGCCCGGTAGCTCGTCAGGCTCATAACCTGAAGGTCAGAGGTTCAAATCCTCTCCCCGCAACCAATTTTCTAAATTCAAACACTCTATGGGCATTGTAAGCCTTCCCCCAAGGGGCAGAGTTCTTGGGCTTTTGCCATGCAAAGCTGAAGGAACGCCGGACACGCATCGGCCTTGTTTTCAGGCTCTTTTCTCTCTAAATGCCCCTTTTTCTCTAAAACCTATGGAGCGACTCTCAAAACCCACCTTCAGGTTTTGGCCTTATTTTCTGCTGGTTTGAGAACGGAGAATTATTAACGGTTTAGATGCGCAACCGTGAAGCGGTCGGTACATCAAAAACAACGGTTTGCCGACGCCGGCAAAGTGATAGAAAGCTAATTTATTGATAGGTGAAAATTCGCAAAATATCCTAAATTATGGGCGTTTTTCTTAAAACCCAAAATGTACCCGCTGGGCGTTCCAGCAATTGGGGAATGGGCGCATAAGCTCGGCGAGGGTCATGGCCAGAGGCTGGCGGCCATTTAGGATAGCTTCGATGATGTCTGGGGCCAGTTGGGTCATGCGGAGGGCTTTGGCAACGTAGCCGTGATCAAGCATCTGGCGCTGGGCCAGTTCTTTGATGGTGAGATCTGGTTCCTTGTCCATCATATCTGAAAATCTATGGCCGCGCACAATGGCCTGCATCATATTGGTTTGGTATTTCGGCTTTCTGTAAGAGCTAAGATCTCTGCCGTCCGGTGCGGTGATATATTTGCGTCCGCTACGCCTTCTTAATTTGATTGGGATTTCTATGGTGATGGGGCTGTCTTTCGTGGGCTGCGATTTAGTCGTTTTGGCATCCGGCATAATCTCATGGAGCAAGCCGACCATTCCCACGGGGCGCAGCTCAATGCTGACACTCCGCGTGGTTACGACAACGCGCTGGATTAGGAGTTTGACCAGCCGTTCTTGCTCCACCGGAAACAGCTCATCCCAGAGCTGTTCAAAATTCTCAAGCGCGCGGATTATTTTTTCTTCGCTTTTTGGGTCGCTAATCTCCTCCCACTGCGGATCGGCGAGGACTTGTTTTGTCCATTCCGGTCGGGAGAGCAATCTGCGCATCTGATCAACAATCACATTTTCTAGCAAAGTTGCTGATACGGTTTTCAAAGCACTGTCGGCATAGCTTTTCTTAATGGCTTGTGTGCTGACATAGTATCTGTAACGCTTGTTTTTCTTTTTGACGGCGGCGCATGTCAGGGCATAGCCATCTTCGTCAAAGACAAGCCCGCGTAAGAGATAATTGGCTGCCTTGCAGCGGAGCGATGAAGAATTTGGTTTTCGGTTATTGCTGATGGAGCGGGCTTTTTCAAAGGTTTCTTTCGAGATGATACCGTCATGTTCGCCTTCATAAACGGTGCCTTTGTGAAGGATCTTTCCAATGTAAACCTGATTGCACAGGATCTTGTAAATCGTACTTTTATTGATCGGGTTGCCTTTATGGTGCTTGCCGCTGCGCGATACCCAGCTTTTTGTGGTGTAGCCTTTTTCGGCCAGCTCTTTCACCAGAACGGTGGTCGATCCCATCTCAATATACCTGTGGAATATGTACTGTATGATCTCGGCTTCTTGCGGGTTGATCTCTAGCTTGCGCTTGCGCACATCATAGCCCAGAGCGGGCACACCGCCCATCCACATGCCTTTTCGCTTTGAGGCTGCGAATTTATCGCGGATCCGCTCTGCGGTCATTTCTCGCTCAAACTGGGCGAAGGATTGCAGGATGTTAAGCGTCAGCCGCCCCATGGACGTGTCAGTGTTAAAATGCTGGGTGACGGAGACGAAGGAGACCTTTTGTTTGTCAAACAACTCCATCAGCTTCATAAAATCAGCCATAGAGCGAGAGAGCCTGTCAATCTTGTAAACCACCACCACATCAATCAGACCATCTTCCAGATCTTGGATCAGTCTTTTGACCGCAGGCCGCTCCATTGAGCCACCGGAAAAACCGCCGTCATCATAACGGTTGGGCAAAAGAACCCAGCCTTCGTGAGCCTGGGCGCGGATGTGGTGTTCGGCGGCTTCGCGCTGGGCATCAAGGGAATTGAACTCCTGATCCAGCCCTTCTTCGGTGGATTTGCGTGTGTAAATGGCGCAGCGCTTTTTTATAACGTCCTGGTTTCTCATGGTCATCTTTTCAATCCAAAGAAAACAGGGCCAGACCAGTTTGTTCCGGTAATGACGCGGGCGATTTTAGACAAGTTCGTGTATTTCATGCCCTGATACTCAAAGCCGTCATTGAGCACCATGACGCGGTATTCCACCCCTTGATATTCCCGCGATAGGACGGTGCCGGGCGGCGGCATATCGCGATTGCGTTTCATGATGCCTGCAGTAATATCGCTTTTCATCCGCCTAATTTTTTCTTTTGTTTCTTGAGATAGGCCGCCGAAGGCAAGCTCCTGAATGCGGTAGGCGATTTTGCGCTCAAGATTAGAGCGGTTGAATCTAGGCGGTTCGGTATCGAAGTATTGCGGCCATATGTCCTGCAATTCTGCCATGGTCATATTTTGGATTTCACTCAGTTGTTTCAAAGCCGTTTTTGTCATGCTCTCTCCTTTTCTTTTGTTTGTTACATGCATGCTTCGGTTCGCAGTGAAGTCCAGTAAAACTCTCTCCGGATGAGCTTATTTCTTTGCGTTTTTGAACGCGCACGATGGCTCTTGCCAGAATGCTGGCAATTTCATCGAGGCGTTCTGCCGTGGTCATTAAATGGGGACGTGTTTGGTTTTGATTGATCATTGAGCATTTGTCCTGTGCGGTCATGCTCAATAGTCTGTGATAATTGCGCTGGTGAGCGCGTGGTGCGCGGTTAGTGCTTAGGTGGTGACGGGTTGGTGATGACCAACCGATTCAAGAAAGCTATCGTGGAGGCGATACATACCCCGCCCATCGGAAATAATCAGATGCCGCCAGAGCGGATTGCGTTTGAAGATATTGGAGAGCGTGAAGCTCTGCGATCCGGCTTTGGCCAGAAGCTGCTTGCCGTTTTGCCAGGGCACACCGTTGGTGGCCCCTTCGTAAAGCTGGCGGATGACATCGGCCTGCATATCACCAAAGCTGTGTTTCTGGCCGTTGAAGAGAATCTTTCTGAAGGTCGGATCATAATCTGTAATTTTAAACACGGGCTGCGTTTTTCCAACGCGGCCTATTATTTTGACATTACAAACGCATGTCTCCTTTATGTGATGTTGTTCTTCAAAGCACTTGCGCTCCTCATTTAAAATCACAAGATCGCTGAGTGTAAATCGCAGGCTTTCAGACGTGTCGGGAAGTGCCAATTTTGAATTCTGCTGCGCACATAAAAACTCCCGCAAATACACAGTGCCGGATCTGAAAATCTTACGGCAATGATGTGGGTAAAGCGGCGTGTATCCTTCCCAGTGCCGAAGCTCTTTTGTCAGGATGATGCGCGCGCCATCGGTTTCTTCTCTGATTTCATAAAGGCTTATCATCGGCAGCCAAACATGGGCTTTCAACTGACCATGCATCAGCCACTGTTTTAGGTCGGAAGGATCCGCATGCCATAATTTTTCAATGTCGTTTAGAGAATAAAATACCCGTTCTGGCAAGCCCTTCATCTCCCAGCTCCTTTCCTTCCTATAGCAATTTTTTTTCGTGATATTGGCGCCAGAGAATCTGCAACTCAAAACCAACTTGATTCTTGTACCACAATCAAATAAATTGAGTCAATCTGAATACAACTACAAGGATGAAATTATGGGTGATCACGGCGGAAAACGAGATGGCGCAGGCCGCAAGGCAGGCTCCGGAAAATACGGTGAGCCAACAAAAGCGCTGCGGGTTCCTGCGAGTCTTGTCAAAGATGTTAAGGATTTCATTCAGGTTAAAAAAGTAAAACGCCAGCGCATACCATTGTACATGTCTGGCGTTCCGGCTGGCTCGCCTTCTTTTCTGGAAGATCATGTCGAAGACTATATCGACCTCAATGAATTCTTCATTAAAGATATGGAACAAACCTTCATGGTGATGGCCGAGGGCGATTCCATGGTTGATGCCAACATTAAGTCCGGCGATATTCTCATCGTGGATCGGTCCATTGAACCGCAACATGGTCACATTGTTATTGCAGGCATTGATGACAATCTGACGGTCAAACGATTGCAGATTAAAGGTAGCGAGGTTTCCCTGAAGCCAGAGAACAAGAAATACGCGCCCATCATGCTTAATGACAAAAACCGCCTGCATATTTGGGGCGTGGTGACGAATATTATCCATCGGGTGGTGAGTTAGGCCGTTTGAATTTTATCCATCAGCTTTGGTAAAGAGATGACGGTTACATCATCGCCAACCGGGAATTCGTCATCGCCGCCATAGACAACGTATTTTTTTGTGGCGCCAACATCATCACATGTCTGGCTATAATGCTTCCCGAGTTTGGGGGCAACGCCGTGTTTGATTTCTACGGCCCAGATTTCTGAGGATGGCATTTTAATAACCAGATCAATTTCAGCACCGGCGGATGTGCGGTAGAAATATGTCTCAGCGCGGCGCGGTAACACAGAGTGAATGTTCTCCACCACAAATCCTTCCCAGCTCTTCCCCAATACAGGGTTTGACAACAGGGCATCATGGTTTGCGATGCCTAGCAGGCGATGCTGAATGCCGCTATCCCGAATATAATAGCGCGGCGATTTTACCAGCCGCTTTTTGACGTTCGCATGCCATGGTTCAATGCGTCTGAGCAGTAATAGATCGGTGAGAATATCAATATAATTGCTAACGGTTTTGCCATCAATTTCAAGATTGCCGCCCAGTTTTGAATAATTGATGGTCTCGCCTTGCAGGTGGGCAAGCATGGTCCATAGTCGGCGGAGCCTGTTTGCAGGGACGCGGAAGCCCATTTGCGGCACGTCACGCTCCAGATAGGTGCGGATGAGATCCTCCAGCCAGTCCATGGCCGTATCATCATCTGCGGCCAGATAACTGTCCGGGAAGCCTCCACGTACCCATAATTTCTGCAAATCTTTTTTATCTTTGCCGATTTCCAGCACATTTAAACCGCCCATCTCAATGTAGCTGATTCGCCCGGCAAGGCTTTCTGATGATTGGCGCAGTAAATCCATCGAAGCGGATCCGAGCAAAAGAAACTGCCCAGTTTTACGGCCTTGCTCTCTGTTTTTATCAATCAGTCCGCGCAGGATCATGAACAGGTCCGGTGCCCGCTGGATTTCATCCAAGATGACCAGCTTATTGCTATGCGTGCTTAAAAAACTTGAAGGGTCACTCAGTTTAAGCAAATCTTCGGGCGATTCCAGATCGAGATAGAGGGAATCCATGCCCTTTGCCACAGCCTTGGCCAGCGTGGTTTTGCCGACCTGACGCGGTCCAAGCAAAGCCACAGCAGGAACCTGTGCGATATTTTTTTGAAGTTTATCTGTGATCCATCTCTCTAACATACCTTGCATATTAGGATATATATTCCGAAATTGCAAGGTATAAATACGCCATCACCACCCCGTCATAAGCTGAGCACTAACCGCTCACCAAGCGCTCACCACCCTCGATAATCCAAGCTGATCTCCTAACGCACACAAGGAGATCAGCAAAATGCCCACCGATAAACGCCCCCTCGAATTAGACGACATATATAAAACACCTGTTGGTGACCTGTTTGTTCTTTCCGATCAAGAGTTGGATGCCTTGATCGCCGATGCAGAAGCAACCATTCAAAGATTCATCCTGATTAAGAAATGGTTGAACGGCGCTAAGCGTCAAAAAGCCTCCCGCCAGCCCAGTAAAAAATTGTGGGGTTGGCTATGAACCATTTTCAAAAACATGGCATTGAGCATCTTTCTGCATCGAGCCTTAATCTCGCCCGCGATAATTTCCCGCTTTGGATCATTCGTTATCTTGGCAAAGTCAAAGGACAGCAAAGCGTTAATATGCTAGCCGGGATTGCCGTTGAAGATGCGGTTGCACGCGGCCTCGATCATCCGGATATGGATGAAGGTGCAGTCATTCAATTCGCCAAAGATGAGTATCTGAAAAAGACTGCGCTTGGCTTTGATCAAGAAGCCCGTGAGAACAAGCTGCAGGAGATTACAGGTCGTCCGGCAGAAGGTAGAAAACAAGCTTGGGACGGTATGGTGCGCAATGCGCTTCGTACGCTGCGCCCTTACGGCATCCCCACCAAGCCGGAAAACGGAAAACAGCACCGCATTGAGGTTTTTCTGGACGGCATTCCCGTCCCATTGATTGGCTTTAAGGATTTTTCATTCGATCAGCATGGCTTGGATATTGATCTTAAAACGACTGGGCGCATGCCTTCGGACATGTCTTTCGATCACCAGCTGCAAGGCGCGGTTTATTGGAAGGCTTCTGGCAACCGCGCGCAGCGATTTGCCTATGTCACGAAAAGCAAAGCAGACGTTCTGGAATTAACGCCGGAGGCTGCCACTTACGCCATTCATACCGCTACAGGCATTGCACATTGTCTACAGCGCTTTTTATCCCTTTCCAGCGACTGGCAGGAACTTAGCCAGCTCACCATCCCCGATTACACAAACTTCCGCTGGGATTCTTTGACGGCAGGTGCCGCCAGAGAGCTTTGGGGTTTTTAAACAACACGAAAATCAAGAAAGGAAAATGACCAATGCCACTTCATAACCTCGAACGCTCTGCCAATGCAGTGCCTCACGTCCGCTATATGGCCGGAACCGCCAGCTGGATGCTCTCTACTGATGAGGGTATGCAAACTATACAGCTACCACAATGTCTGTTTGATTTTGGAAAGATCAAAACCGGATGGGGATGCTTTGCCGAAGATCAAGCTCCTGAATGGGTTTGGGATCCGTCACTAGAGCACCAGGCACTAAAGCCGAATGATGGACGTGAATGGAAAAAAGGGTTTCATGTATTGATCCTGTTGCCACAGGACTATGCCCCGTTCCAGCTGCGCGAATTTGCCACCACGGGTGTTGGCGCCGTTGAAGGCATTAAGGGGCTGTATGCCCTTTACGAGCAAGCCAAGGATCAAAATCCTGGCAAAGTACCGCTTGTTCAATATGTCGGCGCGACCCCCACCCAGATCGGGC